>JAPOZO010000052.1 GCA_026706025.1 Candidatus Poribacteria bacterium
ACCTTTCAAACAAGAATGACATTACGCCTTCATTGGACGAAAACAAGGAAACTAACAGTTTATGCTACAAATCTGAATCGCGGAAGGCGCGGAGAACGCGGAAAAGGCTACTCTAACTTCTACATTGCCTTTCGTAAGAAATGGGTGCTGCCAGAAAACAACATTTTCCTTACCTACCGGACCTGGGAGTTGACGCGATAAATGAAACATTGACACTTGAAATATTGTCTGTTATACTCAATGCCTAAAGTTTAGGGTGGCGAAACACAGGAACCTCGTCGCACGGTTTGATTCTGGAGAATAACATGGGTATCGTTACAAGACCACAACCTGTTAAAGCCGTCATCGGTGTGCTGACCGCTGAACCGGGACTTCTGTCAACCGTTTACCCGGAACTTACACAACGTCTCGGCCCCATTGACTTCACAAGCGAGCTGCTACCTTTTGCAAGCACAAACTATTATGAAGCTGAGATGGGACCGGACATCCACAGGCAATTTATCAGTTTTGAAAGACTCATTGACGCGGGTACATTGGCAGAGATAAAACTGTTTACAAATAAGGTGGAACAAAATTTCACAATAAAGAAGCCGGAAGGAGATGCGCGACGCGTCAATTTAGACGCAGGTTACCTCTGTTTGGCAAAGTTAGTGCTTGCATCAACGAAAGATCACGCCCACCGTATCTATCTCTGTGATGGCATTTATGCCGAAATTACACTCCGCTTTTATCGTAAAACGTTCCAACCGTGGGAGTGGAGTTACCCCGACTACCGGCTGCCAACATATATTGCTATCTTTAACAAAATCCGCGCAATTTATAGGAATCAATTGGAAGATGAAGATATTTGTAGAAAAAATAGCAGATATTAAAACCGCGTGCGACATGAAATTGTTGATTCTTGTCGTTTTCACGGGTGTTTTTTTAGCATGTTCTATATACAGTGTAAACGTTGAATCTACAGATTTGGATACCCGCGCGCGGGCACGCGACATCGGTATCCAAATTGGGACGCTTCCAACAGGTACTCACAATGCCATCACCGATGTCGCTGGTGTAAAGGTCGGACATGTCACCTTGAATGAAGGCGATTCCATTCGGACGGGTGTCACCGCTGTCATTCCAAGTGATGATATTTGGACGGCACGCCTGTTCGGCGCTGCCTATACCATCCACGGCAACGGTGAAGCAACTGGCATCGCGCGTATTAACCAAGCCGGATGGATTGAATCCCCTATTTTACTTACAAATACGCTGAGTGTCGGCGCAGTGCACGATGGCGTTGTTCGTTACATTGTGAAAAGGTATCCGGACAACAACATTGTGCTCCCGATTGTAGCAGAGTGTTATGATGGCGGTTTGAACGACATTAGTGGACTCCATGTCACAGCAGTGCACGCGATTGAAGCCATTGAAAATGCCACCAATGGTCCCGTCATCGAAGGCTGCGTTGGCGGTGGCACCGGTATGCGCTGCTACGGGTTCAAAGCGGGTATCGGTACATCCTCTCGCGTTCTACCTGAAGAACGGGGCGGCTGGACAATAGGTGTCCTCGTTAACTCCAATGGCGGTCGGCGGCATCAATTGCGAATTGATGGTGTTCCAGTTGGAAAAGAAATTACGGGGTCCCCACCGAAACCGACCAGAGATGGATCCTTTATTATTGTTATCGCGACAGATGCGCCGTTAACACACCGTCAATTGAAGCAGTTGGCGATCCGTGCAACACATGGACTCGCCCGCACAGGCACACCAAGCACGGATGGTAGCGGTGAATTCGTCATCGCGTTTTCCACGGCGAATATCTTTCCGAGCAGGACGGAAACCGGCACCTTTCAAATCAAGATGCTCGCCAATGGGCGCTTAAGTTCGCTGTTCCAAGCAGTCATTGAAGCAACAGAGGAGGCTATTGTCAACTCAATGACAATGGCAACAACGACCACCGGACGCAACGACAGGACGATGTACGCGATTCCGTTGACTGAATTAGAAAAAGTGATGCGGGCATACGGGCGTTAAGCTGCGTCTAAGCCGAGCCAACAGGCTTCGCACCGGGGGCAAGTGACTCAGGCACAACTTCGTAATGTGAAAATTCCAATGTAAACGCGCCACGTCCTTGTGTCATTGAGCGGAGTCGGGTCGTGTATTGAAATGTCTCTGATAACGGGATAAAGGCGTTGATGATGTCCTGCGTCAATAGGGATGCACGTCCTGTCTCGGATTCGTCTTGTGCCAAGCTTTCGCTAATGTGGGCGCGGCGTGCATTCAGGTCGCCGATGACCTTGCCGACGTGTTCATCAGGGACAGTGATGTGTATCTGCATAATTGGCTCTAAGAGTAAAGGGTTCGCCTTTCTCACCGCGTTTTCAAAAGCGAGGGCTGCTGCCGCTTCAAATGCCACCTCCGAGGAATCCGTTGGATGATAGGAACCGCCCGTGAGCGTTACCTTCACGTCTTGCATCGGGTACCCGATGCGGGGACCTGTCCCCATTGCTCCTTCCAACGCCGTCGCAATGAAAGGGATATATTGCCGCGGGATCTGTGTTTCGTCGGTGTTGTCCTCAAACTGAAATCCTTCGTCGCGTTCTAAGGGTTCAACCGTGAGCAGCACATCACCATAAATGCCTTCTTCATCGGTTTTATGAATGTGTGTCCCACGCGCCTCCGCAACGGTACTTATCGTTTCGCGATATGCCACTTGGAGTTTGCTCACTCGAGCGTTAACTCCGAATTCACGAACCATCCTATCGGTCAAAATCTCCAGATGTAGTTCGCCCATCCCAGAGATAATTCGCTGCCCGGTCTCCTTATCAATCCCGACAGTAAAGGTCGGGTCTTCATCCATCAATTTTTCGAGCGTTTCTTCTAAAGCGTCCGCATCACTCGCGCGCTCAGGCTCTATCGCAATAGAGATAACTGGATCGGGGAAAGTGATGGATTCTAAGAGGATCGGTTCTTTTGCATCGGTCACAGTATCCCCGGTTTTGGTATCCTTAAGTCCGACAAGTGCGACAATATCACCGGCGTAAGCCGCATCAGACACTGCCTCTTTATTGGCGTGCATTTGTAAAATGCGATTGACTCGCTCTCTTTTCTCGGAACGGACGTTGTAGATCGCCTCCCCGCGCCGAAGCGTGCCAGAATAGACGCGACAGTAAACGAGTTTGTCGACCGTTGGGTGACTCGCAACTTTAAAGGCTAAGGCTGAAAACGGGGCAGTATCGTCTGCGGGACGCGTTATTTTATCTTCCTCGCCGCCCTCGGAAGTTGCGTCTCTTTTACGTTTGGCACGCGCACCGGCAGAAGTCGGTTGTGGTGCAGTCCCTTCAATAGACGGCACATCAACAGGAGAGGGCAAAAAATCAATGACTGCATCAAGTAGTGGTTGAACACCTTGATTCTTCAAAGAACTCCCACACAGCACCGGTACTAATGCGCCGCTTAAAGTCGCTGTGCGAACAGTTGCCAATAATTCATCACGCGTAATTTCTTCGCCGTTCAAGTATTTCTCAAGCAACATCTCGTTTTCAACGGCAACACTTTCAAAAAGCGTCTCTCGTGCCTGATCAACATCATCCTGAAATTCAGATGGAATCTCCATCTCTGAATAGGTCTGTCCCTGATCTGCTGCGTCCCAACGCATCGCCTTTTGTGTTACCAGATCAATAACGCCATCAAAGTCTGTGCCTTCACCGATCGGCAATTGGAGCGGGAGTGGATTCGCGCCCAATTGTGCTGCCATCATCTCCAGGACGCGAGCGTAATTCGCACCAACCCTGTCCATCTTATTGACAAAAACGATGCGCGGTACACCGTAGCGTTCCGCCTGATGCCAGACGGTTTCTGATTGGGGCTCGACACCACCGACAGCACAGAAAAGTGCTATTGCTCCATCTAAGACCCGCAGCGAACGCTCCACCTCCACCGTGAAATCGACATGTCCGGGTGTATCAATGAGATGAATGGCGTGTTCGCGCCAGAAACAGGTCGTCGCGGCGGCGGTGATAGTCACGCCGCGTTCTCGTTCCTGCACCATCCAATCCATCTCAGCGGTGCCATCATCTACCGCCCCGATCTTATGTTTTTTGCCGGTGTAGAAAAGAATCCGTTCAGTCGTAGTCGTTTTACCGGCATCAATGTGTGCTGCAATGCCGATGTTGCGTACATTTTCAATAGGGTATTCGCGTGCCATTTTTTTCCTTCAGATCAGCGTCTACATATCGTTGTTCCACTGAAGAACAACACCGAGTAAGCCAGGATTCCATTCCATAAGCAATTGATATGCCTTCGGTGCCTCTTCTCCAAGGATACAGTGACTAATCAAGGGAGTAACATTGAACCGTTTCTGTGCGATGAGTGTCAACAGCAAAAGACTATCATCTTCAAGCGTCCAGAAGTTGGGTGAGGATTCTTGGCGCGGACGGATAGAGTTATGCGCGCCGTAAAGGATAAGTCCTTTCTTATGGACATCGCGGTAAAAGTTCACCTTCGGTGTTTCTCCGCGTGTGCTTGCTAACAGCACTACGCGAGCATCCCGTCCCGCTACATCTAAGGCGGTACTGATTGCGTCTGGATGCCCGGTTGCTTCAATAACAACAGCCGGTCCATTACCTTCTGTAACATCACCTAACTGCTCAGAGAAATTAGCATCTTCCGGGTTGAGTGCACAGTCTGCGCCCATACTTCTGGAAATTTCGAGACGGCTATCGGTGAGATCTGCCGCAATGAGTGGTGTTGCCCCACTGAGTCTCGAAAGTTGCAGTGCCAGTAAACCGATGAGCCCTTGTCCTAAAACCAGTGCTGCCTCTCCCAATTCAATCCGTGCCTTTCGGACACCCTGTAATGCAATCGCACCGAGATTAAAGAAAACCGCCTCTTCGGCGGGAACACCCGTGGATGCTACTTTGAGTAAACGATTCGGCGAGGCAATAAAATGGCTGGTGTGTCCCTGTGTTGAGGCGACGCGTTCACCTACTTTATAGTTTGTAACTGATTTACCGATCTCTATCACCGTACCGATATTGCTGTAACCGGGATGAGATGGGTAACGTCCCTGTGCATTTGGGAGTCCGAGTAAGAAGGCACGCTCCGTGCCGGGACTGATGAGCGTACACGCTGTGGCGACGAGGACTTCATCGTCTCCGATAGGCGGTAACTCAAACGTCTCAACCTCAACTTTGGCGCGACTCGGCCAAACAACGCGTTGTGCTTTCATCAAAAATCTGAGCCTCTTTAATAACAGAAGGATAGTTGTTTTCCGGCAGTCTACCAGAAAAACAACTATCCGTCAAGTGTTAATCCGCGAACCGTCCAATAGCGCGGATGCCTGCTGCGTTAGTTACCGGTCTGATGTGCGACGCGGGCCCAAGGTGACGTAGTCGCCACCGCGATTATCTGGCAATCTGACATAGAGGAGCACACGTCTCTTATGCTGCGCTTTCAGTTGCTCAGCGATACGGGCATACGACTCAAGGTCATCAACCGGCATCCATTCCAATTCTTGGATGAGGTATCCGGGTTTGATACCTTTTTTTTCTGCATTGCTGCCGCGTTCAACCTGTGTGACAATAACGCCTTTTTCGCCTGAAGCATAGCCGTACCGTTCAGCCATCTCAGGGGTTAGCTCTTCGACCTGAAGCCCTGCAAGCGTTCCTTCTTCTTCATCTGCTTGCACGACTATTGGCGGTTCCTCATCGGGTGAGAGTGAGGCAAGGGTTTCTTGTGTGCGTCTCCCCAATTTAACAGTCAACCGTTCTTCTTTGCCGTTCTCCCGGATGACTGTCACTTCAACAGATTTACCAACCTTTGTTGCTCCGACAATATGCCGCAAGTGATGCAGGTCTTGGACTTGTTGCTCATTAAAGGTAAGAATAACATCTCCGACCTGGATGCCTGCTTTTTGCGCAGGGCTTTTCGGACCAACAACTTTAACAAGCACGCCGCGTGGCATATCAAGATTCAGTTTCTCTGCGAACTCAGCACTCACTGCGTCCATACTAATACCGAGCCACCCGCGTTCCACCTTCCCGTTTTCTATAAGTTGCGGCAAGATCTGTTGTGCGAGATTGCTTGGAATAGAGAAACCGATGCCGATATTGCCCCTAACAATGCTATTGGTGGCAATAAGGGTATTAATACCGACTAATTCGCCACGAATGTTAATCAGGGCACCGCCGCTGTTCCCTTGATTGATCGGGGCATCGGTTTGTATGAACTGTCCATAGGCAGTGAAACCAGTCCTGCCCTTCGCGCTCACAATGCCGCGCGTCACGCTCTGGGAATAGTTCAGCGGTGTTCCGATTGCGATGACCCACTCACCGACTTCAAGTGCGTCTGAATCGCCGAACGGTAGGACAGGAAGTGCTTCAGCATCAATTTTAATAACGGCTAAATCGCTACCGCCGACTTCACTCTGCCCATCATCACGCCCGACTAACTCGGCATCATACTCTTTGCCGTTTGATAGGGTCACCTTAATGGCATCGGTGCCCTCAATAACATGGTTGTTGGTAAGGATATAACCGTCGTCACTGACAATTACGCCGGAGCCAACACCTCTGGAAGGTCTTGGATTCGGGATAGGGACTTGTTCGGGTTCTTCAAAAAAGCGTCTGAATGGGAACTCATCGCCGAAAAAGCGTCTAAATTCCTCTTCTTGTTCAGGTGTCAGTTGATTTCTTTGTGATGTCACGATTCTATTTCGTCTTGTTTGTGTTGTAATTTGCACAACCGCAGGGCGCGTCCGTTTGACTAAATCAATAAACGCCCGATTTGCGCGCTCCAAGTGCAGGAAATCTTCTGATGTTTCAGGTGTGTCGTTCGTCTGCCCGACTGCAGTTTGTAGCGTGAACTCATCGGTATCCCAACTGATGACAATTCCTGCGACGACAACAAACGCTGTCAGAATCAACATGACCCTTATAGGGTTCCGAAGTGTGTTTTTGGATTTCATGGTATAAACCTCCAGTATAATTTATTAGCGGAAACTCCGATTTTGTTGGAGACAACCGGAACTATATTTTTAGGTTTTTGTGTTTACGTTTTAAACACACACCTATTGGAAAGAAAAGTTGCAAAAAAGTTGAAAAAAAATCATTCTTTCCGTGAAATTCGATCTACATGTTCACGGACAATGTGTTCGGGACATAATTTAATAAAGAACCAAGCACCGGGAACCAGAATCAGAAAAGCACCCACGAGGATATCGTCAAATCGCCCAATAATCGGGAGAAAATCAAAATCCAGTGGATTCACCAAATAGGCGATAGCAAAGGCAACTGCTAATAATTCGGCAAGGATGAGGATCGCCTTCCGGTAGACGGGCACACGTTCATCGACAAACAGTCGCCACGCCAACTTGACGAAATTTGGGAGATGGAGCAGGAGGCGAAAGAGGCGAAAGGAACCCTGCCTTTTACCGCCGAAGAAAAATGAATTCAACATAATTTTAAAGTTTACCAAAACTGTTTTTTATATGCAAACCAATTTTTTTTAGAAGTTATCAGTTATCAGTTTTCAGTCCCGTAGGTGTTTTCTAAAATTGACACCATAGGTGTCAATTTAGTCCTGTAGGTTGGGTTGAACGGAACTCAGAAGGCAGATGTATTTTCCGAATACCTCTCAAATCCAGTGGGGTGTCGTCCATAATCAAGAATACAGTGAAACCCAACTTCACACCGTCAGGGGCCCGGAAACCGCCAAGGCGTTGGGTTTCTCTCGGTTTTCTGTTTACCGTGCCATCTCTGGTGCAAGCTGCGTCTTGTGTTACTTTTCAGGGTTTTGGGAGTATCCGTTCAACCCAACCTACAGGACTACAGGACTATAGTGCAGTTAGGAAACCGCACCTACCGGGCCTGGGGGGTCCAAAATTGGACGAAAAAACCGAGAACTGAATGGCTCTGCTTGATTCTGAGATTAACTTGACCTGTACATTCTTTTCGGGTATACTATTCGCCGAAAATAGCATAAGCGAAAAATAAGGAGTCATTATGGCAACACAAAACGCGCTTTCTGCGAAACAGATCGCAGCACAACTTTATACTGTCAGAGAATTTACCAAAACTGAGGCGGATATCGCTGAGACGGTCAAAAAGGTTCGGCAACTCGGATATGAGGCGGTGCAATGCTCTGCACTCGGTCCCATTGAACCTGCAGCTTTGAAAAACATCGTTGATGGGGAAGGTATTAGCATCATCGCGACCCATACAAGTTACGACAGGATGTGTGATGAACCGCAAGCTGTCATTGATGAACATCAACTGTGGGGATGCAAGCATGCTGCAATTGGCGGACTTCCGGGTGAATACCGTAGTGCTGAAGGATACGCCACATTTGCGAAAGAGGCATCCGAAGTCGCCGCACGACTCGCCGAAGGCGGTTTGACCTTTTCCTATCACAATCATAGTTTCGAGTTGGAACGCTATAATGGGCGTACCGGTTTAGAGATTTTGTATGCCGAAAGCGATCCGAACTATTTTAAAAGTGAACTTGATACGTACTGGATTCAGCACGGTGGTGGCGACCCAGCAGAATGGGTGCGTCAATTAAAAGGACGCGCCGACATCATCCATCTTAAGGACATGGCGATGGAAGGTTCCTCACAACGTTTTGCGGAAATCGGTGAGGGGAACCTTAATTGGTCTGCCATCTTAAATGCTTGTATCTATGCAGGGGTTGAGTGGTATATCATCGAACAAGATAGCTGCTACGAACGCGACCCGTTTGAAAGTTTAGGTATTAGCCTGAGAAACCTGAAAGAGATGGGTTTTGTGTAGATTAGAGGAGGGGCGGGAAACCCGCCCCCTACAAAAGAAAATACATTTTTATTTGACTTTCAAAGTGGCTTATGATACAATTAAATGGATTAATTTTGTTAATAACGGGGCGTGGCGCAGCCCGGAAGCGCGCTTGAATGGGGTTCAAGAGGTCGCTGGTTCGAATCCAGTCGCCCCGATCTCTGATATATAATTTGATTTGTCGGCGTTCCGATCACACGCCGCGCAGCAAACAGCAAAGAAAGGGGGAGTTGTAGTAGTGGACAAGTCGTACATTAATGTTGGCATCTTAGGCTGGGGTACCGTCGGCACCGGTGTTTCCAAGATCCTATTAAATCAGAATACTCTCATTGCCAAAAATAGTGGCATTGAATTACGCCTAAAAAAAATAGTCAAACGGACACTCCCCGCAACGCGAGCGGGCGTTGAGCTTCCCGCGGACTGCCTGACAACCAATCCAACAGAAGTCGTTGATAATCCAGATATTGATATCGTCGTCGAGTTGATTGGCGGTGTCCCGGAAGCACACACGCTCATTAAACGCGCGATCCAAAACGGCAAACATGTCGTCACAGCAAATAAAGCCCTTCTCGCAGAACATGGCGGCGAATTGTTCCAACTCGCTTCAGAGCATCAAGTGAGTCTCAATTTTGAAGCGAGCACTGCTGGTGGCATCCCAATTATCAAAACGCTCCAAGAAAGCTTCGCAGGCAACCAAATCCACTCCCTCTACGGCATTGTAAATGGAACTTGTAATTATATTCTAACTGAGATGCATGAACGGAGTGTTGATTTCTCAGACATCCTTAAAGCTGCGCAGGATAAAGGATATGCCGAAGCCGATCCAACCTTTGACGTTGAAGGTATTGATGCTGCACAGAAACTCATTCTTCTGATTGCCCTTGCCTATCGGAGCAATATCTCGCTGTCGCAATTTCACGTCGAGGGCATTACCAACATCACGCAAAAAGAGATCCAATATGCGCGCGAACTCGGTTACGTTATTAAACTGCTCGCCATCGCGAAGTTAAGCGGTGGCAACCGTGTAGAGGCGCGCGTGCACCCGACCCTCGTGCCGGAACGGAGTCTGCTGGCGAACGTCGGCGGCGCATTCAATGCAGTCTGCGTCATTGGTGACGCGGTCGGTCCCACGCTTTTTTATGGACAGGGCGCGGGTGAGATGCCGACGGCGAGTGCCGTCGTTGCAGACATTATTGACGCGGGAAAATCCGTGCAACAAGGTATAAGCACCCCCATTTCGCGAGCGTGGCTTGCTGGGGCACAAGCAGAAGTTGATGTGTCTCCGATTGACGATATAGAGACGCGCTACTACCTCCGTTTTGTAGTTGCGGATCGGCCTGGGGTGCTCGCGAAAATCGGTACCATCCTGGGGAACTGGCAGATTAGCATTGCCTCTGTCATTCAAAAGGATCCGCACGGTATGGAGACTGTGTCGCTCGTTATGCTGACACACAGCGCGCGGGAAAAGAATATGAAAACCGCACTTGCCGAGATTCGGACGCTTGAAGCTGTGAAAGGTGACACCCAACTTATTAGAATCGAAGAAGAAGTCGATTTTTAATTTTACTAACGACAGCCCGCGTGTTCGCCACCCTTGTATAACAAGGGAAACCTGAAGACTGCCCGATAGATGCTTGAGGTAAAATTCAACATGAAGGACGGCGTAAGAGACACGTTAGTGTTCGACATGAAAGACCTTCGACACGAGGACTTCAAGGCATACGAAGCACTTGTGCCGCCTGCTCCGCTCGGTTTGAATTATGAGGAGGTAGAATTTCTTAACCGCTTGTCCTGTGCAGTCCGTTTGTTTCGTCAAGGCGACGACAATGTTTATGTGACAGCGGATATTGAAACGAAAATTTTGGTAGAATGCGGACGCTGTATCACGCCGTTTGAGGTGGACATAGCAACAGCGTTTGAGCTGCTATTCTCTATCGGTAGCGAATCGTTAGAAGAGAGTGAGGCAGATGAACGATATTATGACGGTGAAACTTTAGATATTTCAGAAGACGTCCGGCAAGCACTTGTTCTTGAAATACCGGCATGGCCGCTCTGTTCCGAAACATGCGAAGGGTTGTGCCCACAATGTGGTGCGGAACTCAATATTAGCGCGTGTTCCTGCGAACCAACGGATGAGGCACCAGCATCTACCTCTAATCCGTTTGCAGTGCTATCAAAAATGCTCGAAAAAAGTTGAGACCGTAACAGATACAGGACTTACGCAAATTTAGTACGCGATGGTAGATTTTTTAGTTTTAAACCCCCTAAATCCCCCTTATCAGGGGGACTTTAAGAGGAAATGCGTAGGTTCTAAAGTACATAGAATTGTGGGAATGAACTTCAGCTTGCGACGACCAGGACCACAAAGAATTGTAAGGAGATAACTGATGGCGCATCCAAAACGGAAAACGTCAAAATCGAAAAAAAGAATGCGGCGGAGCCATAACGCGCTCTACGATAAAACCATAAGCGTCTGTTCATATTGCGGAGACATGATCGTATCTCATCGTGTCTGCTCCGGGTGTGGACATTATAACGGACGCCCTGTGCTAAAATCCACTGACGAGGCGTAGATAAAGGGTCGGTGAGAAAAACCGATGGGATTTCCACAGCAGCAAGTCTCGGCTTGCAAATAAGGATTTACAACGCCAAAAACGCCAAGAGAGACATAATGACGCAACTTCGACATGCAACTATCACAGGAACAGGTTCTTACCTCCCTGAACAGATTGTCACCAACTTTGATCTTGAGAAAATGGTGGATACGACTGACGAATGGATTCGTCAACGCACAGGCATTGCCGAACGCCGCATCGCTGAAGACGAAGTCGCTACATCAGATCTCTGTGTCCATGCCGCACGCTGGGCGATTAAAAATGCGAATATTGATCCACTTGACATCGAGATGATTCTCGTTGCTACCGTGACACCTGACACGTTTTTCCCGTCAACAGCGTGCTATGTCCAGAAAGGCATCGGCGCGAAGAACGCCGCCGCGATGGATTTATCTGCTGCGTGTGCGGGGTTCCTTTATGGACTGGATTTAGCCGATGGCATGATTAAATCTGGACGCTATAATACCATTCTGGTCATCGGTGGTGAAATTTTTAACAAAATCGTCGACTGGAATGATAGAAGCACATGTGTCCTCTTTGGAGATGGTGCGGGTGCTGCGATAGTTCAAGCTACAGATGAACCGAAAGGGATCCTTGCATCTTATATCGGGTCCGATGGAGACTATGCTGATATCGATCTCCTCGGCATCCCGGCAGGCGGCTCCAGAATGCCGATCACAGCGGAAGCGATCGCCCAAAAGCGGGACAAACTTCAGATGAACGGTCGAGAAGTCTTTAAACTCGGGGTGCGACTTATGCCCGAAGCCGCGCAGTGCGTTCTACGTGAAGCAAATGTCAGTATTGATGAAATTGACCTGTTGATTCCGCATCAAGCGAACTTGCGCATTATTGAGGCAGTCGGCGATAGGCTCGGTGTGCCGAGAGAGAAGGTCTATGTTAACGTTGATAAATATGGTAATACCTCCGCAGCAACGGTGATTATCGCTTTGGATGAGGCAATTCGCGAAGGGCGTGCAAAGCCAGGTGATCTACTTCTGTTTGTGACTTTTGGCGCGGGTTTAACATGGGGAAGCACACTCTTACGGTTATAGCCATCAGCAATTAGCCATCAGCGATCAGTTTCAAGAGGTTTTTGTTTAATAATCCCTCTTCTTGCCGATAGCCGATGGTTTCCGATTGCTGAAAGCCAATTTACCGAAAGCCGATAGCCATTCATCAAAAGACAATGACACAATTGGCATTCATTTTTCCAGGACAAGGTTCACAACAGGTAGGCATGGGGGCGGCATTGGCGCGAGCCTATCCAATTGCCAACGCTATTTTTCAGGAAGCTGACGCAGCCCTTGGACGTGGCTTGAGTCAACTCTGTTTTGAGGGACCGGAAGATGCCTTAAAACAGACCGAAAATACACAACTGGCGATTCTAACTTGTAGTGTTGCGACGTTGCAAATCCTAAAGGAATTCGGTATCACACCGACCGCTGTCGCTGGGCATAGTTTAGGTGAGTATTCTGCACTCGTAGCGGCAGGCGTTCTCGAATTCGCCGATGCCTTGCGCTTGGTAGACGCACGCGCGCGTCTCATGGCGGAAGCCGGGGAGACACAACAAGGCACTATGGCGGCAATCCTTGGAATGGAAAATGAGCAATTGCAACAACTCTGTGCCACCGCTGAAGGAACTGTAAATATTGCCAATTACAACTGTCCGGGTCAATTGGTAATTTCTGGCGAAGTAGATGCTATCAATCATGTCATCTCGCTTGCCAAAGTTGAGATTGGTGAGCGACGGTGTCGCCCTTTGCCAGTGAGTGGCGCGTTTCACTCGCCATTGATGGTACCGGCACAACAAAAATTCAAATCCGTGCTTGATACAATAACGTTGCATCCGCCACAGGTTGACATTGTAATGAACGTAACCGGTGAGTTTGCAACAGATGCGGAGAATATTAGAGACCTTCTCTTTGAACAGATAATACAACCCGTACAGTGGGAAAAGACAGTACACACTATAAGAAATACAGGTATCACAGGGTTTATAGAGGTTGGTCCAGGGAAGATATTGTCCGGCTTAGTGAAACGAACACTTTCGGACAGCAATGCCTTGAATGTTGAAGACCCTAAGACGCTCTCCGTCGTAACAGATGAACATGGAAATAGTGGATAAAATGGATGTAACAACAGAACAGAATGTTTTTAGGGAAGATCTACTGAGTGGCAAAACGGCTATTGTTACAGGTGCGTCACGTGGCATTGGTGCGGCAATTGCGGAGAGACTCTGCGAAGCCGGTGCGAACGTCGTTCTCTGTTCGCGTTCTGCCGAGTCAGTCGCACAGATCGCTGAAACACTGCGGGACAAAGGCTACCGTACGCATTCAATGGCTGCTGACATCTCTGAAAAGGCTGATGTTGAAGCACTTATTGAAAAAACGATGGATCAGTTTTCGCGAATCGACATTCTTGTGAACAACGCAGGGATTACCCGCGACATGTTGCTCATGCGTCTCAAAGATGAGGACTGGGACGCTGTTCTACAGACGAATTTGACAGGTACGATGTACTGTACTCGTGCGGTCCTGCGTCCGATGATCCGTCAGAGAAGCGGACGCATCATCAACATTTCATCGGTTGTTGGACTTGTAGGAAACCCAGGACAAGCGAATTATGCTGCCGCGAAAGCAGGCATCATAGGTTTCACAAAAGCTACAGCAAAAGAGGTCAGCACCCGCGGTATCACTGTGAACGCTATCGCCCCTGGTTTTATCACAACAGATATGACAGCAGAAATATCGGAAGCGCATCAGAAACAACTACTTGAACTCATCCCGCTACGGGAGTTTGGGCATCCAGGAGATGTGGCAGACGCTGTCTGTTTTTTAGCATCGGATGCTGCGCGCTATATCACCGGTCAAACCCTTCAGGTTGACGGTGGCATGGTGATGTAATTCAGAAGTTGTCAGTTAACAGTTAACAGTCTCCAGTTAAAGAGGTTTCTTGTGGCGGTGCGAGAGAACGTCTCTGACACAATGTCTTAACCGAAAACCGATGCCTGACGACTATTATAGTAGATCCCGTAATTACTTGGACACTTGCCTCGTTATGTGAATGTGTATGTTGTGGAGGCACAGGGAACCAACGGTCTCCTATGCTACAAGTGTAAACTTATTTGCAGATTTTACTATAAAACTGACAACTGACAACTGTAAACTTTAAAAAGGAGATCAGAGAAACGCTTATGGCAACAAACCAAGCACGCCTTATTGAAATTATCGCGAAACAACTCGGTGTTGATGAAGATAACGTCACTCCAGATGCCTCCTTCATGGAAGACTTGGGTGCTGACTCACTTGATACCGTTGAATTGGTCATGGCACTTGAAGAGGAATTCGACATCGAAATTCCGGACAGTGATGCGGAGAAGATTCAGACCGTTCAAGATGCTTTGAGTTACCTTGACGAACACGTGTAGGTTAAGCCCTATTGAGGGCGCGTAGTGGTAAACTATTAGCCCTTTTGGTGCGCGCTTAGACGCGTTACCAAGCGCGCCTGCAACGCAAAAAGAAAATCAGAGAAATCCTTATGGCAACAAATCAAGAACGCCTCATCGAAATTATCGCTGAACAACTTGACGTTGGCGAAGATAACGTCACCCCAGATGCTTCCTTCACGGATGACTTGGGGGCTGACTCACTCGATATTGTTGAATTGGTCATGGTACTTGAAGAGGAATTCGATATCGAAATTCCTGACAGTGATGCGGAAAAGATTCAGACCGTTCAAGATGCCGTGAGTTACCTTGACGAACATGTATAGATTTTAGTTATCAGTTATCAGTTGTCAGTTAAGAGGTGCTCGTTTAATAACGCTCTCTTTTAACTGATAACCGATGACTGACAGCCTGCGTAGCAGGCGAACCTATAACTATTTAATAAAAAAGGATCGGTCTCGTGGAGCGTGTAGTTATTACAGGAATCGGCGTTGTCAATGCGATTGGCAACACGAAAGAAGAATATTGGGATGCGCTTGCCAGCGGTAAAAACGGAATCGGACCTTTAACGTATTTTGATGCCTCTGAGCACCGCACCCAAATCGCCGGAGAGGTAAAGAATTTTCAGGCGGAACAGTACATGGATCGCCGAGCGGCATCCAGGCTGCCCCTTTTTATTCAATACGCGCTTGCGGCTTCAATCATGGCGCATAAAGATGCCGGTTTGGAACTCGATAAAGTTGATCCTTACCGTGCCGGGGTTCATATCGGCTCTGGGATCGGTGGCATCGGTGTCCTTGAAGATAACGCAAAAACGCTTGCTGAAAAGGGCGCCAAACGCGTAAGCCCATTTCTTGTGCCGTACATGATTCCTAATATGGCGGCAGGGCAAATTTCTATTCAATTTAACCTCAAAGGTCCCAATTCTACGTCCGTCACCGCTTGTGCGAGTGCGAACCACTCTATGGGAGATTCGTTTCGTATCATTCAGCGCGGTGAAGCGGATGTAATGTTCACCGGTGGCACGGAATCGGCGATTACACCGTTAGCTTTTGCTGGGTTCTGTTCAATGCGCGCGATGTCAGCAAGAAACGATGCGCCTGAACGCGCCTCGCGCCCCTTTACGAAAGACAGGGACGGTTTTGTTATGGGCGACGGCGGCGGCGTACTCATCTTTGAATCGCTATCGCACGCCAAAAAGCGAGGTGCCCATATCTATGCGGAAATAATTGGCTATGGCGTAACGTCAGATGCCCATGATATGGTAAGCCCACCTGAAAACGGCGAAGGTGCAGCGAAAGCAATGGCATTCGCACTTCAGGATGCTGAATTGCCGTTAGATGCTATTGATTATATCAATGCACAC
Source organism: Candidatus Poribacteria bacterium (assembly GCA_026706025.1). Classification (NCBI taxonomy): domain Bacteria; phylum Candidatus Poribacteria; species Candidatus Poribacteria bacterium. The sequence continues at coordinate 16,222 of JAPOZO010000052.1, forward strand.
GGCACCTCTACACCGATCGGTGATATTGCTGAAACGAGTGCAATTAAAACCGTGTTCGGCGAACAGGCGTATAAAATCCCTATTAGTTCTACCAAATCGATGGTGGGTCATCTGCTCGGTGCTGCGGGTGCTGTGGAACTCATCGCCTGTTTAGCTGCGATGGAGAAAGGTTATTTGCCACCGACGATCAACTACGATATGCCAGACGAGGCTTGCGACCTGGACTACGTCCCGAATGAGAGTCGTGATGCGAAGATTGAGGTTGCACTCTCCAACGCGTTCGGCTTCGGTGGACACAACACTTCTATTGCCATCCGTAAGTTCACAGCTTAAAAAAATGAGCGAAAGCGCAAAATATATCAAAATTGTCGAATGGTCAGATGAGGATGAATGTTTCATCGGATATTGTCCGGGAATTATCGGGCCGTGTTGCCACGGCGATAACGAAATAGAAGTTTTCGGACAATTATGTGAGATCGTTGACGAGTTGTTAGCACACGCCGAAAAAAAATAAACCTCTTCCACAGCCGACTGTCGGTAGGAATCTTGAGGAACTTTTATTGAGTGCCTAATCAGTTTGTGGCATTCACGAATCGCCGGGGTGCAGCCATGTTGCTACCAACTGCAAACGCTATGTACTCAGTCTACATTGGCTTCGGAAGCAATATCGGCGACCGACTGGCGCATATCCAGAACGCTATTCACGCCTTATCGAAAACGGAGGGAATCACTTTACAAAAGATTTCCTCCGTTTATAAAACCGACCCCGTAGGATATGAAGCACAAGCTCAATTTCTGAACGGTGTCGCTGCCATTCAAACCAACCTCCCTCCGCTATCCTTACTACACACCTTGAAAAACATCGAAATGGCTATTGGTAGACAACACCGCATCCGCTGGGGTCCAAGAGAAATTGACTTGGACATATTAATCTATGGAGATTTGCGTCTCCAGACGGAGAAACTCGTCATTCCTCACCCAGAGATGCATCATCGCCGTTTTGTGCTGGTTCCATTAGCTGAGATTGCCCCGGATGTCGTGCATCCAATTTTCCAAGAAACCATCCAAACCTTGCTTGAACGTCTTGAGGATGATAAGTCCGTGTCTGAATTAGGATCCATAGGGTTATTTGAAACCTGTTTCTTATAGACGTTTACGCCGCAATCTGATATAATTTTTCCAATCACCTAAAGGAGCGTAGAAAAATGAGATGGTTTGAAACTCGCGGTCCCGTCTATCCTGAGGATAACTATGTCGTCGCTCGCACAAATGAGCTTGCGGATTTTGTCAAGCGGATAGAAAGAGGCAGATACATTGTCCTTTTCGCCCCGCGCCAGACTGGCAAAACTTCCTTCTTCCGGAACGCGATTGATGTCCTTGAAAACCGAGAAAGTGCCTATTTCCCAATACAACTTAATTTTGAGGGATATGTAGACAGTGACGCTACTACCTTTTACACTTCTCTCTGCGAAGAAATACGTAAGCAAATTAAGGATGTCTTCCAAAACCGCCAAAAGGATCTACCTGATAGACTCAGCCGTTTTTTAGAAAGTTCAGAGATCACCGAACACATTTCAATGCGCAGATTTTTTGAAGACCTTGGAAGTCTTCTGGAAACGCAGCGGTTTGTTATGATTATTGACGAGTTCGATGGTATCCCAGAAGAAGCGATCCGGGGGTTTTTGCATTCGCTTCGCCATATTTACCTCTCTGGAAGGGAGCGATGCCCACACAGTATCGGTATTGTTGGGGTCAAAAGCATTACACAACTCAACTACGATCGCTCCATCTCCCCGTTTAATATACAAGACGAGTTCAAATTGCCCAATTTCACGCTTGAACAGGTGCAAGAACTCTTTTCACAATACACCGCTGAAGTCGGACAACCCTTCACACCTGAAACCATTGCAGCCATTCATAAACAGACTACCGGTCAGCCTGTGCTTGTCAATCGCTTTGCGCAAATTCTTACCGAGGAATTAGACATCCCGAAAAGCGAACCGATTACAAGGAAACACTTTTCAGAAGCACATATCCAACTCCTGCGCGAGGGACATACTAACATTGATCATCTGATAACCAATATCCATAAGGATCGGCGGTTTGAGGCACTCCTTATGAAAATCGCCTCCTACGATGAAGGTGTAAGATTTAGCCCTTATAATGAACACATCAATGAACTTGCCACTTACGGTGTTATTGCTGAAGGTGCTGACGGTATGTGTGAAATTATCAACCCAATTTATCACTATTGCATCATGGATGCATTCAAACCGATAGTCAATGGATTGGAGCAGGAATATTTACCAGAAGACGATCGCACAGAATTTCAGGATTATCTCACACCGGACGGACAGATTCAGATGGCAGCACTCCTTGATAACTTCCGTGACTTTATCGCACGCGTAGGTTTCAGAATTCTACAAGTTCCGGATACGCCACGAGAATATGTCGGACAGCATATGCTCTTTGCTTACCTTGAGCAGTTTGTTCAAAGTGTGGGTGGAACTATGTATCTTGAGGTGCAAACAGGGCGCGGTAGAACGGATATTCTAATTCTCCACAGAAACCGAAAATACATCGTTGAAACAAAAATCTGGGGTGGAGATCGCCGTTATCAGGCAGGCAAAGCACAACTCGCCGCGTACGTTAAATTGGAGCAGGCTGAGGAGGGGTATTATGTTGTGTTTGACCATCGCAACACGCCGGAACCGCGCGTGGAGACAGAGACAATAGATGGGTTGGCAATTCGGAGTTATGTGATTCCAGTGATGCAGGAACGTCCATCAGATTGATTCGGTTTCGGTTCCAGCCCCTTTGAAAAACTTGCAATTTCCGCTCAGGTATGGTATAATTTTTGAGATATTAATCCAGAACACATAAATGCCAAAGGGGTCTTACCGAAGAACCACACCAAAGATATGAACATCCACGAATACCAAGCCAAACAAATCTTAGAGTCCCATGGTGTCAATACGTTACCCGGTCAAGTTGCCGAAACGTCGGCGGAAGCGGAAACCGTTGCGCGTTCTCTCAATTGTAGTAGATACATTGTCAAGGCACAAATCCATGCGGGCGGCCGCGGGAAAGGCGGCGGCATCAAACTCGCAAACTCACCCGCAGAAGTTAAACAGCAGGCTGAAACTCTCCTCGGCATGCAACTCGTGACCCCACAGACCGGTCCCGAAGGGAAACAGGTCCGAAAAGTGCTTATCGCTACAGCCGTAGAAATAGAGAAAGAGTACTACCTCGCTATATTGCTTGATCGGGAGACCTCACAGCTCACCTTAATCGGCAGTGAGGAAGGCGGTGTCAACATTGAAGAGGTCGCAGCGCAAACCCCCGAAAAGATCATTAGAACACAAATTGACCCCGCTTTCGGGTTAACAGAATTTCAAGCGCGGGCGTTCGCATACAAACTGATTACCGATACAAGTTACCATTCGATTATTCCAAATGCCACAAAACTCATTTTATCGCTTTACAATGCCTTTACCGGATGCGACTGTTCACTCGTAGAGATTAACCCGTTGGCAATCGTAACAACAGATAATGAATTAGACATCGTTGCCCTTGATTCTAAGGTAAATCTCGACGACAATTCGCTCTGGCGACATCCCGACATAGCTGAGATGCGTGATCCACACGAGGAAGATCCGAGTGAATTGGAGGCGAGCGAATCCAGTTTGAGCTATATCCGTCTTGACGGCGACATCGGTTGTATGGTGAACGGTGCGGGATTAGCGATGGCAACGATGGACATTATTAAGCAGAATGGCGGCGAACCGGCAAATTTCCTTGATGTTGGCGGTGGCGCAACCGTGGAGGCAGTCGCGCACGCCTTCCGTCTTATCCTCGCAGATGAAAATGTGAAGGCTGTTCTCGTCAATATCTTTGGCGGTATCATGAAATGCGACACCATCGCGAACGGCATCGTTGAAGCAGCGAAACAGGTCGAACTCAACGTCCCCCTTGTAGTCAGATTGGAAGGCACAAATGTGGAACTCGGTAAACAGATTATCGCCGAGTCGGACCTGAATGTTCAACAAGCAGAAGGGCTATCTGAAGCAGCACAACTCGCGGTAACGGCAGCGAACTCTGGATAAAAATAACGCAACTGGCGACCGAACCGTTCAAATGGACAGGAAATCGGTTTCGGACGGGTAAAGCGTCTTCAGTTTTCAATTATCAGTAGGTGGTATCAACGGTTTACGTCCTTGCGAGCGCACTATCTGTTATTGACAGTTCCTGACAACTGTTAACTGATAACTTTGACCGAGAACGCGCGCACATTTTTAGATATCGGAAATCGCGTTCTCGGTCAAAACTTATAAAAAACATGGAAAAACTTGAATTAAAGGATATAGACGTTACTGGAAAACGTGTTCTCGTACGGGTGGACTTCAACGTTCCGATGCAGGAAGCGAAGATTACAGACGAGACCCGCATTACAGCCGCGCTGCCGACACTTTTATCACTCATCAACGCTGATGCCAAAATCATCTTGGTGACACATTTGGGCAGGCCGGAGGTCGGTTCGACAGCCGACAGGGAAACGCTTTCTACCGAACCGATCGCCGTGGCTTTGAGTCGAAAACTCGGCACACGCGTTGCACATGTCAACGATTGCATCGGCGAATCGGTGCAAAGTGCAGTAGACGCTTTGCGTAACGGTGAGGTCCTGCTCCTTGAGAACGTCCGATTTTACGCTGAAGAGACCGAGAATGATGCCGCATTTGCTCGGCAACTCGCTTCTGTCGCGGAAGTCTATGTCAACGATGCCTTCGGCACAGCACACCGTGCACACGCTTCAACCGAGGGGGTAACGCACTCTCTCAATCCGTGTGTCGCGGGGCTCCTGATGGCACGCGAAATCTATTATCTCAGCACGAGTCTCGAAAACCCTGCACGTCCTTATGTCGCTATTCTCGGTGGTGCGAAGATATCCGACAAAATTACGTTGATTGAAACGCTCCTTGAACAGGTGGATAAACTCCTCATCGGGGGTGGTATGGCGTACACCTTTCTGTCAGCGATGGGGCTTAGTATCGGCAACTCGCTTGTCGAAACTGAAAAACTTGACGTTGCAAAATCCTTGGTTGAAAGAGAAGATTTCTCAGACACCGTTTTATTACCAGTAGACCACGTTGTCGGACGAAATTTTGACCCGGAAACCGAATCTCAGATTATTGGCAAAAGGTCTATTCCCGAGGGATGGCAAGGGTTAGATATTGGACCTGAAACCGTATCCGCTTTTGGTGAGCAGATCGCGCTCGCAAAAACAGTGGTATGGAATGGTCCCTTAGGTGTCTATGAATTCAAGAATTTTGCACAAGGCACGATCGCGGTGGCGAAACAGATTGCCGATTCGGAATCGGTGAGCATCATCGGTGGTGGTGATTGTGTCGCAGCAATACAACAAGCTGGGGTCGCAGATCGGATGACGCATATCTCAACGGGCGGCGGTGCCTCATTAGAGTTTTTAGAAGGCAAGCCACTCCCCGGTATCGTCGCTTTAACAGATAATTAATTCAGACCACAGAGGAAAAGAGATGTTTGATAAAATCGTTCCGCGTAGTGAAGACTACGCAAAATGGTATACCCAAGTCATCCGTCAAGCAGAGATGGCAGATTACACGCCTGTGCGCGGCTGCATGGTCGTGCGTCCCTACGGTTACGCACTCTGGGAGAACGTCAAGGAACAACTGGATACCCGTTTCAAGGAGACAGGACACCAAAACGCCGCTTTTCCGCTCTTTATTCCGATGAGCTTTATTGAGAAAGAGGCGGAACACGTCGAAGGTTTCAAACCTGAACTTGCTATTGTCACCCATGGTGGCGGAAAAAAGTTGGAAGAACCGCTTGTGGTGCGTCCGACATCTGAAACCATCATCGGCTATATGTATAGCCAGTGGATCCAGTCTTACCGTGACCTACCTGTGCTTATCAATCAGTGGGCAAACGTAGTCCGTTGGGAGCCGCGTACCCGTCTTTTCCTGAGAACGACGGAATTCTACTGGCAGGAAGGGCATACCGCACACGCGACCCACGCGGAAGCAGAAGAAGAAACGCTCCGCATTCTGGATATCTACGCCGATTTCGCAGTCAACGAAGCCGCGATCCCTGTTATCCCGGGTCGCAAGAGCGAAAGCGAAAAGTTCCCCGGTGCGCTTACCTCTTATACCATCGAGGCGATGATGGGTGATAAACGCGCCCTCCAAGCCGGTACATCGCACGATCTCGGACAGAACTTCGCAAAAGCTTTTGAGATTCAATACCTTGATGCCAATCAGAAACAGCAGCACTGCTGGACAACGAGTTGGGGAGTCAGCACGCGGATGATCGGTGCGATTATCATGGCGCATGGGGACGATCAAGGGTTAGTCCTACCGCCGAGACTCGCGCCCACACAACTCGTCATTGTACCAATTGTTCCGAAAAACAGAGAGGATGATAAGCAAGCAGTCATGCAAGCCGTTGACGGTATTTGTGAGACCTTGGACGGTGTCCGTTATCACGTTGACGATAGGTTCGACTATTCACCCGGATGGCGATTTAACGAATGGGAACTCAAAGGTGTGCCGCTGCGTATTGAGATAGGTCCCCGTGACTTGAGCAACCAGCAGGTCGTTCTCGCACGTCGTGATATACCGGGCAAAGAAGGCAAAACGTTTGTTCCGATTGACAACGCTGCGGAGACAGTAACACAGATGCTCGACACAATTCAAGCAGATATGCTGAAACGAGCGACAGAGTTTCGGGATGCAAACACCTTTGAACCCGACACTTACGACACATTCAAAGAAGTCATTGAAAATGGATTCGCGCGCGCACGCTGGTGTGGTGACGCAGCATGTGAAGATCAGGTTAGCGAGGAGACGCAAGCAACTATCCGATGTATCCCAATGGAACAACCCGATGGTGATGGTGAATGTATTGTCTGCGGTCAATTTGCAGCGGAGATCGCAGTCTTTTCTCGTGCATACTAAATTAGTCATCAGTTATCAGTTTGCCTCGCAGTGAGAGTTAATATCTTGTCGTAGATAGTTTTCCTGTGGAATCCATAGCATATCTGAACGCCACAACAAACTAACTGACAACCACAAAACAATATGAGTATACTTGTTAATAAAAATACAAAAGTGATCGTTCAAGGTATTACAGGCCGTTCTGGACGCTTTCATACGGAACAGTGCGCAGCTTACGGCACCCAAATTGTTGCCGGTGCAGTCCCCGGTAGAGGCGGGTCTGATGTAAACGGCATCCCCGTATATGACACTGTGGCAGACGGAGTCGCAGCGACAGGTGCAGATACCTCACTGATTTTCGTTCCCGCGCGTTTCAACGCGGCGGATTCAGTCATGGAAGCAGCGGCGGCTGGGGTGTCGCTTATCGTCTGTATATCCGAACATATCCCGGTCCTGGATATGGTTAGGGCGAAAGCCTACTTGAAGACAGGTAATTTTGACAATCCGTTTATCATCCCGAACGGTCCCCCGAGGCTCATCGGTCCGAACTGTCCGGGTATCATTACCCCCGGCGAATGCAAAATCGGTGTGATGCCTGAGTTTGCCTACATGCCGGGCAACGTCGGCATCGTCTCTCGAAGTGGGACGTTAACTTATGAAGCTGCCTATCAACTGAAACGACTTGGCATCGGGCAGTCCACGTGTGTCGGTATCGGTGGCGACCCTGTGATTGGGACAAACTTTGTTGATGTCCTGAAACTTTTTGAGGCGGACGACGACACGCACGCCGTTGTTTTAATCGGTGAAATCGGTGGGACAGCAGAGGAAACGGCGGCAGCGTTCGTGAAAAACGAAATGACAAAACCTGTCGTAGGTTTTATCGCTGGACAGACTGCGCCACCGGGCAAACGGATGGGACACGCCGGTGCGATTATTTCCGGCGGACAAGGCACCGCTGCAGACAAGATTCAGGCACTCAAGGCTGCTGGAATTACCGTGGCAGATAGCCTCGCTACTATTGGGGAAACTGTGGCAGAAATTTTAAACTGTTAAGGTCTTAGCATCGTTCTCCTATAACGGAATATCTCTGATGCTCGGAAACTCGGTTGAAAGTTCTACGCTACAGTGCCACAGGCTAACAGCCTATGGTACGAAGAATCACAGGCTAACAGCCTATGGTACAAAAGAGGGTGTCCGATCAGAAGCCTTATCTATTTTAAAATTGCCCAAAGTTCAGTATAATAGTCAAAAACATGAAAAAAGACATCGCTTACCTTCACACCAAAAAACAGCAGCAGCAACCGATCACTGTGCTGACCTGTTACGATTACCCGACCGCTTGCTTGCAAGACGAGGCGGGAATTGACATTGTTTTCGTTGGGGATAGCGTTGGCACGAACATCCTCGGCTATAAAAGCGAGACGGAAGTGACGATGGCAGATATGCGTCATCATCTCAAAGCGGTACGTCGCGGTGTGACAGATGCCTACCTCCTTGTTGATATGCCTTACGCCGCCGACCGCGATGCCAAGCATGCTGTTGCCAATGCGAAACTTTTCTTAGCAGATGGGGCAGATGGTGTTAAATTGGAAGGCGGTATAGAAAAGGTTCCGATTGTTACCGCGTTGGCTGAACAAGGCATAGAGACTTGCACGCACATCGGTCACAACCCACAAATCCACGGTAGTAAAGCAGCGACACACGGAAAGACTTTTGCTAAAGCGAAACGGCTCATTGAAGCAGCATCAGCACTTACTGACGCGGGTGCGAAACTCATCGTGCTTGAGAAAATCACCGAAGAAGTCAGCCAAATCATCACGGAGACCGTTGATATTCCGACCATCGGCATCGGTGCCGGACGGTTCTGTGACGGGCAGGTACTTGTCATCAACGATATATTAGGTATCGGTCCACCCTTCAAACACGCCAAACGCTATCAGGATTACAATCAATTAACTTTTGAGGCAATCAGTCGGTATCGCGAGGAGGTAACGAACGGTACGTTTCCGAGTGATGCGAACACCTCCCACATTCCCCCAGACAAGCTTGAGCGAGTGCAGAAGTGGTTAAAATTAAGGTGCTAAATTGCGCGTTCATAGGTGAGATAACAATACTCATCTGCATCAACGACGTGTGTGTCTTCTAATTGCACAGGCTCTTTGAAGAACGGTGTATCTAACACCCATGTGTGGTATTCACCCTGTTCACCACATGCATCAATCGGTAGCTGCTTGAGTTCTGAAATGAGATCGGCATTCAAATACCTACCGGCGATCGTCGGTTGAAAGTGCTTTTTGTAAGCGAGGGAACAGATTATTTTAAATTTGTTGGAGATTAGCGTATCCAATATTGTATGCCGATCCGATTCCCACAACGGTTTATGGACCTCCACCAAACCTGCAGCGACTTCTTCTATCCAATTCGGCATCCCATTCACCGTAGAAATATCGCCTGTAATTAGCACCTCAATTCCGGTGTCTCTAATCGCCTCAATTTGTTGGCGGTAACTCTGTTTATAGGGTTCGGAAATCGGCACGAATTCAATTGGAATCCCGACCTTTTGCGCTTGTAGTTCCATGAGTTCCGTTGGGTGTGCATAGAATTGTCGGTTGTCCGCTGGGACAAAACAGACAAGTCTCCCTATATCGTAAAGATTTAAGGAGACTTGAAATGCGAGTGCGGAATCTTTTCCGCCTGTCCACAACACGGCTGCTTTCATCCAATTACCCGTCCAGCGGCACTACATCAGCATAGACGTAAGTCGGTGACGTATTGCTGCTTGTGTGAATTTTGTCATCTTTATCCTTGGCTGAAACGATGTCCCGTTGAACGACTTCTCCCGGTTTTGCGGCGACAGGTGAACTGAACATCGGTCCATCAACAACACATGTATGGAACTCCCCGTTTTCACCGAGCGGATCCACACCCTCTGGCAACTCTGCGAGGAGGTTCGCGTCAAACCATCGTCCTGCAAAGTCGGCGGGAACTTTGGTTGGGTTGAGCGCAGTGATAATAGCCCGCAAGCCGGAAGCGATCATCTTTTCCGCAAGCAGCGGTGTGTCCTCTCCCCATACTGGGAAAATTGGTGTGAAACCGGTGTCTTTGAGTTTATCCTCTCGGTATTCACGGATGTCTTCCAAGAAGAGGTCCCCGAATGCGAAATGCGATGCGGTCAAATGTGCGGGCAACGCTTCCACCTCAGCGAGGAACTTTCGCATCGCTTCTTCGTAAATCGCATTGGAACAAGGGTACGGGATCGGTATCTCGTATAACGGCACACCGAGTTTCTCAGACTGCTGTTTCAACACCCACGCCGGTGTAGAATGAATCGAAACTCGGTCAAATGTTTTTGTGACAGTTGTAAAAATACCGCGGACATCGTAACGTTCGGGTTTTTGGCGGAGTGTGTGTAGTGCCCACGCAGAATCTTTGCCTGAGGACCAAGAAACTAAGACAGGCACTGGTGCCATTTCGCTTGTCTGTTTAGTCATTTTATTTTACCTTTTTGTTGACTTATAGTATAGTTTGGACAATTCGTAAGATGCACAGGCTAACAGCCTATGCTACTAAAGATACACAGGAAAGCAACGGGCCCCTATGCTACTGAAGATGCACAGGAGACCAACAGCCTATGCCACAGAGGATGCACAGGCTATTGTAATTTAAAGCGCTAAGAAGTTTGCCAATAAGTCTTTCCCTGCGGTTGTCAAGATTGACTCTGGATGGAACTGGACACCCCAGATAGGTAAGGTCTTATGCCGAAGTCCCATGATCTCGTCTTGGTCTGTCCAAGCGGTAATCTCAAAGCAGTCTGGGAGCGTCTCTCTTTTCACGATAAGCGAATGGTAACGCGTCGCTTCAAACGGGTTGTCTAACCCCTCGAAAAGTTCAGCACCGTTGTGGTGTATCATAGAGGTTTTGCCGTGCATCAACCGATCCGCACGAACAACATCACCACCAAATACGTCTCCGATGCACTGATGTCCGAGACAGACCCCTAAAATCGGGACTTTTCCGGCGAAGTGTTGTATGGTATCGTTGGAGATGCCTGCCTCTTTCGGCGTACAAGGTCCGGGTGAAATGACAATTCGTTCCGGTTGCAGCGCGTCTAACGCATCCAACCCTATCTTGCGACTCCGATGTACCTCCAGTTCAGCACCGAGTTCACCCAAATACTGAACCAAGTTATAGGTAAAGGAGTCGTAGTTATCAATCATTAAAACCATTTTTTTTCTCCTATTGCACGGAAAAATCAATCCTACAACAAAAGCCCTTGCTCTGCCATCTCAATAGCACTCAGCAGTGCCCACGCCTTACTCATGGTTTCGTAATACTCAGTTTCAGGTACAGAATCTGCAACAACACCGCCGCCTGCCTGCACATAAGCGGTGCCATCTTTGATAACCGCGGTTCGGATGGTAATCGCGGTGTCTGCACTTCCAGAGAAACTGAAATAGCCGACTGTCCCACCGTAGGTTCCACGACGTGTCGGTTCGAGTTCGTCAATGATCTCCATCGCACGTATCTTCGGTGCGCCAGAAAGTGTTCCTGCGGGGAGGCATGCGCGGATCACATCAAAAGCGGTGAGATTTTCACGCAACCGTCCTACGACGTGTGAAACGATATGCATTACGTGCGAAAAGCGTTCCACTATCATCAACTCGGTTACCTCAACCGTATGATATTCACATACACGTCCAAGGTCGTTTCGCCCTAAATCGACGAGCATTACATGCTCTGCCCGCTCCTTCGGATCGGCGATAAGTGCTTCTCCCAACTCACGGTCCTCCTCGGGAGTCTTACCCCGCGGGCGCGTTCCAGCGATTGGAACGGTCTGGACAATCCCATCTTCTACACGCACCATCATCTCTGGCGATGCCCCGACAATGTCGAAACTATTAAGTTTCAGGTAATACATATATGGGGACGGATTCACCACGCGTAACGCCCGATAGATATCAAACGGGTCCACAGACACCGGACGATTGAACCGCTGTGAAGGCACAACTTGTATTATATCGCCTGCTGCGATATATTCCTTAGCACGCAGGACCGCTTCTTCATAAGCAGGCTGTGTGAAATTTGAATCCGGATCCGGGACAGTTTCCGGAGGGTTACTGAAACGATCCTCCCTATTGCGCCTCAAATGTGTGTCGGAAGCCGCTGTGAGTTTTTCGACCAATGCCCCAATTTTCGCAACGGCATCGGTATAGGCGGCATCTACATCTCCATCAATATGCGCGTTTGCGACAATCTTAATCTGATGGTTGACATGGTCAAACACAAGAATCGTTTCGGCAATCATGAAAAAACAATCTGGAAGCTGCAGCTCATCTTCGGTATTGTCGGGCAATTCCTCGACGAAACGTACCATGTCGTAACTCATATAACCGACCGCACCCCCGTGGAATTGCGGTAAGCCTTCGACATCAACAGGTTGATAGCCCTGCATCACTTCTTCAAGTGCCTTTAGTGGATCTTCGTATTCCTGCGACACTGTTTCGCCTTTTTCTAAATACTCAATCGTAACCTGATGTCCCTTGCTATGAAAAAGCATTGAAGGCTGACTTCCCAAGAAGGAGTAACGCGCAATGTTTTCACCGCCTTCAACGCTCTCCAATAAGAACGCATAATTATCCGGCATCAACTTGTAGAAAGCGGATACCGGTGTCTCCATATCAGCCAAAATCGGTCGATATACTGGGACCGTGTTTCCTAATTTCGCTTTTTCTCGGAATTCCTCCAACGTCGGATAATACATCAGTAACTCCTTTTTCAAACCTTTAGTATTACGGTTGTCAGTTATCGGTTGTCAGTTACCAGTTAATGAGGTTTCTTGTTACAAAGGGTTCATCTTGATGTCCATTAGTTGGCGTGGGGATGGTCAACGATGAAAACCGTCTTAACCAATAGTTTCCGATAACTCATAATTATAACGCAGATCAAGATTTTCGAGTGGATACCAAGGTCTGAAAACTGAGAAATATCAAAGACTAATAGACGGCATCTTCCTCGAAAACCTTTTCACCTATGACACGCGTTGATTCGCCATCGGGGGAGACTTCCCTAAAAAAGCAGGAACGATAGCCGACATGGCACGCTGCGACTTTTTGCTCAACCTTTATGAGCAGGGCATCGCCGTCGCAATCCACTGCGACAGATTCCACCGTCTGTGTATGCCCTGAAGTCTCCCCCTTGATCCACAGTTTTTGGCGGGAACGGCTCCAGAAGCAGACGCGTCCGGTTGATAGGGTTTGTTTGATTGCCTCAGCATTCATGTAACCTACCATCAGGATTTCGTTGTTTGTGCGATCTTGAATGACTGCGGCGACTAAGCCGTCACGGTCGTACTTGAGTTCTGATAGAATCTTCATACGAATTCTCCTTTTTAAAACAAAAAACCTTATGCAGCTCGGATTTGTGTGCATAAGGCTTCAACTGGACTTAGAAATGAAAAACGACGATTTTCAATATGTATTTCAGTTATCCGTTTAGGCGCACACTCCTCCGCAAGCAGTTGGAATGCCACCAATGCCAATGATTGACCATGCTATGCAAGTTGGAGTGTGAACGTACAAGTATCATTTTTCTCACTTTTCAGGAAAATATTTGATTCTAAACATTGATTTCATTAATGATACCACATCCAATCTGTGTTGTCAAATTTTTTGTTAGTTCCCTGCCGACATTCCACAAAAAATTTGCAAAAAATGCCGCAATGTGATATAATATAGACATTACATTTGAATAAATTAACGGTTCAGGTGCCGGAGAAAGCCGGAGAATAGGGAAGCGCGGTGAGAATCCGCCACGGCCCCGCCACTGTGAACGATCGCAAATATCCGCTGAAAAAACCACTGTCAATTTACTGATGGGAAGGTTCAGCGGACTTTTGTAGCGCAAGTTTTGGCTTGCAAGCTACGCCAAAAGATCGGAAGTCAGGAGACCTGCCTGGATCGTGTTTCACGCATCTGCTTTCGCGGGAAAGCGGTGGAACAGCGCACAGTAGTATCCTGTTAGATTAAATATAGAAGTCCGGATTCAGGTATGAAATTTTTGGACCCCATTGCAGGATCAGCGTATATGGAGTGTCGCCGCATCCCCTGTCTTTCCGTTGGAAGCAGGGGTTTCTTGTTTCATTACGGAGGTTTTAATGAACAGATTTTTTTTCTCTCGGCGACCTTTCTCATCCACACCGCGTTTCAAACGGCACGCATCCGTACTAATAGTCGTGCTATTCCTCACGCTCCTCATTAATCCAACCTTTGGACAAACAGAGGTTCAAGACCTTGCGGTTGTCATAAATGCCCTGACGCATCCGGATTTGGGTATTACGGCATCGCTTTCACTCATCGATTTAATGGAACCGAATGAAAGACGAGCCGTTGACAACGAAATACTCCATTTTAGCAACGAAGTGCTTCAGCGGCGGCGGGCAGTTGGTCTCGCCATCCGAGGACATCTCGCGTATATTCCGACTTTTAATTTACCCGTTACGGGTGCTCCAAGTAACGGCGATAATATCTTTATTATCAACTTGGAAGCCCGAGAAATTGTTGGCGAAATTCCGATCCAAGCAGGTGCGACTCCTCAGCAGATTGTTTTTATCAACGATCAGAAGTTGTACGTTACCTGTGCAGCGGCGCATGAGGTGCATGTCGTTGACATTCCGAATCGTAATGTAACGAAAGTTCTCACCGGTGCCTTCAATAAACCGACGGGTATCACGTTACTCAACGGCAAAGCCTACGTCTCGAATCCGGCATGGGAATGGGATCCAGAAGCAAGGAAAACCACCTATTACCAGAGCACTGTCACAGTGATTGATACGGAGACAGACATCATTCTGGAGTCAATACCGGTGCCGACAAACGCGGGCCAAATCCTTAACGACGGCGAATCGACTGTTATCGTCAAGTCGACAGGCAATTACAATGACATTACCGGGTACCTCGTTCTGATTGACGCGACCACCGATGAGATTACCGAAACAGTTAAACTCGGGTTCACACCTGGATCCGCCGCTCTTAATTCTGAAAAGCAGCTGTTTATGCAAGGCAGCTGGCAGAACCCCGGTTTGCTCATCTACGATGTCGCTGCCCAAGACTGGATTCGCGATGAAGACGATACGATTGCTAACTTCAGTAACGATGCGGATGCCCCTATCGGTGGTGGTTTGACCTTTAGCCCAGACGGCAATCTTTATATCACCAAACCCGACTGGGGAGGCGGTGGACAGGATTACGTTCGCGTCATGGATGTCATGGATGCATCTCTTTTGCAAACGTATCATGTTGGTCCCGGTGCTTCTATCCTTGCGTTCGCACAAGTTATCTCGCGCCGAGAAGACCTAAACAACGATGGGTTTATCAACGCCGAGGATTTGACAATCGCGAGCCGGTTCTTAGGAGATCAGGGACCTGGTATCATCGCCGATGTTAATGGTGACGAAGTGGTCAATATTCTTGACCTTGTGCTGATAGGGCAAGCACTTTAACTTAGCGTTCGCGGGCGCGGTTTGTTGAAGATTAAATAAATATTTCGGTAATTGTTACGGATCGCGAGCACAGCTCGCTCCTACCAAGAGGCTACTGAGGCACTACCGATTTAAATAATTAAACTTCGTGGAACCGCGCCCCGTATTCACTGTTGAAATTCCAATCTTTCACCTTAGGAACGGACAGCGGTATGACGCATTCTCTGAATCGAATGACAGCAAGAAAAAAAGCAGCCTTGTGCATGCCCTTGTTCGTTTTCCTAATCGGTTGTGCCGCAACTCCGAAAGAAGAACCGTTCTCATGGAAGGTGACGTTCTTCTCTTTGGGGGCAAAGGTGCAATTCAGTACAGAGGCACCGGTACAGCGTCTGAGTGCTTTTAATGCAAATGGCGTGAGGGTTGCACAACTCGATTTTCCGGTACCACCTCGGCAGACAGAGTCGCTCTATTTTCAATGGCGTGAGGGGGAAACCTACAGATTTGAGGCGACTTTGTCCACAGGAAGTGTTGATACTGAAAAGGTAACCGCACCACACGTATACACACAGGGAAATTTAGAGATTGCTATTCCGTATGGTGCTGCGCAACAGTCGGATCTGAAAAATGCGTCAGAAAGCGAGCAGAAAGCACTCGTTCTACACGGAAGCGAAATGACAGCCATAGTCCTCGTTAGAAACGGGAATGTACCAACGACCTTTGACCTCAAACTTTGCCTGCCTCCTACGCTAACCCTCGTGCGTCTGCCGACAGATTGGAAAAGTGAGGCAATCGATCAGGAAATCTGTCTCTTTACCACTGGCAGACTTGGTATCGCGTCGGAAGTCTGGTACCGCGAGTTAGTGCTGAGAACATCCGAGGTAGACCGAATAGAGAGTCAAGAAATTTCTGGGACTGTCCGTTTCACAGCAGATAGTGGACAGACATGGGAGCAGCAGGCGAGGGTACAGCTTCAGATGGCAACTATTCCAGAGATCGCCGAACGCCTCTCTATAGAATCAATCGAGATGCCTACGGATGCAATGGGTGCGGCAGACTCCAGACAACGCGAAGATACCATCTACTATGCACGTCCGCTATTCAGATGGCTCGGAGCACCACAGACCAATGCGTATGAACCGATAACTTACCAGACAGTGCAGCTCCGCAATGCGGGTGAAGAGACGATCCATATAGTGGTATCATCAATCAACACAGATACGCAGAGCGGTGAAACGATCCCGTTTCTCGCGCCACTGGAAACAGCGAACGGAGGATCAAATCGGAGTGTGGCGTTCGCGAGTTTACCCGGAGGCGTGGTTACAGAAATCCCGCTGCCTATCTATTTCCACCCGATATATATAAAACAAGGGCAACCGGAACATGCAATTCCTGGAGAGTACACGCGGGACATTACAGTAAAGGTTTGGGGCAGCGATGCGACGATCCTTCGCGAAAAACGTCCATTACACCTGATCGTTCCAAACCAACAGGCACTGCTTATCAGTCTACTGGCAATCATCTGCAGCAGCATTGGTTTCGCAGTCGTACTACGGTTTCATGAGCGAATTTTCGCGAGGTTCACCACAAAACAGATCATTGTTATCGCCCTATTCGGCACGACAATTTTCGTAGGTGTCATGGTGCCGTCAACACTGTTTCTCAATCTAATCCGTGCCGTCCTCGGTCCCTTTTCTGTATTGCTGACCGGTTTAATCAACGAGACGCTTTACTATGCGTTGCTCACTGCACTGTTAATTTATATTAGCGGAGTCCCGGAGAACGCAACACGGCACGACAGTAAAGGCAGCGGCGTAATCTTGCTTGTCTCGGCGGTGCGTCTACTTCTCAGTGGTGTTACGTTCGGTCTTTTCACACCGATGGCGATTGTCTACACTGGCACAAGTGTCCTTCTATTGGAAACAGGATTTCTATTCGTACGAGGACGGAATACATTAGCGTGGGCAGTCGTGCTGGGACTCTGCGATGCGATTGCCGTTTATGTCGATCTCCAACTCTCTATATTGTTTTATCGGCTTTTCTATGCCGATTGGTACATTGTCCTTCGGATTCTAATAGAGGGGTTCGCCTATACATTTATCGGTGTGCTTCTCGGCGCGAGATTGGGTAGAGGTTTATGGCGTGTAGCGGATTAATCCCACTGCTCTAATTTTGCCGACAGTTATTTCTCTTCCGCTGGCGAAGTATTAACCTCGCCCAAGAATTGCAACACAAACATAAGGAATACAACAATGAAGCGAATTCCATTTTTTATTTTTCTCTGTCTGTTTGTTATTTTACCCATTAGCATTTCAACAGCCGATATGCGTGTCACCTGGGTTCGGACAGGCGTAGTCGTTGAAACTGAACACAAAGATGGTATCTCAGACCAAATCAGCGTCGCGACGGTATTCAACGGCACAGCACAAGCGTTAACCGAAGTCCTCACAATCCAACGACTTGATACCGACCGCGTTCTACTGCAATTCACATGGCAACCGAATCAAAATTACCAATTTCGCCTGAACGATAACCTGATAACAGCGACTGCGCCGCTAAAGCCGGTGTCGTACCTCATTCGCACTGTTGAATTAGATACGCTTTTATCGCTGATGGAAAACCTTCGTCAACCTGCGAAACCGACAGCGATTGCCTTAGGACACGGGGGCGCGCCCAACACAGAGAAGTTGGCGGTTGCGACAGACAGTGGACACCTCGCTGTTCTCCATCCGATCACGGGTGAGACGCTCTGGAAAACCCGTATTTCGGAAGGGTACGTAAGACGGATGGCGTTTAGTTCTGATGGTTCTTTGCTCTACATTGGGGAACAGGCGGCAGATGGATTTATCTATTGCTACGATCTGACCGCCGCAAAACCGACACTTCGCTGGAAATATCGCACAGCTGACGACATCGAAACTTCTACGCCGAGCAATCCGGACAGTGTCTACGCGTGGGTCAACTACCCCGGTCCAGCGTGTATGCGAACGCTGGCTAATGGAGATCTTTTGGTGGCAAGCGTGCACTCCTGGACAGAAAACGATATACCCCGTAAGATGTCCCAACTCTATAGGTTTGACAGCGAAACGGGGAATGTCATTTGGAAATGGCCCGATGACAAGGCGACTTCAAAGATAATACGCTGGTTTGACGTAAGTGCCGATGGGAAGACTCTTGGGCTTGTAACAGACAGTGGACATAACCTACAAGGGAGTCCGACCGATGAAAACGGTGCCGGTAATGGAAAACTCGTTGTTCTTAACACAGCAGAAGGAACGGAAAAGTGGCACGCGGATATTGAACCGCTGCGCGAGTATTTTGCACAGGTCACGTTCTGGAGAGGTGTCAGCATATCTCCCAGTGGTAAGTTCATCAACCTGACAACCGATGACGGACGCGCCTTCATTTTCGACGTGAACAAGTCGGAACCGATATGGCAGGAGAATTTGACGACACCATTAGAGGTCAGTGGTATTCCTATTGTGGCAACTTCCGGCACGATCGGTGCAACGGACGTGGCAGCACTTTTTGTTACTGGGGACACTTACATTCCCTATCATCTTCGGAAGGGCGCACAAAAACCTTCGGCGGGACACCCCAACGGGATGACGCTGTTTGCCTATTCGTGGTCTGGCGAAAAAATCTGGCAGTGGCAACTTGAGAATATGCCGCAAGGCTTGCGCATTGATGCGAAAGACCGTTATGCTGTGTTATCTGTTTCCAAGCGTACACAAGATCCGAACGAGAGCCTTCACGGTGTGTCAGTGTTCGATTTGACAGCAGACGGCAGCGGCTTATCGAAATATCTGTACACCTATCGTACAGAGGGACAACTGCCTTATGATACGCTTGCGATGAGTGCAGATGGCAGGCTCATTGTTATCGTTGAAGTGCCGATGGCAATGCCAGATGAGACGGTGCGCGGAAAAAATCGGGTGCATGTGTTGTATTGATTGCCCAAGAACAACCGAATCAAAGATGACACCTTGACAAACCCAAAGTCCGTCTGTATACTTATTATAGACTTTTCGATTTTAACAAATTAGGTGGGTATCCTGATGTCGAATTTCACAGACGAAGAACTACTGCAAATCATTAAAACTGGGGAATCTGATGCTGTCGAATTTAAGGAGTCTTTGTCTGGCAGTGCCCGAGAAAGAATTAGAGAGGCGATCTGCGCCTTTGCTAATGATCTACCAGACCATAGAAAACCGGGCCTTATTCTTATAGGTGTGAAAGACGACGTAACTCTCGGAACCACACCAATTACGGATGAATTGTTGCGTCAGTTAGCCGATATGAAAACAGACGGAAACATTGTGCCTCCACCGTCCTTGACGGTAGAAAAGCGGAGGCTACAAGGTAAGGAAGTAGCAGTTGTTAAAGTGGAACCGAGCGACTCACCGCCCGTCCGATGCAAAGGGGCGATTCATATCCGAACAGGGCCGCGTCGAGATACCGCCACAGCACAAGATGAGCGGATACTCAATGAAAAACGGCGATATTTAGAGCGTCCGTTTGACCTCTATCCTGTCCTGTCAAGTCAGATTTCCGACCTCAACTTGGCTTTGTTTAGTTATGAATACCTACCGAAAGCGTTTTCTGCGGAAATATTGGATACCAATGATCGGAGTTTGAATGAACAGCTCGCAGCCACAAAGATGATCGCCGCTGCAGATGACCCGACAGCAACTGTACTCGGCATCCTCACGCTTGGAAAGAACCCACAGGATTTCCTACCTGGGGCTTACGTGCAATTCCTCAGAGTTGATGGGAACGAACTCACGGATGATATTGTTGACAGTCTTGCAGTACGCGGGGCGATTTCTGACCAGATCCGCCGTTTAGACGATAAACTGATAGCACATAACCGCATTGCAGTTGATATTATATCCGGTCCCATTGAAAAACGGACAGCACTTTATCCAATAGAAGCGGTGCAACAGATCACCCGAAATGCTATTATGCACCGGACTTACGAAGGCACGAATGCCCCGGTTCATGTGTATTGGTACAACGACCGGATCGAGATTTTAAGCCCCGGCGGTGTATTTGGTAGTATAACGGCTGAAAATTTTGGGAAACCCGGGTTTGTTGACTATCGAAACCCTAATTTGGCGGAAGCGATGCGGACTTTTGAACTCGTGCAACGTTTTGGTGTGGGCATACGAATAGCGAGAAGGTTACTGGCAGAAGCGGGGCATCCAGAACCGAAATTTGAAATTAATAGCACACACGCCTCGGCGATAATACACGCAAAGTAATGGACAAATGCCGTCGGTTTTCCAGCAGCGTAAAGGGAACAACAAATCTATTGTTCCCTTGTCGCAACTTTATAGCAGACACAAAAGGCGTTGAAAAGAGCGAATTTACTTTGAGATAGTCGAGATAGTCTGTTGAGCGACGGCGTTTTGCGTTGATACAATCACGCTTTGCAACGCCTGAAAGTAATTCATCTCAGCCATCTTGATGGTATGTTTATCCTCGGTTGCGCGTGCGCGTTTGAGTGCTTCCCAGTTCAACGCGAGCATCCGATTGGTTTTCTCTAAGACTCTCCAATTCGCGTTTGAAATCATTGTATCCTCCGGAAATGGGTTCACGCTATCGGCGGCATATCGTTCCGCTCAAACAGCGCATTCAACGCTTGGCTCAGCAGCGCTTGAATACTCGTCTCCTTCTCCAATGCGAGCATTTTCAACTGCCGATGCACATCTTTATCGAAATGTCCCGAAATCATCTTTTTCCCTTGACGAGATGGCGGCACCATTGCTGTCGGTTTCGGTGTCATTTGCACATCAACCGCCTCTTGCTGAATTTGCTCGGTACCGCTAAATGTTTCTGCGAGTGTGGGTTTATTTGGCATTAGACCTCCTCGCTTTACGCCTACTTGATAGAATTACCAGAATCTTCATTTAGACCTCCGCACATGTAGACATGTAGACATGTAGACATGTGTGAGAGTATAAACGTTGGGTTTGCAGATCGGTTACAGATTCAGATGCAGAAAGTCTGGCTTCTTTTTTACTGACTATTACGCCGAAATATAGTATACTTATTTTACAATTTCTGATGCTGGTCAAAACAAGAAGATATGCCTCACACTGATTCTGGATGATGCCGTTGAAAGCCAAACCGATGCAACTTCAGTTCTACACCAAACCTGACTGTCCGCTTTGTGACGAGGCAAAAGCAGTTCTCCAGAACATCAGTGCGAAGGCATCATTTATTACGGTGGAAGAAATCGACATTACGAAAGATCTAAGACTCTTCACGAAATATAAATATCGGATTCCTGTGCTTGAGTTGGATGGGCAGCCGCTTTTTACGCATCACGTTACGCATTGGAAGTTGATGTGGCAGCTACGATGGCACCGGGCTCGGAGACATTTCATTGGTAGGAGGGATTTGTAATCCCGAAACGGGTTAGAACCTGAGGAGATCACCATGGCATTTCCATCTCATGGCACAACGCATCGCTCGACAGTAACGGGTACACGCGGAATGGCGACAAGCGCGCATCCGCTCGCAAGTCTCGCTGGCGCGCGGATGTTACTTGCTGGGGGTAATGCGTTTGATGCGGCAGTCGCCGTCGCTTCAACGCTTAACGTTGTTGAACCCTATATGTCGGGTATTGCTGGCAATGGGTATATGCTGATCTATAGTGCGAAGGAAAAACGGCACCGCGTGTTAGATTATCTGGGCACTGCGCCTTACGCAGCGACACTGGATGTCTATCCGACACTCGAAAGTCAGCAGATTGGCATTCGTGCAGGTATGGTGCCCGGTGGCTGTGGCGGATGGTTGGCATTGCTGGAACATTACGGAAGTATGGATCACGCAGATGTCTTCGCGCCGGCAATTGAATTAGCAGAAAATGGGTACGCCGTCACCGTCAAGAATGCGGAATTCATGGCAGGTGCGTATCACTATTTTTCGGAAAGGGCTGCAGAAGTTATTGCCTCGCGTGGGAGAACCCCACATCCGGGCGAAGTTTTGGTGCAGAAAGATCTCGCGCAAACGTTTCGCACGGTTGCAGAAGGCGGCGCAGAAGCGTTCTACCGTGGCGATATTGCTAAAGAGATTGTCCGTTTTTCCGAAGAAACTGATGGACTGATTACTGAAAAGGATTTGGCTGATTTTGAGGTGGAGTGGCAGGAGCCTCTCTCTGTTACCTACAAAGATTACGAAGTCTACTGCCCACCGCCGCCGTGTTCCGGCTTTCAGTACTTGGAGACGCTGAATATTTTAGAGAACGATGGACTTGGTGAACTCGGACACAATACGCCAGAATACCTGCATCTACTGATTGAAGCGATTAAGTTAGCGAGTGCGGATAGAGCCGAGTATGCACCGCGCCCGAATCCGCCGATCGAACGGTTGCTATCTAAGGACTATGCCCAGGCACAGCGCGAACGCATTGGTGAACAAGCAGCAGTTAGCGGTGGCGAACGCTGGTCAAAGGATAAACTCCCCGGTGAAATCGTCGCTGACGATTGGACAACCGAATGCACAACCCATTTCGACACCGCTGATGCAGAGGGCAATATCGTCGCTGTGACACAGAGTCTCGGACAACCCTTCGGCTCAGGCGTGATTCTCGGTTCAACGGGGATGTTCCTCAACAATTTCATGAACTGGTTTGACAGAATCCCAGAGAGTCCGAACGCTGTTGGACCGCATAAACGGATAGAGATGTGTATGTCGCCGTGCCAAGTTTGGAAAGGCGGGAACCCGTTCGCGGCAATCGGTACCCCCGGAAGCCATGGCATCCTACAGACAACCTTGCAGATGGTGTTGAATCTAATTGAACACGGGATGAACGTTCAGGCGGCGATTGAGGCACCACGCATTCGGTTGGTAAACCCCGGTACGCATGTGAGTATGGAGGGACGCATCCCTGCTGCCGTTCGTGCAGCGTTAGAAGCACGCGGACATGAGGTAGAGGTGTTACCCGATTGGACAGCAACTGTCGGCGGAGGGCACGGTATTGCCTTTGATCCCGAAGAAGGAAGTTTTATGGGTGGTGCTGATCCGCGGCGCGATGGGTATGCAATAGGTGTGTAACCTATAGTCGTCCTTCTTTTATTTTAAAAGTATCAATTGCTATGGATGTCTACTATGGATGTCCCTAAAGGTGAGGGTTTAAGTGATTCATCCGAAACACATTGTTTCTGTCTCTGGGTTGATAAGTCATCCTAATAGTAAAATTTTGCTTATACGGGGTCCGCGGCGTGGGTGGGAGTTTCCGGGTGGTCAAGTAGAAGAAGGTGAAAACCTTATCGAAGCGTTGCGACGTGAAATTCAAGAAGAGGCTGGGGTCAACACATCAATCGGGTCGCTGGTTGGTATTTACTCAAATGTCAAGTCCCCTACCATATTGAATCTTGGTTTCTTGGGAGATTATATATGTGGTGAATTAGAGACGAGCGATGAGAGTATAGAAACTGAGTGGGTTGCACGTGGTTCAGCTTTGCAGCGTGTATCACATCCAGTTATTTATGACAGAATGAAAGATATGCTCGATTTTTCGGGACGTGTCATTTATCGGGTTTACACCACCGAACCGTATCAAATTTGTGAGCAATGTTTTCTATAAGATCAAGACAATTTGACTACTAAGTTGCCACTTATTTATTCTCACTGCGAAGTAATAGCACTCCGCTGGAGTGCAAGCTTGAATACCCCATTTTCTATAGACATACCACCCCTCTGGGGTGAAGAAACGTACCGGAAAAGATTCTTCAAACGCATAGAATTTGTTAGTAGCAAGTTGGATTGAGAAGTACTTGAATTCATTAATCATACAGTTCTCAAATTTCGTATTTATCATAAAATTTTGAGGAGGAAACATGAAAAGTTTAAGTGTTTTGAGCAAATACCTTTTCTTGGCATTCGGACTATTTTTAATTTGTGGTTGTGGCACGATTCAGGACGTAATTCTTGCTGAACCGTCAAGTGAAACAGATATTGCCCTGCTTCGTGTAACGATGATATATCCAAGCGATTGCGTTGGCTCCGCGGCTTACTGTGATGCTTTCCATATCGGTGTAAGGACAGCAGAGGAAGCACTTGGAATTACGCTAACCGAAGTTAACGGTAATGAAAACGATCCTGTAGCCACAGAGCTGCTCCTAAGAGATGCAGCGCAAAATTCAGAACTTGTCTTGACTGCGGGTTATCAGATGGGAGACGTGCTTGCTCGTGTCGCACCGGAATTTCCTGATGTCAATTTTGCGATCTTTGATGTTGTGCTTGATATTCCAAACGTGGCTTCAGTGAACTATAAATCCAATGAAGGGTCATTTCTGGTCGGGGCGATTGCGGCTTTAAAATCGGAAAGTAACAAGATCGGCTACATCGGAGGGGCAGATGTCCCGCTGTTACAAGAATTTGAAGCAGGTTACGTTGCCGGGATTCACGCGGTCAATCCAGAGGCAGAAGTCACTGTAGAATACATTAGCAAAGATGCGACAGGTTTCGGTCAACCGGAAAAAGCGAAGGAACTGGCTTTAGCACAATATGCAAACGGGATAGATGTGATTTACGTCGCTGCTGGCGGATCCGGTCAAGGGGTGCTTGAAGCAGCACAAGCAGCACAAAAGTTTATCATCTGGGTTGACGCCAATGGTAACCATCTTGCACCAGGCATTGTCTTGACGAGTATGACCAAAGAGATTCCGGCTTCTGTGGAGCGCATCATCAGAGAAACCGCTGAGGGGAATTTTATGGCAGGTATCCGATACTTTGGTATTGCAGACGGCGGGGTCAGTTATGCCGTTGATGAACACAACCAACCGCTGCTTTCGGATGACATCGTAGCGACAGTTGAATCACTGAAGGCGAAAATCATTGCTGGCGAGATTGTCGTTCCGGACACTGTTTCTCTCCCGCGCGAGTAATGTTGGCGATAGTTACACCGTGGAACAGATGACTTCCTTTGTTCTTAAATCCTCTAAAGATAACGCAAGCTACTGGTTTATCCTTACTGCGAAGCAATAACACTCCTAATGAAGATTAAAAATTTAATCGGGTAATTTTCAGTTTTCTTGTCGGACCCGGTGCGGTTAGGAAACCGCACCTACCGGGCCTGGAGTAAATTACCCAATTTATTTGTTAAACCTCATACGGAGTGTGGTTGTTTAAATACGCCGTTTCTATTCTCACTGCGAAGCAATAGCACCCCTACGGGGTGAGGAAAGTGTGTGAAAAATCTCCTTGAACCTTCAAAACTTGTTAGTAGCAACTTGGGTTAAAGATAGAAAAGGAAGAAAATGAAACGGTTGCGTTTCTTAACTGCTATTCATCTGTTCGCGTGTATTTCCGTTCTGTTAAGTGGGTGTACGCAAGACAGGGATTATACACAATGGGGGTTACCTGAAGGTGCTAAATTGCGCATTGGTAGGGGTAGGGTGAAGGATATAAAGTTCTCACCTGATGGTCAGCGGTTTGCAGTGGCGACTTCAGTCGGAATTTGGCTCTATGATACAGAGACTTATGCGCCACATAACCTAATTGCAGCAAATAAGGGTGGCATCACTGCGATCGCCTTTTCTGCCGACTCACGTAGACTTGCTGGTGGGAGGGGGAACTGTAGGCTATCTGTGTGGGATGCACGTTCTGGGAATCTACTGAAAACTTTTGGTGAAGTTGTAGGGGGCCCAGTGGAGGTGGTTTCCGTAGCATTTTCTCCAGACGGTCGTAGACTCATGAGTTTTGCGCGTTATGAAGACACCCTTCGGGTATGGGATGTGCGGACTGGCAATTTGTTGAAAACGTTTAGGGATCGCGCAGTCCCAGCCAATTCCGCAGCGTTTTCTCCAGATGGACAAATCCTCGCGCTTGGTGCTGGGAATTCGAGGTTCGGCTTAATTAATTTGTGGGATGCTGAAACTGGTGAGCAAGAGGTTTTGGGCCCCACCTCTCAAGTTGTTTCCATGGTGTTTTCTCCGGATAGTCGGACACTCGCAGCTGTTGCAGGTTTCGATGATACGGAACTGTACATATGGGATGCACACACCGAAAAACGACTTCATAAACTTATAGGACACACGGGTTCAATTTACACCTTAGCCTTTTCTTCAAAGGGTCGTGTGGTAGCTGGAGGGCAGAAAGGTGATACGACGTTGCGGATGTGGGATACGCGCACCGGAGATTTACTGAAAACCTTCAAAGGACATACAGACACGGTTCGCACGCTTGCTTTTTCTGCAAACGGCGACACCCTTGCCAGTGCAAGTTCTGACAGCACACTGCGGTTGTGGAGTCCAGAAACCGGTCAGGAAAAGAAAGTCCTCATGGAGCATATAGACTGGGGTAGAGATGCAGCGTTTTCGCCAGACGGGGAGTGGATTGCAAGTGTAAGTGGGGATGATAAAATTCATTTGTGGGATAGAAAGACAGGAGGCTTGCTGCGTACGCTCACCGGGCACACAGGGGCAGTTACTGCCGTGGACGTTTCTTCGGATGGACGGTACCTTGCGAGCATCGCGCGTTTTCCTGACAACACGCTCCGTTTCTGGAATCCTGAAACCGGTGAACTGTTGAAAACTATTTCAGACCATAAAGGCGTTAATGCATGCGCCTTTTCTCCAGATAGTCAAACGCTTGCGAGTGCGGGTAGAGACGCGACCGTTCAACTGTGGGATGCAGAGACAGGCAGCTTGTTAAAGACTTTCACAGGCAACGGCAGAGAATTCAAAACGGTGGTGTTTTCTCCAGATGGGCAGCTCCTTGCGAGCGGCGGATGGCTATCAGCAATTCATTTATGGAATGTTGAGACAGGTCGTTTGCTAAAAACCCTTGGAGAAAAATACGGTGTTGAGACCCTCGCGTTCTCTCCAGGGGGTCGGTTCCTGGCAAGTGGTGGTGGCTTTAAGGATCCTACGATCCGTTTGTGGTATGTTCCTACGGGTGAGAAAAGGTTAACGCTGACAGGACATAAGAAAAACCCAACGACTGCCCACACCAGCGATATCTATTCCGTAGCCTTTTCTCCGGATGGAACGTTGCTCGCGAGCAGCGGAATAGATGGTATCCGTTTGTGGAATCCAACCACAGGCCGCGCATTGGTTACCTTAACAGCGAATAGAAGTTCTGTTTCAGTAGTCGCATTTTCTTCAGATAGTAGAACGCTTGCGAGTGGTGAATCCGGCGGGATTTTTCTCTGGGATGTCGACACAGTCTTGTGGCGATACAAATAAGTTAAGGCATAAATCCTAATGACCTCTCAGGATAGTCCCCTTCGCGCCGACGATCCAACCGGCGTTTTTGTGGAAATGGATGTCCTGCAGATTATGTCGCGCAGGTGTCGGATAACGGCTCCACATATCACCCCCATCTGTTGTATGGAGGATTAATCCCTTTTCACCCACTGCCCACCCGCGGTTCTCGTCGCGGAACGCCACATCCCGCAAACTTTGATTCACGGGTGTCTGCTGTCGATGCCATGCCTTCCCACCATCAGCGGTGTGGAGGATCAACCCGTTTGTACCAACAATCCACCCATGCGTTAGGTTTGCGAAGTGGACAGCAAATAGCGGTTGCTCGACGCTGCTTCTCTGGCGAACCCACCGTTTTCCGCCGTCTTGGGTATGGAGTACTTCACCTTCCTCGCCAACGATCCAGCCGTGTTCTGGGTCAACAAAATGGACTCCCCATAAATGTTTATCTGAAAGATCTCTGTGGTTTTCCCAACGACTCCCACCATCTGTTGTATGAAGAATAGTACCTGATCCACCGACTGCCCAACCTTCGGTCGTACTCACAAAATACAGATCCAATATCCCCGGCGGTCTTTTACCTGCACCGCGGACTTGATGTTGCATGCTCCAAGAGGCACCACCGCTGCCGGTATAATGTACCTTCCCGATGCTGGCAAACCAACCGTTGTTCGGTGTCGTAAAATTAACTTGTGTCAGCGTGTCTTTCAACACTGATGCGGCAGTCCAAGTCATTCCACCGTTGGTAGTAGATAGTATTATACCAGCAGTCCCAACTGCCCATCCGTGTTTCGCATCTACGAAATGGACTCCATAAAGATGTTCGCCCGTACCGCTTTCAATTTGTCGCCACTCAAATTGCACCGAATCTTGGGTACAACCGAGGTAGACAAGACTTCCACATAGGATAAAGAGCGCGAGGTAGTTTTTCTTCTGCATTTTGAGCCTCTCTAAATAAATTTTTATTGCATCCATTTCTGAATCGTGATAAACTATATTGTATGGAATTTACTGTGGATTGTCAAGTGCTTACCAGCGGTCAGTAATCGGTAGACGCGGTTTCAAACCTCGCCAGCGAAGAATTTTGAGCGAAAAATTGGAATTACCGGAGAACGGTTTCCGATCACTGACAACTGTATACGATATATAGCAAGTTTTGTGCCGATTTGGATAATACTGCGCTAATAGGGCACTCTACAGAATAGCCATAAAGTTTTGCACAAAATGGGGCATACTTTCGTTCTGAGTTGCACAAAATAGGGCAATGTTATGGAGTGTCTATTCTCTACAGATGAAAGACGCGATTAATGGAGAACTGAATGACGCTGAAGGCACCACTTAACATTGGAATATCATGTACATCATTGGTATCGATGGCGGCGGGACAGGAACAGTTGGTATCTTGACGACGGAAACAGGGCAATGTCTCGCACAAGTGCAGTCGGGGCCATCCAATTACCACGTCGTTGGTGCGGCGAAAACACAAACGGTTTTGAAAAGCGTTGTCGAAGAACTTTGTGAGAAAGCAGGCATCCGATCAACAAGTTCTATCCACTTCTGTCTGGGAATGGCAGGCTTGGGACGTGCCGAGGATAGAAAAATAATTGGCAGGATTTGTGATGAACTCGGTATCAGCGAAAATCGCATCCTGACGCATGATGCACACATTGCGCTCGTCGGTGGCACTGAGAAACAGCAGGGTGTAATTGTCATTTCAGGGACAGGTGCTATCGTCTATGGCATCAACGCTGACGGCAAAGAAGCACGCGCAAGTGGATGGGGGTATCTACTCGGTGATGAAGGGAGCGGTTACGACATCGCCATCAAAGGCCTCCGCGCTGTTGCTCGTGCCGCTGATGGCAGAGGCAGACCGACCGAATTGACGAACCGAATTCTTAGTGCTCTTGAACTGCACGCACCGGGTGACCTTATTCGCTGGGTGCATGCTGCAAGTAGGGATACCATCGCGCAACTATCTAAAATCGTATTTGACGCTGCCCGAACAACGGATGAGATAGCAGAACAGATTGTTAATGCGGCTGCTGAGGAACTCGTTTGTGCTGCAAATAGTGTAGTTAAACAGTTGGAATTCGTAGAGGCATTTGATATTGTTCTCAGCGGTGGTAATCTTATCCATCAGGCAATATTTGCTGACAAACTCCGCCGAGAGTTCGCGAAAATTGCCCCAGAGGCATCAGTGCTACTTCCAAAACATGCCCCGGCGTATGGTGCCATGTTAGTAGCACAGGCGAAATTGTGACAGAAAATTGTTACCAGTGAAGGAACGCATGCAATCCACAACGGAGCAGCGAAATCTGAATTCTACCGATATTGATCTGAAATCAACTGCAGAAATCGTTCAGGTTTTTCACGAAGAAGATCAAAAAGCGGTTGCAGCGGTAGAAGCGGAATCCGAGGCAATCGCGCATGCTATTGACCTGTGCGTCGCTGCGTTTCGCGACGGCGGCAGGTTATTTTATGTAGGTGCAGGCACAAGCGGTCGGCTTGGCGTGTTAGATGCCTCCGAATGCCCGCCAACCTTTAGCACGCCTCCTGAAATGGTACAGGGAATTATTGCCGGAGGCGATGTCGCCTTGCGCCGTTCCGTGGAGGGTGAGGAGGACAAACCTGAACGCGGCGCAGACGCTATTCGAGAACGGCAACTTACACCGCAAGATGTGCTTGTCGGGATTGCAAGTAGTGGGCGGACACCGTATGTCATCGGGGCTTTGAAGGCAGCACACGCCATCGGCGCAACAACGATGTTTCTCTGCTGTGTTCCGCCGCCTGATCAATTAAAGGGATGGGTGACGCATTTCATCACACCGATTGTCGGACCGGAAATTATCACTGGCTCAACCCGATTGAAAGCGGGAACCGCCACAAAACTGGTGCTGAACATGCTCACAACCGTCTCTATGATAAAACTCGGCAAGGTGTATAACAATCTGATGGTAGATGTGAACGCCTCTAATACGAAACTTGTCGCTCGGAGCATTCGGATTGTTCAAGCTGTTACTGATGTAGACGCTGCGACAGCCGAGGCAGCTTTAGCACAGGCGGGTGGTCAAGCGAAACTCGCTATTGTAATGCTCGCAAGAGGGTTGGACCCGACGGCTGCCAAAGCACTATTAGAAAAGCATTCCGGCTTTCTGAGACATATTCTTGACTGAAAAATTTTTAACGATTGGGTTTCTGCTCCGATTTTTCCCTCCTTCCGAGTAATGGGCGGACTCCTGTCAACATCGAGAGGGATTAGGGCACAAAAAAAATATTAAGGAGAAACCGATGGATACCAAAGTTGGACTTGCCAAAACCGGCAGGCGGCGTTCTAACGTCTTTCAAGCGTTAGACAACATACGTCAGGATCTCACGCCGAAAGTCCGTGAACAGGTACTGTTGAAACCGAATTTTCTCTCCAGCACGAACCAGCTCGCCTCGTCGCACGTGGACGCGATGCGTGGTGCGTTGGATTTTCTGTTAAGCACACCACAACCTCCGAAAGAGGTAATTATCGCTGAAGGGGCGAATGAGAAATTTTCTGGTGAAGCATTCCAGATTTTCGGTTATGACGCGCTTCAAGCCGAACACGATGTTCCCATCCGACTTGTCGATTTGCATCAAGAGACCGAATGGGTAGAAACCAGAGTTTTTCTTGCTGGACGTGAGGAAGATACTGTCCGGATGCCGAAGATAGTCCTTGATTGTCCTTGCACCATCTCCGTCGCTATCGCTAAAACGCACGATGCTGGAGTTGTGACGCTTGCTATGAAGAATATGATTATGGGAACCTTGCATAAGGAGGATCGGATTAAAATGCACGGCTACCATAGCCATGCAGACCGAGTACTACCACGCGAGGCACAGACGCTCAATATCAACTTGCTCCGGCTCTCACGTCACCTTAAGCCTGACATTGCTATCGTTGACGGTACCGTTGGACTACAAGGCAATGGTCCCGGCGGGACGGATTCTGTCCCACTCGGTATCGCAGTTGTAAGCGGTGATGTGTTTGCTGCAGATGCCGTCACGACAAAAGCGATGGGATTTGAGCCACTGGAGATCGGGCTATTCCAATATGCCAACGAAATGGGATACGGCACCGCGGACCTAAACAACATTGAAATCCTTGGACCCGCTGTCGAGACGGTCGCGACAGCTTTTAAACCGCATGAAACAACCGAACAACAGTTTCAGTGGCAGGATGCGCACGCTGAGGATTATCTCGCCGCTGATTGATAAGAGGAGCATCATGAAACGTTTCTTTCATATATTGATCCTGTTTTCGTTCATTTTTACAACACCGGCGTGGGCATGGTGGGGCGGCGGACACGACATCATGACACAGGCAGCCGTCAAATCACTCCCTGAAGATATGCCTGAATTTTTCCGTAACGCCGGAAAAATGATCGCCCACTGCTCTTACGACCCTGATCTATCTAAGGAGCGAGTCACGCCACACGCACGGCAAGCGGAATACGGTGAACACTACATTGATGTAGAACTCTTCGGAGAGCATCCGATTCCAGAAGGACGTGAGGCACATATCCAACTCTGTGCTGAGCTCGGATTTAAACCGCGCGAGGTCGGCACCCTCCCGTATGCGTTAGCAGAATGGACGGAACGACTCGCACTCGCGTTTGCTGAGTATCGTAAATGGCCCGACAATCCGATGATCCAGAGTAAGTGTTTCGTCTATGCCGGCTTTCTCTCACACTACGCGCAGGATATGTGTCAACCCTTACACTTAACCATTCATTTTGATGGGATTAAGCAACCGGACGGTACACGCCTACATCAGGGTATCCATGAGAAGGTTGATTCAGCAATTGAGCGTTTGGCACTCAAGCCGATGAATCTCGCGAAGGGACAACAGATTGAAGCTGTTGACGATTTGATGCCAGCGATAATAAAGCAGATCAAAGCTGAACACAGTTTCGTAGACGACGTTTACGAACTCGCCGAAGACTGGAAAAATTTGAAAAACCCGACACCTGCTCTGGTTGATTTTACAAATGACCGAGCGCGGGAAGCGGTCCGTTGGACAGCTTCGCTCTATTTGACAGCGTGGCAATTATCTGAAAGCATCAGGTTACCTGGTTGGCTCGACCGCGCAAAAAACGATGAGGAATAGTAGTCAGTTATCAGTTTTCAGTTATCGGTTATCAGTTAAAGAGGTTTGCTCTGGTATTCCGTCAATCGATAGACTTCTCCAGAAACTTTAACACCCCAAGACCTTCTTAACTGACAACTGACGACTGGTAGCTGATAACCGACAACTACAACTATTAAAAAGGAGAAATAAACTTGTTACAACAGTGGAAACCTGATCCAACTTTTTATCCATCCCCTAAGATGGCGATTGAGGCACCTATTGAAGATGTTGCTTATGTCGCTGCGCCGAGAGATGATGACAAGCCCGACGCTATGTGTGTGGTTGACCTCAATCCAGCGTCCGATACTTATGGCGAGATTGTTCATAAACTGGAGCTCGGTGTTCGCGACGAAATCCACCACTTCGGTTGGAACGCTTGTAGTGCAGCACTCTGCCCCTACGCACCACACCCTTATATAGAACGGCGTTACCTCGTTGTGCCAGCACTGCGCGGTTCCCATATCTATATCCTTGACGTGAAAGAGGACCCGAAGGCACCGAAACTCATTAAAACTTTAGATGCCAATGAAGTTGAATCACGATCAGGATATACCCGTCCGCATACAGTACACTGCGGTCCTGAAGGCATCTACATTAGTGCTTTGGCTTCAGCCGGTTCAGAAGAAGGTCCTGGCGGGATATTCCTTATGGATCACTATAACTTCAATATCTTGGGGCAGTGGGAAGTAGAACGCGGCTCTCAATCCCTGTCTTACGATTTCTGGTGGCACTTGGGTTATGATGTCGCTGTCACCAGTGAGTGGGGCACGCCAGCAATGATTGAAAACGGTGTAAGCCTTGAAGATTTGGGTGCCCGCAAATTCGGACATAAAATCCATATCTGGGATATCCGACATCGCAAGAATATCCAGACCTTAGATTTGGGCGATGACTATCAAATGATTCTGGAATTACGTCCCGCGCACGACCCAACGAAGGCGCATGGGTTCGTCAATGCCGTGTTGAATATGACTGACCTCTCCAGTTCTATCTGGACATGGTATAAAGATGGAGACAATTGGGACATCAAAAAGATTATTGATATTCCGGCACAAGTTCCTGAAAATCCAGATGATTTGCCACCGGCTTTGAAGGATATCGGGATGATTCCTCCGCTTGTCACTGACCATATCCTCTCGTTAGATGACCGATTCCTATATGTCTCTTGTTGGGGGACCGGAGAGATGCTGCAATACGATGTATCTGACCCGCTTAATCCGAAGCACACAGGCACCCTCAAGATAGGCGGTATTACCAAATCGCATCCGCACCCGGCTGCTGGACCTGTCAGTGGCGGTCCGCAGATGGTTGAATTGAGTCGGGATGGCAAGCGTCTCTACTTCACTAATTCTCTCTACGTTGCATGGGATAATCAGTTCTATCCGGATGGCGCAAATGGATGGATGGTGAAGGCGGATGTCAACCCCGATGGTGGTTTTGAATTGGATCCTGACTTCTTCGTCGACTTCGGTGATAGCCGCGCGCATCAGATTCGGTTGCAAGGTGGCGATAGTTCTTCGGATACTTTTTGTTATCCGTAGGCATTTCGTAGGGGTTGGGAATGTAATACAAGGAACGGATTTAGTCTATTCCCAGACTAAATCCCCCAACCCCTATTACTATAAAAAATATTTGACGTTTTTATATCCAGAAAGGCATTTTTATGGATACCATTTCATGGTGGGGCATGCTTGGTCTCGGCGCATTTCACGGTATTAATCCAGGGATGGGTTGGCTTTTTGCTGTTGCTTTAGGCATGCAGGAAAAACGGAGAAGCGCCGTTATCGGTGCGCTCTTTCCGATGGCACTTGGACACGCGCTATCCATTGCCGTTGTCGTATTCGTTATCGCCTTAGCACAGCGACAGCTGCCGGAGGGTGTGCTTCGCATTGCTTGTGCAACTGTGTTGTTTGGTTTTGGCGTGTACAAATTTTTTAGTGCTCGACATCCGAAATGGGTCGGTATGCGTGTTAACTTCAAGGACTTAACGATCTGGTCCTTTCTGATGGCTTCCGCGCACGGTGCAGGTTTGATGCTGGCACCGCTTTTGTTACGGATGCCTGCTGCTGAGGCTTCAGGGCACATGCACCACGCACCCGCAAGCATGACGGATAACACAGTGATGTTACTGTCTGCCGTTGGGGTACATACCCTCAGTTTTTTTCTCGTGATGGGGGTTGTGGCGGTTATCGTCTATGAGGTGGTAGGACTCGCGTTGCTCCGCAAGGCGTGGTTTAATCTGGATCTGCTGTGGTCTATCGCTTTGATGATTGCTGGTATTGTTACCCTTTTCTTGAAGCATTAGAAGAAACTGCGTGTTTTTCGTTTGGGACGTTATATTTAGAGAGGCTCACTCTTCATTTTGCTTTATTTTTTTTCTCAAAAATCACAATTGCGCTGGTTGAATCTCCAAAAGCTGCAGATGGTATAACAATCTCGCAGAGTCGCCAACCTTCGCTTCCTTCGCGATTAAGCGTCATTTCAAGGGCCGGAATTGATCGGGAAACAAACCCTAACCCTTTCTGTTTGAGGGTTAGGGTTTTGTATTCGTATTTAACCATTCAATGCCTCGCTTTCTTGTTTTGTTAACCGTTATATGCCTTCTTGATTCACCACAAGTTCTGTCCATGCCTGATTAATCGCTGCTTGGACATGGTTAGTTTCCACAAACGGAATTCCTAACTTAAAACATTCCGCTTGGATCTCACGACTTTCCTTCTGATACCGGATAATTAGATTCCCTAATTCATAGTCTGAGAGAGATGTTGTCCAATGATCTATTCGGGTATATGTCCGTATTTCAGTGATTTTTGCCTCAACATTGACATCCACGTAACCCAAAAACACGCACTTAAAGCCTTCTTTATGAAGAACAGAGGCGGTTTTGGGGGATATATGATACCCTTCTATGACAAAATTCAAACCTTCATATTTTGTATGTCGTGCCAATGCTTGGGTAAATGTTGAAAGTTTTTCACAAACGATTCGCGGGTTTGACGTAAAATGCGTGATATCAAGTTGCGGGAACGCGTCGTGCATTGAAGAGACGATTGCGTCCAAAGGGAAAATTGACGCTCCAAGTTTGTCTCGCAACTTTTTTGAAAGGCTTGACTTTCCAGATTGGGGTACACCACCGATAATAAAACAACACTGGTTTATTGCAGACATACATTCTTCCATGTGGTATAACTGTCTTGTTAAACCTTGATTTTATACTTTAGATCATTGGCTTCATCGCCTGTTATACCGCGAAAACCCCAGCAATGCGGTGGTTGCTCTTTTATCGTGATTTCAACATCTATCGGGGAAATGGACAGTTGACTTTCTATCTCTTTGAAAAGCGTTTTGATAAGGGATTTTTGGGTTTCCACTTGACGACCTGCCATCATATTGATTTCAATGACAGTATACGCATCAGTCCGACCGCCGGGATAGTAGAAATCTTCTTTCGCCATAGGCACAAAGCGGTGTGCTCGCTTGTCCTCTGGCATCCCAAGTACAGATTGCATACAGTCGTGGATTACGTCTGATAATTGTGCCTTTATCGGATTCAACTTTTCTTTGATGCCGTATACGATGATCATGATTTTTCCTTAATCTGCGTAGGGAGCAACGCAACGCCGTATTTTTCTTGCAATGCGCGCAAGTCCGAAAAGTCGGTGTCTTGCAACATATATCCGAAATGTGAACGCACTTGGTAATCCACTGATAGACATCGAACTTGCCGTCCACCAATAGAACCTATAGCATTCAGTTCCGGTTCAGTAATAATCCAATCAATTTCTCCTGGACCGTAGACTGCGCCCCCATTTTCCATCAGTTCAACCACATGAAAGTCAATTTTTCCGTGTAATTGATGCCCCATCACAAAGTTTCGGTCCGAACGGTCATCGGTATGGATGTCAACAAAGCAGCGCGCGGAGAGTGCCTCGGTGAGTATTGCTGAATTTTTCCATGAGATGATAATATCCAAATCTTGGTGCTCCCGAGTGCATTCACCTAAGAGCGCATCAACACCCCAGCCACCGTCAATCCAGACTTTGATATCGAGCTCATTAAACAGATCAAGAAACCAGTGAACTCTGTCAGAGGTCATAGGGGAGACGTATTCGCTATCAGTGAGTGCGTTGCTCATTTTCATATCGTCCTTAACTAGGTCTTCAGTTGTTTCTCCAATTTAGACACACGTTCATGAAGTTCCAACACCAAATTTGCCAAGTTATCGAATGTCTTGGGGTAGAAAGCTTCTGGTGGTTCTTTATCAAACAGAAGTTCCATTTTCTCGCAAAAGCTTCGATCTTTAAGAATAGTTTTGGCCTTCTTTTCAACATTACTACGACTACGAAGGACAGGGTTCAACACCTTGGAAGCTATGAATTCAGCAGCTTTTCGACGATCCTCATCTGCAAACTCTTCGTGAAGCCACCAACGAATGTGAGAAATTTTCTCTGGATTCAGTACAGTAGCGGAAGCCCCTGTTGTAACGCTGCTATCTTGGCGGATTATGTGATTCGTGATACGATTTCGTAGGTCTTTACCATGCCCTACGTATACTAGTTTTTTGCTCTGATCGTAAATTGCATATATGCCAGGTTTTTTCGGTATTGAACTTGGAGAAAAGTCTATCATAACTTTGGGATCCTCCAGATTTTTAAGTTTGTTTTTTCAATTTTTTGTTAAAGGACCTTCAACGCGGCTTCATACTTATCTCTAACGAGGTCTTGGATATCCTCTCGTAACTTCTGCCAGCTCCGTTGGAGTTTTGTTTTAACCCATGTTTTACCTTCATCAATTCCCATTCCGTGGTGAATGTACGCCAAGTATAAAAGCGAAGGAACGTGTTCAATATGGGACATGGCATCGGCATTGGCAAGACATGCTCCCTCTGGTCTCCGATGTTCAACTGTTACGCTTGCTCGATGTGTTGCGATAGCATCCTTGACAGCTTCCGTTTTTTCTTCTGGATAGTCGAAACGCTTGAGGAGTTTCTCCGCTTCAATTGGACCATGAATGTGATGATCAGCGTAAAGCGCTTTGTCCTTGATGCTGGCGTAATCGTGTAGTAATGCAGCGAATTCGACGATTTCTGGGTCAGCATCAAAGCGTGGGGCGAGCTGTTTTGCGTTTTGAATGACTGGTAAGATGTGATGCGTCCAAATATCGTAACCGAAGATGTTGGTATCAGCAGCACAAGCCTGCTCAACAATCTCCTCAATTCTATTTCTTATGGTTTCAATCACAGAGCGTTTCCTTTCTTGACATGAGTTTACAACTCATTTCTTAATGCGAAATTACGCAGTTCGCACAGCTTGTTTCCAACAATATTAAGCATACCATAAAACTGAAGCCGGGACAACTGAAAGTTGTGTCCGATAAAGATCGCGCGCTTGCTTCTAACCATCCCGAAACGAAAACTTGCTTTTTTTTGCTGTCTATGCTATAATTTCTTTGCTTTACCTAAAACTTTAATCCGTTTTCTCAATATACGGGCTTGAAAGTAACGCCCATCCATTAAAATTATCAAGCTGCACCCAGAAGGAGAACCTTATTTAATGAACCTATATGGAGCAACGTATGACAGAATACAACTGCTTCGCCATGTCGGAGATATATCGCAAATCGCCCATGCAAAGGTATATCAATTGACGGATGGCAATGAAAAAGGTGTTGACGCAATTGATTTCCGAACCGGTAGCGGCTTAAATTTCACCGTGCTACCGAGCCGTGGGTTAGATGTCGCTTACGCCGAATATCAGGGGATTCCACTCTGTTGGCGTTCGAGTACAGGCGATGTCAATCCGGCACATTACGAACCTGATGGACTCGGCTGGTTGCGCAGCTTCTACGGCGGTTTACTGACGACTTGTGGGATGCGACAAGTCGGTGTACCCAATGAAGATGACGACGAGGCACTCGGACTTCACGGACGGGTATCGCACATCCCTGCAAAAAACGTTTGGGTTGACAGCCGGTGGGAAGGACAACGCTATATGCTATGGGCGCAGGGCAAGGTTAAAGAAACCGCCGCTTTGGGCGAAAACCTCTCGCGCACTCGCAGGATCTGGACAGAACTCGGATCGCGTACGTTGCACATTGAAGATATTGTTGAAAATTTGGGATACCAAGATTCACCACACATGTACCTTTTCCATATTAATGTCGGATTTCCGATCCTTACCCAAGACAGTGAACTACTTGCGCCCTCCTCACAAGTCACACCGCGAGATGAACAAGCTGCCACAAACTTAAATAACTATAACCTCTGCGAACCGCCAACCGTCGATTTTCAAGAGCAGGCTTTCTACCATGAAATGGAACCAGATGTTGATAACCACATCTATGTCGCATTAGTAAACCGTGGGTTCAATAATGGACAAGGCATCGGTGTATCGGTGCGCTATCACAAGACGCAGTTTCCAAATTTTGTTCAGTGGAAAATGTGTGGTGAAGGCACTTATGTCTTCGGTTTGGAACCTTCAAACTGCGGTGTAGAAGGCAGGGCAAAGGAGCGTGAACGCGGCACGTTACAGTATATTGAACCCGGTGGTCGTAGGCACTATGAAGTCGAAATCGGTGTGCTGACTTCCAATGCAGAGATTGATGCCCTCCAAGAAAAAATCGCACAAACGCAAAATTGATGATACTATTCTCGTAGGAATATAGCGTTAGGCTGCCCTACGACTGAGGAGAAATTAAAATGAAAAAATGTTTGTCTTTACCTCTTATCGCGTTAGCACTTCTCACAATGTGTATATGCGTCGGCTGTGGCGCGAAAGAAGTACCTCCAGCTACGACTTCAGCAGCTGCCGAATCGGCACCGGTACAGGAATCGCAAGAAATGGACGAGCTGCCTCAATCTGCGGAAGAGGCATCAGAACATGAGTCTGCCGAAGAAGCATCAGAACATGAATCCGAAGAAGAAACGTCAGAACACGAAACTGACGCGGAACATGAGCCTGCCGAAGAAGCATCAGAACATGAATCCGAAGAGAAAACGGCAGAACATGAGACTGACGCGGAAACATCGCATGAAACTGAACCTGAAATGGTGGAGATTCCGAACGGTAGTGTGTTACATCTGATTCCAAAACAAACAATAGGGCTTATCTATTGTCCGAGTTTGCTGGAGTTGGATTATCGGATTAACACACTGGTGACAGACTTGGTCCCAACAGATGAAACCCCAGAAATTCTTGCCGAAATCTTAGCAGATGCCTTTGGAGCTGGGTTTGAAAGTCTCGCTGAGTTAGAGGAAATTGGACTTGATTTGAACCAAGACTTTGCGATCTTCACGACCTCTTTGAATCCGCCGCAACTTTCTGCGACTGTTCATCTAACAGATCCTGCAGCCATGAAACAGGTCATTGATGCTGAAAGTGCAGGAAGTGCCCCGGTTGAATATAACGGTGTAACTTATTGGAACGCAAGCGGTGGCGGCGGTAGTTTCGCTATCTTGGACAATACGCTTGTCTTTTCTCAATCCGCTGAAGTGTGCGAAAGTGCTATTGATACCTATAAGGGAGCCGAACAATCTGTCGCAGCCAACCCAAGCTACACTTCATTTTTCACCGATATTATGGAGGGCGACGCGCAGATCGCAGCACATTTCAACCTTGAATCCATTGCTCCGCTGCTGACTGCTCCGATTAAGGAAGAATCAGAATCAATGCGCGACGGTCTTGAAAGCGACCCTGCCGCTATGGCGTTTGCTCCGTTCCTTACGTCTATGTTTGATTCAGTCGTAAATGTAATTGAGCAGTTGGAATCTCTAAGCGCGACGCTTGAAGTGAAGGGGACCGATGTACAACTTGCCCCGACCTTAAAATTCAAGAACGATAGCGAAATTCAGCGATCCTTGGCAGAGATGATGCCTGACGAATTGGCAGTTCTCAGCGATCTTCCAAATCTCGCTTTTGTAAATGGCGCCTTTCAAGGGAATACACAATTACTGCTTGACATGAACATGTTATGGCTAAAAATGTTTTCAGCAAGTGCTCCAGAGCAGCAAGCGAAATTGGAGGCACTCACCGAGCAGATGACAACTTTCTATAAATCTCTCGCCGATGAGTGGGGGTTCACTGTCAATTTTGGCGATAGCATTATCCCGGATTATCTGATCGTCTATGAGATGAAGGATAAACAACTGGCGGAAACTTACATGAATGACATGTTTCTTGAACAACTCCGCAACACAATGCAGATCATGCAGGAAATGATTGGAAATATGCCACAATTAGGCATGTACGATGGGGCACATGCTGGTCAACCGCTGATGCACAACGACGTTGAAATAAAAAGTTATATCTTCCCCAACTTCGGTTCGGTTTTTGGTGAGATGCCACCTGAAGCTGCTGTAATGATACCTCAGGAATGGCACTGGTACTATGCCTTTCACGAAGATCAACTGTTTTTTGCTATCGGTGGTTCTGATCTGCTTAAAGCCGCATTGGATAGGAAAGCTGGAATGGGTGAAAGCCTTTCTGAAAATGCAAGTTACCAGAAACTGACGGGTACGTTGGGGACAGACAATAACCTGCTTTTGGCTCTTTCCCCGATGACTATGGTTAAAGGTCTCATGCCTATTGTTGCGAAAGCCGACCCGAATGCTGGCGCAGCCATGCAAATGTTCGCAGGCATGTTTATGAATGTGCCTGAGACTTACAGCATCGGTTTTTCTGCTAAAGTCCAAGAGGATGGCGGAATCGGCGCAAACCTGCTTCTCACCCTCGGCGACTTCAAGCAGGCCATCCAAATGATTCTGATGATGCAGAATATGCAACAGATGCAATAGATGGATTTCTAACTCGCCCACAACTCGATTGTGGGCGAATTTTTTTATCAGGGTGTCAACTTGTGTTTTCTTTTCTATTAAGTCTTCCGAAAATAGCGGCGAATCACAAAGAGTTTTATTACGACATTTATATATTTTTATTTTATTGTGAAAAAATATGACCTAACATAACTGATGTTTAAACCCTGATGACTATTGACTTTATATCAATTTAAAATTTGACAAAAAATGAGATTTTGATAATATATATTTATAACTTTTGTGAAAATATGAAGTTTGTGAACGTTTCACAACGGATATTTTCCAGCGCGAATTTGCCACAGAATTTTTTAGAACCTATTCGCATCTGGCATCTTATATTGAACTCACGCTATAATAGGACTTACGCAAAATCAGAGAATTATGCCTATGGCGCCGCGGTAGGTGGGGTTAGGAATGCAAATCGCAAATGTAAAGCATTCTGACTGCGAAGCAAAATTTGGTCTCCGTGTGTAGAAAACCAAATGTGGGTGCGTACACCGCAAAACCGCACCTACCAGGGAATTGCGTAAGCCCTAACTTAATTACCGACTTAAGGGGGAAGAACTGGTGCATAAACAGATAAGTTTCATATTCAGTTTCGGCATCGCATTTTTGATTATCGTTTCTTCATTCACGATGGCGGAAACCGATACAACCGAAGGGACTGCAGCGGCAGTTGAGACCGTAGAACCGAAGAAAAGTCCGGTTAAAA
Organism: Candidatus Poribacteria bacterium; assembly: GCA_026706025.1. Classification (NCBI taxonomy): domain Bacteria; phylum Candidatus Poribacteria; species Candidatus Poribacteria bacterium. The sequence goes on from JAPOZO010000052.1 coordinate 58,560, forward strand.
TCGGCGGGGCACTCCGGATGAACTACATCTATGGCACTTACGTTGATCAAGGGCGGGGCGAAAAAATCGGTGATGTTGATCTGGAGATATTCCGTCTCAATGCTGATTTGGACTATCAAAATATCATTGGTAGACTTGAATACCGGTGGTATCCCAGATATTATGGGGGAACCCACGGTTACAGCATGATACATACCGCCTGGTTGGGGTATAATTTGGGTGATTTGGGTACGCTTAAAGCCGGGATTGTTCGGGTACCCTTTGGACCGGGTGCCTATGGCGTTTCTACGAGTTGGTTTTTTGACCAACATTTCTATGTTGGACTTGCTGACGATCCAGATTTGGGGATCCTATGGACTGACACCCTTGATAAGTTGACGCTTGATGTGGGCTACTTCCTCATGAGCGAACCTCAGCCGCTAAAGTATGGTAGTCTGGCGAGTTCGCGATACGCCTATGACATCGTCAAATGGGAAGAAAAAGCCGATGCGAAGGGAAACGTTGAATGGGGTGCTGGTGAAAATGGATTTGATGAGCAACATCAATTGAACCTCCGAGCAATCTATGCCCTTGAGGGTATCGCTGACGTGGGGGCATCGCTGCAATTCGGGATGCTGAAAGGGACAAATGTCGGGGATGATGATAGCGGTAACCACTATGCTGTCTCTGCTCACATGAAGAATACTGTTGCGGATTTCACGCTCTTTTCGCAATTCTCCTATTACGCACATAATATCACTGATGACACGCCTTGGGGCACCGGGGATTTAATTCCGATGGGGGCTTATGACTTCGCGTGGCCCATCGCGTCCGAGGGATTAATACCCGCGCTCTCGCTACGTTATGGTGGGATAGATACCTCAAGCATCTCATGGATTGACAGCGTCACGCCTTATGTAGAATGGAGCACTATCCTGAAAACGGTGGAAAACTACAATGCCAGTACTCTCGTGACAATCGGCGCAAGTTGGACAATCTTTGGGGGACTGTATGTGTATAGCGATGTAGGACTTTCCGATGGCAACTCTTTTGTCGGTAACAAGACAGCCGATGGTAAGAAAGAAGGCTATGGTAATATCTACGATGGTGCCGGGGACTTTGGTGCTAACGGAAATAATGCTTGGAATTTGCGACTTAATTTCAACTTCGGTTATTATTTCTAAGTAGTTGTCAGTCGTCAGTTTTCAGTTTTCAGTTAAGCGGCAGATTGTTCCTGATAATCCCCTTAACTCTCACTGCGAGGCAAACTGACAACTCTTTGAAAAAGGAGAACTTTGAAAATGCACGAAGAAGGAAAACAACCGCAACATATGAGGGAAAGGGAATATAGGAAATTATTCGGTTTAGAGATTTACTTAACGCCTGTATTCGTGATTTCCAGTATCGCTATTGTTGTCTTTATTATCGGGTCTCTTATTTTCCAAGAAGGTGCGACCAAACTCTTTGGGGGTCTTCGGGTTTGGCTCACCACGAACCTTGATTGGCTGTTCATGATCTCTACCAACCTTGTTTTTCTTTTCTGTCTGGTCGTGGCGTTTTCTCCACTCGGAAAAGTGCGTCTCGGAGGCACAGACGCAAAACCCGAATACTCTTACCTAACTTGGCTTGCTATGATCTTTGCAGCAGGCGTGGGCATTGGGCTCCTCTTCTTTGGCGTTTCGGAGCCGGTTACGTATTTTCAGGGTGGTAGTTATTCGCCGCTGGGGACAGAAACGGTTTATGACCCAGGGACGGAATACAATGCCGGAAATGTCCCCGATGCGGGGGATCCCAAGGTTCAAGCGGCGGCTTCCTTGGGTATAGCGACGACGGTTTTCCACTGGGGACTGCAAGGGTGGGCGATCTACGGTGTTGTTGGACTTGCCCTCGCATTTTTCGCCTATAACCGGGGTTTACCGCTCCTGATCCGATCTGCTTTTTATCCGATATTCGGTGACCGGATATGGGGGTGGCCTGGACACATCATTGACACGTTCGCTATATTCGCTGGTATCTTTGGACTAGCGACCTCGCTCGGTTTAGGGGTCCAGCAGGTGACCTCCGGTCTTAACCATCTGTTTGGAATACCAGTGGCCCCTGTCACCATGGTTCTCCTAATTGTCGTGATCACCTCCATCGCGCTGATCTCAGTGATGACAGGTATTAATGTCGGTATCAAACGTCTCAGTCAATTTAATATAATTCTCGCCTTTTTATTACTGGCGGCTATTATCCTTCTCGGGCCAACGCTCTACATTCTTCGGACGCTTTTTACCGGACTTGGCACCTATGTTATGAAGATTATTCCGCTCAGCAACTGGATTGGGCGTGAAGATACTGGATTCTTCCACGATTGGACGACGTTCTACTGGGCATGGTGGATCGCGTGGGCACCGTTCATCGGCACCTTCATTGCTCGGATTTCAAAGGGACGCACAGTTCGTGAGTTTGTCATCTTCGTTCTTCTGCTACCGACGCTGTTATGCTTAATCTGGTTTAGTGCTTTTGGTGGCACTGCTATCCACCAGTTCCTCGCTGAAGGTTACACGGGTGTAACCGAAAATGTTGAGACATATACTTACGAACTTGCCCTATTCAAAATGTTTGAAGGACTTCCGTGGACAACGCTGCTCTCCTGCGTCGCTATGACGTTAACAATCATTTTTTTCGTTACGTCGTCGGACTCCGGTTCTCTGATTATTGACATCATCGCGGCGGGTGGCAAGGTTGACGCGCCGGTACCGCAACGTGTGTTCTGGTGTACTGTGGAAGGTTTAGTCGCTATCGCACTCTTACTTGGCGGAGGGCTGAAAGCATTACAAGCCGCTTCGCTCGCGACGGGCTTTCCGTTCGCGATTGTGATTTTAGGTATGGGTATCTGTGTCTGGATCGGGCTTAGTAAAGAGGCCCGTCAATCTGAATAGCAATCGGCTGTCAGCAATCGGCAGTCGGAAGAATAGTTGTCGGTTCTCGGCGCGCGGTTAAGAGGTTTGCTTGCGTCAAGCATCTCTTAACCAACCGTCGAAAGCCGAAAGCTGAAAGCCAATAAATATGAACGCAACAGAACTTGAATTTGAAAAATCGCTCATTGAATTAGAAAACCATCTCACGCAATTGGAAGCCTTCGCGGAAGACCATCCTGAGTTAGACCTTACAGCAGGGATTGATGCCCTAAAGCAAAATGCAGATGTGCTTACAAAGCAGACCTTCCAAAAACTAAGCCGCTGGGATAAAGTGAGGTTGGCGCGCCATGCGCAACGTCCACAAGCCTCCTTCTACATCAACGCACTCCTTGATGAACCTACCGAGATTCACGGCGATAAGTTGTACGGCGACGACCGCGCACTCATAGGTGGTTTCGCATGGTTTGATGGACATCCCCTCGTCTATCTCGCGCAGCAGAAAGGCACAAACCTTGAAGAGCGTCAAGAGATGAATTTTGGATACACGCATCCAGAAGGTTATCGCAAAGCGAGGCGGTTGATGCAGTTGGCAAATAAGTTCAACCGACCCATTATCTGTTTCGTTGATACACCGGGCGCGCATTTCGATCTCCGTTCCGAAGAATACGGACAAGCCATGGCAATCGCTGAAAATCTCGCTGAGATGATGCAGCTGCGCGTGCCAATCCTCGTCGTTATTATCGGTGAAGGCGGGAGCGGCGGGGCGTTAGCAATTGCTGTCGGAAACCGCGTATTGATGATGGAGTATGCCGTCTATTGCGTCGCACCCCCTGAAGCCTGTAGCGGTATCGTATGGAAAGACAAAGGCGAGCATGCCCCAGAGGCAACCGAAGGCTATAAACCTACTGCCCCCGATCTGCTCAAATTAGATGTCATCGACCAGGTCATCCGTGAACCGCTCGGCGGTGCACACAGGGATCCAGAAGCCGCAGCACGCAGTGTCAAACGCGCCATACGCAAGCATTTCACAGAATTGATGCAGATGACCCCTCAGCAACTCGTCCAACAAAGATATGAACGGTATCGGCACATCGGGCTTTACGGCGAAAATTCTGCTGCATAGGTTAATACGCACCACATGAAAATAAGAACGATTACTACGGGCATTCCATTGCCTTTTTCTCCTTACCAGCTTCAACGTGCGGCAAAATTTAACACCGCCTGTCAAACCTACTTTGAGGCGAACGGCTATGAAGTCCAAACAACGCGTGTGAGTTGTCAAATCTGGAATGAAAAAAGAGATATTGATACAATCCTTAGGTTAGAGTCCGATGCACAAGCATTGGGAATTGAATTCCTAAACTTGGGGACAATCCTACCTGAGAAACGCCACACGGAAACGCATCTCGCGTGTGTTTCTGATGTAATTGTCGAAAGTGAGATGCTTTTCGCCACCGTCACTCTTACGACACAATCTGGAGGTATGGCATCGGACATCGCTGAAAACACCGCAGACATCATTCGGCAGATCGCGCGTCAAACCGATGCTGGCTACGGAAATCTCCGCTTCGCAGCGTTGATGAACTGCCCACCAAATACACCCTTCTTTCCAGCGGCGTACTGGCACGACACTCGGACGAACTTCAGCATCGGATGGCAGGCGATAGATCTTGTACAAAAGGCTTTCACAGATGCCCCGAATTTAGAAGTTGGTTTGCAGAACCTGAAAACGGTCATGGAGGCAGAAGGACAGAAAATTGTCGCACTCGCACAGACGTTAGCACAGGAGTGGGGCATAAAGTTTGTTGGTATAGATGCATCGCTCGCACCGATGGGCGATGAAAGCATCGCTTACGCCATGGAACAACAACTCCCCGGTTATTTTGGCGAGCGTGGTACATTAACAGTCGCCGCCGGTCTGACCCGTACACTCCAATCCCTCGAACTACCCCTTTGTGGATATTCGGGATTAATGCTCCCTGTCCTTGAAGATGTCGGCTTGGGCGAGCGAAGTGAAGCAGGCTATTTTAACCTTGACAGTCTCCTCCTCTATTCTACTGTCTGTGGCACTGGATTGGATACCATTCCTATACCCGGCGATGCTTCGACATCTCAGATTGCCGCGATCCTAAGGGATGTCGCCACGCTCTCCATACAGTTAAGCAAACCGTTATCTGTACGCCTTTTTCCGGTTCCGGGATGCAACGCAGACTGCATGACAGAATTTGATTCTCCCTATCTAACAAACACCACAGTCATGCAGATTTGAACGGCCCCGCCACAGACTCCACTACTGACAACTGATGACTGAAAACTGACAACTCCTAAAACTTTTTCCCTTGCCAATTGTCAAATCTTTTGGTAAGATGATGCGAACGAAATTTTGAGAGTATTGTCTATCTAATTGATATGCACATCGGAGGAAACTCACAATGTATATGCGACATTGGTTACAGAGTCCTTCAAGCCTAACACACGGCAACATCATTAAACGTGAGATTTTTAGCAAACGTACAGAGGACGCTGCAGACAAAGAGGGCGCGATCCTCAGATATGTTGACAGTTTCTCTCGGTGCTACCTTGAACCGAGGATCGCTTCTGTGCCTACGGCACTTGATGACAGGCAGCTGATCTTTTACATCGTTGACGGCTCGGGTACATTTGAGGCGGGAGACTTGAAACAGCAAGTTACAGAGGGAGATGCAATCTTAGTCCCACCCGGACTCAACCATGTCTTAGAAAATTCGGAGCGCACGCCGTTAGAGTTTTTGATGTTGGAGGAGGTACTCTCGGAGGGCGTGGCGGCACCGCGCAAGGATGCACTGATCCGCAACTACAGGGAACGTCCTTTGGGACAAGGACATTGGACGCATCTCGTACATCCAATTTTCGGGCCGGACGACGGCTTGGTGACGCTACATTCAGTACTGATGGTACGGATTGAAGCGATGCAAACGCCTGATACGCACGGACACGGTCCTGATATGGACGAGGTGTGGTATATGCTCGAAGGCAACGGCATCCATGTTGTCAGCAGAAATGTATACCGGCAGATGCCGGGCGATGCTGTCTCTGTGGCTTCGTCTAACCCAGGGCATAGCCTAATCAACGACACAGATGAACCGCTCAAGACGTTCTATTTCGCACGCTACGACCGCTAAAGGGAATAACTATGGCTGACAAACCACACGTTCTGCTCATCTCAACCGATCATTGGCCCAACTCACTTTTAGGGGTCAGCGGACATCCCGCTATCCAAACACCGACGCTTGATTCGATCGCACGAGCCGGTATCCGCTTCACGCGCGGATACAGCGAATGCCCGGTTTGCGTCCCCGCACGAAAAACGTTGATGACCGGTGCCACAACAAGGACCCACAAAGACCGCGTTTTCAACGATCAAAAGGGAATAGACGGACTTCCGACAATCGCGCAGACGTTTCGCAACGCAGGATATCAGGCTTATGCTGTTGGTAAGCTGCACGTCTATCCGCAACGAGACCGCATCGGATTTGATGATGTACTGTTGGGTGAGGAAGGTAGATTACAATACGGCGCGATTGACGACTATGAACTCTTCCTCGGCGACAGAGGGTATGCCGGTCAGCAGTTCGCACATGGGATGTGCAACAACGATTACCTCAACAGACCTTGGCATCTCCCGGAAGATTGCCACGTTACAAACTGGAGCACGCAGCAGATGGTCCGGATGATTAAACGCCGGGATCCAACGCGACCCGGATTCTGGTACCTCTCCTATTGCCACCCGCACCCGCCTTTGGCACCGCTCCAGTGTTATATGGATATGTATCGCGATATCGACGTGGATATGCCCTATTATGGCGAATGGTCAAAGCAGAGCGAGGAACTCCCCTTACCGATAAAAGGACGGCAGAAACAGGACGAACACTTTAATGAAGACTTGGTCCGTTCGGCACGTCAAGCCTTTTACGCGCTTTGTACGCACATTGACCATCAGTTACGGGTCGTTATCGGCACACTACGGGAAGAAGGCTTGTTGAACAACACGATTCTGCTGTTCACATCCGATCACGGTGATATGCTCGGAAATCATGGGATGTGGGCAAAACGGCTCTATTATGAAGACTCTGCCAACGTCCCGATGCTCCTTGTCGGCACCGCAGGCGATGAACGCGTAGGGCATCACAGAGTTGATGACCGACTCGTCGGATGGCAAGATGTGATGCCGACGCTCCTTCACCTCGCTGGAATCGAGATTCCAGATACAGTAGATGGGATACCAATGGTCGGTGACGAAAAACGGGAGTGGTTGTACGGCGAATGTGGCGAAGGTGGAAGTGCGACTCGAATGATTCATGACGGACGCTTCAAGCTCATCTACTACGCTACCGGCAACTACCGACAACTCTTCGATCTGGAAGAGGATCCACGAGAGTTAAACGACCTCGCTAATTCACCAGTACACGCCGAAATCCTTGAGCGATTAACGGATATCTTGATCGGTGAACTCTACGGTAGCGATGAAAAATGGATTGAAGATGGCAAACTTGTCGGTCTGCCTGACCGTGAATATCGTCCTTCTGCGAACCGAGCCTTATCGGGCCAACGCGGACTTCACTGGCCCCCACAGCCATCTGTAGGGCGTTAGGTAAAACTTATGAAAGTCTTGACAAAATTTCAGGAATCAATTATATTATTTAGTGGAATCTCTTCGTTAGGGCATAACTCGCAAGCCCATATTTGTTAATTATGCGATTAAGCATGAAAGGAAAATAGATGTTAGCAGAAATACGTCAAAGAGAAGGGGTCATCGTTATTCGACCCACCGGACGCATGATCGGTGCAGCAAATGCTGAAATTCGAGAGCAGATTAATGAGGAACTGGAGGAGCATTTTGATTCTCCGAAGGTTATCTTTAATCTTGAGAATGTCACCCGTATGGACAGTAGTGGGCTTGGCACGCTCGTCTCTGTGAATGTGACTGTCTCCCGTAAAGGCGGACGGACAGCACTTGTCAACGCCGGTGCACATATCCGCAACCTTCTTATCCTCGGCCGCTTAATGACTGTCTTTGAAACTTACAACAGCGAAGAAGAGGGAATCCTCGCGCTAACTTCTGAAGAGAGTTAATGGGCGCGACAGAGCCATTTAGTTCCCTATTTACGCGACTGTAGTTAAGACTGAATGGCTCCGATAATACGGAGCCATATCTTGCACACCTACGCGAATTTTTCAGAGAAACCAAGATACGGAAAAGGAAATTTATGGCAAATCAGAATCTTCCAACGTTTACTGTCAACGCCGGTTTCCATGATCGAGATGGATGCCCGGTCAGTGTTAACGTTGACCATCCCGGTGTGAGCCAACTTCACGATCATTCTGTCACCTTGACAGATGTCGAATCCGGTGGCACTATCTCAGCGCAATGCTACGCCGACGAGGACGGTATTACAACCTTAAACTGGATACTCAATGGACTCGCCGCTGGTGAATCGCGGACCTATACCCTTTCAGAGGGAAGCGTTGCTGGCGAATCGGGTGTCCAACTAAATGAAGAAGCCGCAACTATTGCCGTCACACTCAATGACCGCCCCTTTACAACGTTCCGTTATGCGACTTCTAACAACAAGGGGCAATTCCGCCCCTACTTCTTCCCTGTCTTCGGCCCCGATGGACGCGAGGTAACGCGCGGTGAAACAAGCGAGATATCGAAAGATCACGTGCATCACCGTTCACTCTACGTCGCCTATGGCGAAGTTAATGACGTTGATTTGTGGGGTGAAGGAAGCAATTCTGGAAGAGTCGTGCATCAAGGCTTTACACAAAAGCAAGGCGGTGCTGTCGTCGGCAGGATTTATACACATAACAATTGGGAGACACAGTCCGGTGATGTCTTGATGACGGATAAGCAGAACTTCCGAATCTATAACCTTCCTGAGGATGCTGCGCTTATTGACTTGGATCTCAGTTTCATCGCTTCGGCGGGAGACGTTCATTTCGGAGATACCAAAGAAGGCGGTATTATGTCGATTCGAGTGCATCCGTCGATGAACGCTTCTGATGGCGGAAAGATTGAGAACGCTTTTGGCGGGATTAATGAGGCGGAAACTTGGGGAAAACGGGCGAACTGGTGTGATTATTCTGGCGTTGTTGACGGAACACCTGTCGGGATTGCTGTGTTTGATCATATTGTCAACCCGCGTTATCCGACATATTGGCATGTGCGTAACTACGGGTTAATGGGAAGCAATATCTTCGGTGGCGGCACCTTTGAAGGAGACCCTGCTAAAGATGGCTCCTACACGCTCAAACAGAGTGAAGAGATGCACTTCCGGTTCCGCGTCCTGATTCATGCAGGTGATGCAACTGTTGGAAAGGCTGGACAGAAATATCACGATTTCATCAACCCACCCGCTGTTGAGGTTTCCTGACCGCGAAATTTATACCAAGATGGCTGTCGGCGGTCCGAAAGAAAACTCCGGCGGTTTTCGATAACCAGTCCACTGATAGCCAATACACGGAGATTCATATATGCCGATCCCAACGATTCATGTGGGATGTACCCATTTCGCGCACGGTCGTTTACAAGCACAAGTCAATTCACACGGGTTAGAGCCCGTCGCGTGTGTGGACATCAACCTTGAAGCCGCACGCGATGGCGTATCATCAATAAACGATGCCCCTGAAGGCTTAACAGAACGTATCTACACCACCATCACCGAAGCAAAAGAGAAGCACGATGCACAGGCTTGCCTTATCTATGCCTCAACAACTGTTCACGCCAAGTTAATCGTCGAAAGCCTGAACCTCGGTATGCATACGCTCTGTGTCAAACCCATCGCAACAACACAGGCAGAATTCTACGACATTATTCAGGCACATAAAGCGAATCCAGGTTTAATGCTCGTTCAAGGGCAGAACAAACGTTGGAACCCCGCCGCCGCGAAGATGCGTGAATGGCTCCGCGAAGATGGTGGTATCGGTGAAATGTTAGCCGGTGAGTGCCGATTCTGGATCCGACAAAATCTGTACACTGGCCCTGATTCCCGGCAACCTGACGCTTATGTAGACGGACTCTTTTTTCATGCAGGCTGCAGCCATCAACTTGACCAACTTGTTGCCGCAAAAGGTCTACCGAAATATGTCACCGCACATGTCCACAACCGCCGTGATCCTGAACTTGGGCAAATTGAGGCTTGGGGAACAGCAGGTGGAAACGCACTCATGGAATACGCAAACGGCGCGCCTTTCTCTTATGCTGGCACACGTGCAGGGCATGCCGGTCCCTTCGGTTGGAGCGGCAGCTGGAGCTTTCACGGCGAAGAAGGTGACCTCCGACGAGACGGAGGGCATCTGCAACTTTTCCAACTCGGCAAAAACGTCGAAGATTTAACGCTCCAAGATTTACACGCCGGTTTGATAGAAGATGATCGGCTTCAATTTGATGCTTTTGCGCAGGCGATTGTCAACGGCACGGATCGAGACTGGATGCAGGAGACAACCCTCGGCACATGGATACTGATGGAAGCATTCAATGAGTCGGCGCGAACGCATGAACGCGTTGATGTTGAAGCGTTCGCTAAGAAGATGCTTGCTTGATTAGTTATCAGTTGTCAGTTGTCGGTTGGTTATTCGGAACTATTAGTGAAAAGGTTTTACCTTATCCAACCACCTCTTAACCGACTACCGATCGCCATTTTGAAAATGGAGGCTTTTTATGCAATCTCCACACGGTTCAGCGTTTCGTCCATCTGTGATGGGTAGGAACGGAATGGTTACTTCTGGACATGTACTTGCTTCGCAGGCAGGTATTCAGACAATGATGGCAGGCGGCAACGCCGTTGATGCTGCCATCGCAACCGCTGTAGCTCTCGGTATGGTTGAACCTGCTGGCTCTGGACTCGGAGGCGATGGGTTTATCCTCATCTATTGGGCGGATACCGGGAAGGTCGAAGCGGTAAATGGAACTGGACCTGCACCGCGTGCCGCGACACGGGAAACCTATCTCAAAGATGGTGGAATCCCGATGAAAGGCATACGAAGTGTTTCGGTGCCGGGAATCGTTGACGCATGGCTCCTCGCACACGAACGCTACGGCACACTCAAATTAGAAGATGTTTTCGCGCCAGCAATCTCACTCTGCGAAGATGGATTTCCCGTCAGTCACAGACTTGCGGGCGGACTTAAAGGCGAGAACGCTCGTTTCGCCGCCGAACCTGACAGTCGCGCTATTTTTACAAACGATGGTGAACCCATCCCCGCCGGCCAGTTCATCGCCAACCCTAATCTCGGTGCTACACTCCGAAAGATTGCAAAACATGGCAGAGATATATTCTACAAGGGTGAAATCGCCAAAACTATCGGCGAATTCAGCCGTGCCTACGATGGACTCTTAACGGCTGAAGACCTCGCTGATTACCACGCACACTGGGCTGAACCGATACATGTCAACTACCGTGGATACGAAGTCTATGAGATGCCTCCAAATTCGAGTGGGCATATCTTGCTCCAAGAATTGAACATGGTTGAACTATTTGATTTGCAAAATTTGGGATGCAATACCGCTGAAAGCGTGCATTTGATGGTTGAAGCGAAAAAACTCGCTTTTGCTGATCGCGAAAAATATATGGCGGACCCAGAATGGGTGGATGTTCCGATAGAAGGCATGTTATCGAAAGCCTACGCTGCCGAACAAGCCGAACGCATTGACTTGGAGAAAGCCGCTTTCGATGTGCCAGCCGGTGGGCCAGAGGCACATGAGGATACGACCTGTTTCTGCACCGCTGATCGCGCAGGAAACCTCGTCTGTATTTTGCAAAGCATCCAATCAGGTTTCGGTTCCGGTCTGGTTGCTGGGGACACAGGCGTTCTTTTGAACAATCGCATGACCTATTGGCATTTGGAAGAAGGGCACCCGAACTGCTTGATACCGGGTAAACGCGTCCGTCATACGATGAACCCTGTCATTGTTACTAAAGACGGTCAGCCGTTCTTAGCGTGCGGGACACCAGGCGCGGATACACAGGTCCAGACAAACTTACAACTCGTTACCCATGTCCTCGATTTCGGAATGACTCCGCAAGAGGCGGTCTCTGCGCCGCGTTGGCGCAGTTTACAAAACCCGATGGAATCCACTATTCCGCACACTTGTTCTAATGACCTTCAGTTAGAAACCCGGTTCTCTTCAGATACCAAGGATGGATTAACAGAGAGGGGACACGAACTCCAAATCGTTGGGGATTGGGGCGGTCCCGGAAGTGCACAGATGATAATAGTTCATCCCGAATCTGGCGCGCTTATTGGAGGCTCTGACCCAAGAACTGATGGGTACGCCGTTACTTTTTAGTCTCTAATTTTTATACCAGAAAAGTGAAAAGAATGCCAACTCGCTCTCACATTTTGCTGTTATCATTTTCTTACCCTAAGTTGCTATGTTCTACAGTTTCCTACACGGCAATTTAGACTGTTTAGATTTAAACATTAAGAGCAAAAACCTTTAGAGTGACGATCTGGGTTCGGGATGTTAAACGAAACGGACATCGCTAACTTAATCGATACCTAATAGGAGGATTATCGTGAATAGCAGCATTATAGGGATCGTTGTACGTGCGATCCTTTTAACAACCTTTTGTCTCGTAACATCACTGGTGTGGGCAGCTGATACTGTTCTCTTTGAAGAAGATTTTGAAGATGTAACCCTCGAAGCAAGTATAATGGAACAGGTCAAAGATAAAAAAGTTTGGTCAGGGACACCGCCTGAGGGTTGGGAAATTACAAACGAAAACCCCAAAGACCTCGGAATGCCTGAGTGGAGGACCTGGGCGATTGTTGACCTTGAGTGGTGGACAGCAACGGCGGAAGACCAGCGGCGTAGCGAGTTCACAGGGGTACACAATGACGGCAAAGGCATCGGTAACGGAGCCGTTTCTGATCCTGATGAATGGGATGATTGGGAAGGAAATGGCGACCCTGACGCGTTGAGTCGTTGGAATGGCCACTTAATTACGCCACCGATTAAAATCAAGGGCGCAGCAGCAAAGTCGCTCGTTTTAACGTTGGATTCGAGTTGGCGACCTGAAGATACGCAAAACGGTGAAATAACAGTAAGTTTTGACGGTGGTAAGGAAGAACGCATCTTATTCTTCAAGAGTGTCGGTATTGACGCAGGCGCGCATACACTTGTTACAATTCCTACGCTCGACCTGGATGAGGAAGATATAAAGGATGGAGAACAGATAAACGAAACGTTAGAAATCCCGATTGATAATCCGGCAAATGCCACTGAGATGATCATTAGTTTCGGTGTCATTGATGCACAGAATGATTGGTGGTGGGCAATAGATAATATAAAACTCATCAGCACAGCATTTTCTGTTGAGCCAAAACATAAATTAGCAGTTAGGTGGGCAGAACTAAAATCCTAACAACACACCACCTTCGTCGCGTTGTGAGCGACTCGACATCGTTTACTGTTCGGCGAGGATAGCCGTAAAGAAGGGCTGTACTCACCTAAAGTGTAGCCCTTTTTTCTATCTTGTTGGCTTTTAGGAGAAAAATTAATGAAAATTTTAGTCACAGGCGGTACAGGTCGTATTGGGTCCAATCTTGTGAAAAAATTACTGGAAAAAGGACACGATATCCGCAGCTTTGTTTATCCGGGTGATGTCAATCGTGTCGGAAGATGGGACGGCGCGGAACGCGTTGAGACTGTCCTTGGCGATCTGCGCGAATATGAGGATGTGAAAAAAGCCGTTGAAGGTGTAGATGCCATCTATCATATCGCTGCTGCCTTCGGTGGCCCCTTCAATAACCGTGAATACTTGGCAATCAACGGCATGGGGACACTCAACATTTTAGAGTGTATCCGCGAATTCAATCCGAACATTCACCGTCTCGTTTATGCGTGTACCGAAGCGATTTATTGGGAACTCACCGAAAAAGGCAGATTTTTCAATGAACCCATCACAGAGGACATGGTTGCGAAGTACCATCACATGCCCTATTTCCTTACCAAATGGATCGGCGAGGAATTGTGCATGACTTATCACCACCAATACGGTGTGCCTTCCACGGTTTTCCGCTTCACAACCGTCATTGAACCGAGCGAATTCCTCAATGAGGACGGGTTACCAAAGCAATTCGTTTTTAGTCCGATCTATAATAGATATAAGAATTATAAAGGCGATGATCCAACTGAATTAGAGACCGCAGAGACCGTCAAACGTCTCTGGGATGGACAAGAGAAGTTCATACTCAAACGCAACCGTGATGGACACCCCTTCAAGGAACATTTCACCGATGTCCGCGATATCGTGCAAGGGTTGGTCTTAGGAATTGAGAAAGATGCTGCTGTCGGTGAAGAATTCACGCTCGGTGGAAACGGCGTTTTCAAACACGAAGAGGTTATGCCATACCTATCTGAACGCTACCAGATGGATTTTGTTGATGTGAAACTCGCACAATCCCTCTATTTTGAATTTGATTTAAGCAAAATCAAAACGCTGTTGGACTTCAAACCCCAGCACGACTTGGCAAGTATCCTTGATGCCGCAGAAGCGATGCGCCGCGGTGAAGATGTCGGTATTATTCCGACAGGTGTCCGGTGGAGTTAATATCAATCTTTCTTCGCTTTTTCTTGACAATACCGCCAAAAATGGGTTAGACTCTTAAGAAACACATTTGTCCCAAATTGTGTCCTTGGAGGTTATCTACCGTGAAAAAATCCTTTGGAATTACTGCGCGTTACGCAATCGTTCTGGTCGCTTTTGCTTTCTTGACATTGAATTGCACCAAAGTTACGGTTGCCCCGACACGGCAAGTCTCATCAAGCACAAAACACCTCGACCGGCACATCAACACTGTGCTTAAAAGAAAAGATATTCAACCCTCAGAAATGTCAGCGGACACGGAGTTTTTGCGTCGTGTTCATCTCGACCTAACAGGTAAAATTCCCACCCCCGAAGAAGTCTTGAATTTTCTCAAGGACGGCTCTCCTAACAAACGCCAAAAAAAGATTGATCAATTGTTAGGCAGCGAGCCTTATATTGATTATTGGACTCGGTTGTGGGTAAACTGGTTAATCGGCAGGCGCGGTGATGGAGATGATCAGCGCATCGGATTAACAGCTTGGGTACAGGACGCTTTGACGAAAAATATGCCCTACAATCAGTTCGTTCAAGAGCTCATCGCTGCGGACGGCGAGTTAAAGGACAACGGTGCCGGAAACTATATCATGCGTTATGAGCGATCCCCGGTTGTGCTAACTTCGCATAGTTCGCGACTCTTTTTAGGGCTACCTATGCAGTGTGCTGAATGCCACGATCATAAGACAGAAGCTTGGAGCCAAGCGGATTACTACGGTATTGCCGCCTTTTTTACTGGTATTGAGAGTGAACAGAAAGGATACATCCAGACAATGGATATGGCGGGTAATGAGAGGCGGATGGAAAATTTTCTGATTACCAACAAACCGAGGAAGTCTATGTGGGTGGAGAGAATGGACGCAGAAGTCTCACCGCGCTTCCTTGGCGGCACAGAATACACAGGTTCACTCACTAAAAGGCGTGCGGCACTCGCACAATGGATGACCGATAAATCAAACCCCTATTTCAGCCGGGCAATCGTAAACCGCATCTGGAAACACTTCATGGGACGCGCCTTTGTTGAACCTATTGATGGATTCGGCGAAGAGAATCTACCCACCAACCCGGAATTGTTGAATTGGCTCGCAGAGGACCTTGTCATTTACGATTACGACCTGCGACACTTGATGCGGACAATCCTTAATTCAGAAGCTTACCAGCGTACATCACAAACGAATAAGAGTAATAAAGATGACGAACTTTATTATTCACACGCGTACTTGAAACCGCTAAGTGCTGAGCAGTTTTTCTATTCGCTCCTGCAGGCGACTGGCTATGAAAGGCTTCAGGAGGTGAAAATGAAAGGCGCGAACAGGCAGGGAGGTGAGGACCGCAGGGGGATGCTACGCGAGCTTGAACGGAGGAAACGCGATCATCTCGAAAGGTTCCTGTTCCTACTTGATAACGGCGAAATGGAAGAGATCGAAGCGTTCAATGGAACCGTGCCACAGGCACTTATGATGATCAATGGAAACATGGTGAATGATAGCGCGACTCACGGAGAACGCGGCAGCTTTGTCAATTATGTCATGGAAAAATGGCGCCAACCCGCCGATCGACTGGAATATATCTATCTTAACATTCTCTCTCGGTTACCAACTGCTAAAGAGAAAACCTTTTTTCAACGTTATATGGAACGCAGCCTCTATCGAAATAAAGACTTGGCTTACGAAGACCTTTATTGGGTCTTGTTAAATTCAGCTGAATTTTCGCTTAATCATTAGTTCGCACAACCTAACGGTTTCCTATCCTACGGAAGAAGATACAATATCTGCACAGCCTAACAGGCTATGCTACTCCAAACAGAAGTAAAAGGAGGATTTTATTATGAACAGACGTAATCTGTTCATCGCTATCTGCGGTATTACCCTCGGCATCGCCGCGATTGCGATGTCGCAAACCTATTTTGAAGATAATTTTGATGACCCAAAGGAATCTGAGAAGAAATGGGTCGCTCTCTTTGGCGATTGGGAATTCAAGGCTGATGAATACCATCAACTCCAAAATTCACCCAACTGCATGAGTGTCGTCGCTGACGAATTCTGGGACGACGAGTGGAATGATTACACTTTTGAGGTGAGAGGGAGTAAAATCAGTGGTGCTGAAGGCTTCCTGATTATGTTCCGGTGCCAAGGCTTGATGCAGCCTCGTGGTCAAGCACTCGAAGATCATCCGCCGCGCATGGAGAAACTCAAACCTTCATTAGAGTACTGGTGGAACCTCGGCGGCTGGGGAAACACACGCTCACAGGTTGAATCTTGGGGTGGCAAAGGCGGTGCCAATAGCAATCACACTATCGACGAAAAAGAGTGGTATAGCATCAAGATCGTCAATGAACCGGGTAGTTACACGCTCTTCCTCAACGACGAAGAAGTCGCGAAGGTGGACGATGACACCGAGAATGGTGTCGGGAGAGTCGGGCTTGCAACCTGGAGCACCGTTGCGAAGTATGACGATGTTTTGGTTTATGGACCGGATGGTCCCTCGTTACCAGTTGACGCGAAAAGCAAACTTGCAACAACTTGGGCACATCTGAAATCCGCAAAATAGAGAAGGAGGATGCTATTATGAACAGACGCAACTTGTTCATTGCTATTTGTACAATTACGCTCAGTATCGCCGCGCTTGCGATGTCCCAAACCTATTTTGAGGATAATTTTGATGATCCAAAGGAATCTGAAAAGAAATGGGTCGCTCTCTTCGGAGAATGGGAATTCAAGGATGATGAATACCATCAACTTCAAAACGAACCCAACTCCATGAGCGTCGTCGCCGACGAATTTTGGGATGACAAATGGAATGATTACACTTTTGAAGTGAGAGGGAGTAAAATCAGTGGTGCCGAAGGCTTCCTGATTATGTTCCGGTGTCAAGGCTTGATGCAAGACCGCGGCCGAACGCTCGAAGACCATCCGCCACGCATGGCGAAACTCGAACCTTCACTGCAGTATTGGTGGAATCTTGGGGGTTGGGGCAACTCACGCTCACAGGTTGAATCTTGGGGTGGCAAAGGCGGTGCCAATAGCAATCACACCATCGAAGACGATGAATGGTATGATATCAAGATTATCAATACACCCGATAGTTACACGCTCATCATCAACGACGAAGAAGTCGCGAAAATGGACGATAACACCGAAGATGGTGTGGGTAGAATCGGGCTTGCAACGTGGAGCACCGTTGTGAAGTATGACGAGGTTTTGGTTTATGGACCGGATGGGCTCACGCCGGTTGATCCAAAAAGTAAGCTCGCAACGGCTTGGGCACATCTGAAATCCGTGAAGTAGATTTTAAATACTACTCATAACCTATAGCGCGAGGTCTCGCTGCCTCGCGCTACCTTTATGCAAAAAATTTCAAATGCAAAATTATTTTTCTCCCCCACGCATTGAATTTGGCGACGGTGCCATTCAAAATTTAGGCGAACATGTCAAGGCGTTTAATGGCAAAAAACCTCTTGTAGTAACCGATGCCGGTATTATTAACGCTGGTATTCTTGAGAAAGCGATAGAGGCACTGGACGCAACCGGTTTGACGCATGCCATTTATTCAGATATTGAACCGAATCCCACAGATATCAGCATCACACACGGTGTGGAAGTCTACAAAGCCGAAGCCTGTGATGTCGTCATCGCTGTCGGTGGTGGTAGTGTCATGGATGCTGCCAAAGCCGTCCGCCTCTTGACGACCCATGAACCGCCTTTAGAACCGTACTACGCTGATGTTGGCGGACTTGAACGGATTCGCGGTGATATGCCGCCACTGATATGTGTCCCGACAACGGCTGGGACCGGTAGTGAAGTTTCACAAGGCGCGATCATTACGGATACATCGTTCAATACAACCGATCGCTGGCGCAAGCGGGCAATTGTTACGCCGTTCAATATGTCGAACATAGCACTCCTGGATCCGGGGATAACACTCGGCATGCCACCGGCACTCACTGCTGCCACGGGTATGGACGCTATTACACATGGTATTGAGGCGTATGTTGCGACGAAGTACCACCCGATTGCTGAAGGGGTCGCATTGCAAGCACTCAAAATGTTGAGTGCAAATATCCAAAAAGTCTATCACGATGGTGGAGATGTAACGGCGCGAGGCGAAATGCTCTTGGGGTCATGCATGGCGGCGTTTTCATTCCAGAAAGGTCTCGGTGCTGTCCATTCTCTGGCGCACCAACTCTCCACGGATGCCCCAATCCCACACGGTGTAGCGAACGCGATACTTCTCCCACCTGTTATGGAATTTAACTTTTCCCACGCAACGGAGAAATACGCCGAGATCGCGCGTGCTTTGGGCATAGATACCAGCGGCATGGATAGCAGTGAAGCGGGGAATGCTGCTATTGATAAGATTCGGGCATTCAATATAGAATTAAAGATGCCGGTGGGTCTCGGAGCTGCTGGTTTAGATAAAGAGAAAATTCCAAAACTCGGCGCAGATGCAATGCTCGATCACTGTCACAAATTCAACCCGCGAGTCTGTACAGAAGAAGATATGGTTGCGTTATTTGAGGCAGCGTTTTAAGGAAAATCAATCGGCACAATCCACGCCTGTGTTAGTGCCGGTTTATACGCATTATCGCGCAGATAATCTGACGTTTGCCACAAGCAGAGATGCTCGCCATCTGGTGTCCAGACGACGGATGTCAATTTCATTTCCGTTCGGGCAATAGCAGCCTTCTTACGGCTTTCAAGGTCATAAACCCAAACTTTCCAGCGGATGCCTTCGCAGTCTTCTCGTTCCAGATATGCTAACTGTTTGCCTGTCGGTGACCAAGCAGGCGACGTGTGTTTCAATATCTGGGTCTGCGTCAATGCCGGTGCCGACGCTGATATGTGCAACTGCTTATCAATTCGCTGACCGGGACGATTGCTGCCGGATAGAACATAAGCCAACTGTGTCCCATCTGCCGACCAATTCAGGCGATGCACCTGTTGATGCTGTGTTTGAATCTCTTTTAAGCGTTCACCCTCTATATCTTGGATACGGATACCCACATATTTTGAGTTGTTCACACCAAAAGCGACACGTGTGCCATCAGGTGCCCAAGATGGAGCGGGAAGATAGGTGTAGGTGCGTTGTCGGCGTTCAATCGGCACACGCGCAATCGCACGTAAACCGCTGCCATCGCTATTGATACGGTAGATAACATCCATCTCCTTTTCGCGTCTTCTAAAGACCAGACGATTTGAGGTCGGCGCCCAAGCGGGACCTTCGCCACGAACTAACTGTTTAATCCGTCCGAACTGCCAATCCATTGTATAGATACGGCGTTCCCCCTCTTCGTCAACCTCAAATGCCAAGAGTCTGTTGTCCAATGACCAAGAGACATGCGGATTATAGAATTGCCCAGTCAGAAGTTTTCGTGCCTGTTCCCCTTTCCGATCCATAATCCACAATTCGTTCGCATGCCAATATCTACTGCCGACATCATTCCTTCTTAGGAATGCAATAAGTTCTCCATCCGGGCTCCAGCGAGGAAACTCCGCACCTTCAACCAATTCCATCCTACGCGGCGGGGCAGTTGGTAGACCCCGCTTACGACTAAAAGTTGTGTTGAACATGATACCGTCAGTCTCTTCAAATTCTCCAAAAGCAAACTTATCCATCCAGCCCCGGACACCGTTCGGAAGTTCAACCTCATACCAACCCTCCGAAGTTTGCACGATCGGCAAACGCACCCCGTCGTTGAGGTTTAACAACACAGAGGTGCCTTCTTTATTCGCGTAAACCGGTGCCGTGTCATGCACCACAACCCCCATCTCACGATTCCTGTTGGCGAGGTTTGCAACCTCACTTGCGTTGGTAAACGCATAGACGCTACCATCACCGGATGCAGCATAGAGGATACCGTCAGAGATAGCAGGTGCAGCTTCCACAAAACCTCCGAGCTGATACGTCCAAGTCTGTGTCTTTGATGCCATGTCAAAGGCGTGAAGTTGCCCGTCGCGTGCGCCAATATAGACGGTACCATTTGCTGTTACGGGATAACTTTCACTTCCTGCTGTCTCACCTCGCCATAACTTCGCATTGTGTTCCGGGGAGACCGGACGGAACACGCCATTTGCACATCCGTATTCAATACCACCGATCTGGATTGTCTTATCACGCCTTGCTTCAAGCGTCCCTGTCCTGGCATTCAGCACATAGATTGTTGACCGGAACGCGCCAACATAAACCCTGTTATCCGTCACAATCGGGGGCGCATCCATCCAATTTTTCGATTTGAATTCCCATAGTTTTTTACCTGTTTTTGCATCCAAGGCATAGACTTTGTTATTCCGCGCACTGAAGTAGACCCGATCTCCGAGCACCGCGGCAGAATAGCGGATAGCATCTCCCGCATCGAACACCCATTTAATACCCCACTGCTTCGCATCCAGTGCATACAACTTGCCATCGGTCGAGCCGATATATAGAATTCCATTTGCAATCACTGGGGAGGCATAGAGGGGACCCCCCGTCTTGAATTTCCACAGCAATTTCAGTGGCGGTGCGAGGCTTTTATCAGGGCTAATCCCAGAGAAGCCTAAATCGTACATGAATGTATGCCAATCTTCAGCACGCGGCGGCGTGACGGGTTCCGTCACTTCAGAGGACATCGGTTGCTGCCCCGCGGGTTGTTGTGACTGCTTATTTTCCTGTGAATCACATCCCCATACAAGCACGAGTAGGAGTAGGACTAAGACTTGTTTTGTATTCCAGAAACGCACATTGACCCTTTCGTTAAGAGTTTGGTCGGAAAATTGAGGCTATAGGAGAATCGTAGTTCGAGACTGTTAAAACATTTTATTATTTATTAGATTACCATATTATTGAGTAGCATGCAACTGAAATACTTTCTTGTGGGATTCTCACTGCAAAGCACTCTCGGTCGCGATAGCTCGGCGGGGTTTGATGGCGTTTATGGTGTTCGTTTTTTGAAGGAATTAAAATAAGAGGCAACAAACACAATAGTATTAAGCAGAACGGCACTGATTTTACGAGGACAACCTTCGGAAATCTGCCCAATTTACGAAAAATTTGAATTTGTGGCAAATCTGTGTTAAAATTTATGTTCTAAACCTTTACAATACAACACCAATTTAATCGCAAGCGGTACCCAAAATGAATAAATTATTAGGTGAAGTTGACCCACAGATCGTTGAGATCGCCGCCAAAGACCTAACACGCCAACAAGATTCCCTCATGTTAATCCCCTCGGAGAACTATGCCAGCCGTGCCGTTATGGAAGCTCAAAGCAGCATTCTCGCTAACAAATATGCTGAGGGCTATCCGGGTGAGCGTTACTATAACGGATGCCGGTATATGGACGATGTTGAATCCCTCGCGATTGAACGCGCGAAGGCTCTTTTCGGGGTTGAGCACGTCAACGTCCAACCGCACGCCGGTAGCCAAGCGAATATGGCAGCCTACCATGCGCTGCTTGAACCCGGTGATACGATTCTCGGCATGTCGCTCAGTCAAGGTGGGCATCTCACGCACGGTGCTAACGTCAACTTTTCAGGAAATCTTTACAATATAGCTGCTTATGGTGTAGATGCTGAGACCGAGCGTATTGACATGGAAGAAATCGCGCGGCTCGCAGAACAGCATCGTCCCAAACTCATCGTTGTTGGCGCGACAGCCTATCCCCGGCACTTTGACTTTGCGGCGTGGCGACAGGTTGCCGATGCCGTAGGCGCGTATCTCCTTGCAGATATAGCACATATTGCAGGACTCATCGCAGGCGGCGTTCATCCAGATCCCGTTCCTTATGCCGATGTGATTACGACAACAACACACAAAACCTTACGCGGGCCTCGCGGGGCAATGATTATGTGTAAAGCCGAGTATGCAGACAAGATTGACCGTGCTGTATTTCCCGGTTTACAAGGCGGTCCCTTCCTCCATACGATTGCTGCCAGAGCCGTTGCATTCAAAGAGGCAAGCGAACCCGACTTTAAAATATATCAAGCGCAGATTGTTAAAAATGCCAAGGCACTTGCCGCGCGGTTAATCGAAAACGGGTTCCGACTGGTGAGCGGCGGAACTGACAATCATCTCATGCTGATGGATCTCACCACGAAATATGAGAAATTGAGTGGACGACAAGCCGCCGATCACTTAGAAGATGCTGGGATTATTGTAAACAAAAATACAATTCCGTTCGACAAAAGGAAACCGAGAACGACAAGCGGTTTACGTATCGGTACTCCGATGATTACAACGCGCGGCATGAAAGAGGATGATATGGTTCAAGTCGCCGATTTTATTACAGAGACGCTTGAGAACAGGCAGAAAGCCGCCATCAAACGCCAGGTGCGGGCGAAAGTCAAGGAACTCTGCACACAATTCCCGATTTATGAATATTTAGAGTAGTTATCGGTTGTCAGTTTTCAGAGGAATAGTTGTCAGTCATCAGACCGCTTCGCTTTCAGTTTTCAGTCAAGAGGGTCCGCGTAGCAGCTACAATGAACTGGACTGCCATAGGTGATTAACTGACGACTCTCACTGCGAGGCAAACTGAAAACTAACAACTATGAATTACGAAGCGGCACTCGCCTATATTGAAGCGTTTATTGACTATGAAAGAAGCCCTGATTTTTCACGACAGGCGCGGCTCTACAATCTTAACCGAATTTCTCTGTTGCTGAAACGACTCGGCAATCCACACGATAAATTGCGGGTTATCCACATTGCGGGTAGCAAAGGGAAAGGTTCTACCGCCGCACTCGTTGCCTCTGCTCTTACACACGCTGGCTATAAAACCGGTTTGTTTACATCGCCGCATCTCATTACGCCCCGAGAACGATGCCGTATTGATGGGGAGCCAATTTCAGAGGCAGACGTTGGTTTCTATATTGATAGGATGAAACCTACGATCGAAACCGTTTCCGCTTCCGAATTCGGACGTGTCTCGTTTTTTGAAATATACACCGCGCTCGCTTTTACCTATTTTGCCGACAAAGCGACTGATTTCGCTGTTATTGAAGTCGGCTTAGGTGGGAGACTTGATGCAACTAACGTTGTTAAACCCGTCGCGACTGTTATCACGCCGATTGGTTTAGAGCATACGGCAATATTAGGGGAAACATACAGCGAGATAGCAGCTGAGAAAGCGGAGATCATCAAAGACGGATGTCCGCTCGCACTCGCGCCACAACATCCGGAAGCGCGGGCGGTGTTTGAAAAAGTTGCAAATGAACGGAACGCATTGATTGTTGAAACTAAAATCCATGACGCAGCTTCCCAACTCGTCGAGAATGTCGATGGTTTACCTGTCGCACAACGATTTGATGTGGAAACAGATTTTGAAAGTTATTCACAACTCACAATACCGCTACTTGGGCACCATCAGTTTGTGAATGCAACAACTGCTATCGCAGCGATTGAATGCCTGAAACAGAAAGGATATACAATTCCGAAAAATAGTATTTATGCCGGATTCAAGAATGTGCAATGGCACGGACGCATCCAACGGATTATGTCTGCCCCACTTGTCGTATTGGATGGTGCGCATTCCGCTGTCTCAATGGAGGCACTCTGCTTGACGCTCCGTGAGAGTTTTCGTTACACTCGGGCGATTTTTATCGTTAGTTTAATGAAAGATAAAAACCTTAAAGCAATTGGGGATATTGTCTCTAAAACCGCAGACACCGTGATTGCGACGCAAGTTTCTGAGAATCCGCGTGTGATGGCGGCTGAAGCAATACAGGCTGTATGGTCTGGTACGTGTCAGAAAATTACAATATGCCCAAAGCCAGAAAAAGCAATCGCCAGGGCGTTAGCATCCGCATCGCCGACGGACCTGATCTGCATTACGGGTTCACTCTACCTTGTCGGTCAGGCACTTAAAATATTTAAATCAAATTTTTCAGCGAAAGATCGTATTGGAATTCCTCTTTCTTAGCGAAAGATCGTAAGTCCGTAATGAAGCAGATCGCTTATGGGGTTTTTGCTTGGGGCTTCTTCAAGTACGCCGCAAAATGGAGGGCGGCTCTACGGAAAGGAACTCCAATGCTCAAACCCACTTTATTGAACCGCAAGGAAAATTAAAAAAGAAAAAGAGAGGTTTTAAATGCGTGATATCACTTGCAAAAGATGGTGGCTAAATTGGAAGTCATTTCTAATAGTCCTACCGCTTCTAAATTTAGCCACCGAAGCTTTTGCCCAAACAACTCCTCGTCCAGATGTACCGCCAGCATGGTGGATTGCCCCTATTGGTGCCCTCATCGCTTTGGGATTTGCTTACCACTTTTACCGTGCCGTGATGAAGCAAGACGAGGGCAATGAAACAATGCGAGACATAGCGCAATCCGTGCGCGAGGGCGCGATGGCATATCTCAGGCAACAATACAAAGTGGTAGGTATCGTCTTTGTTGTCCTTTGTCTGATCTTCATCTTCATGGCTTTCGTCCTCAAAGCCCAAAATGAAGTTATTCCCTTCGCTTTCCTCACAGGGGGTTTTTTCTCAGGCCTCTGCGGTTTCCTCGGCATGAAAACCGCGACCAACGCCTCTGCCCGCACCACAAGCGCGGCTATGCAAGGACTCAACGCCGGTTTGAAGGTCTCGTTCCGTGCCGGGGCGGTCATGGGATTGATAGTCGTCGGATTCGCACTGCTTGATATTACCGGATGGTTCCTCATTCTCTACTACCTCTTCCCCAAGATATTACCCGGATTCTTAGAAGTGAACCCGCTGCCCCAGATTACTGTGATTATGCTCAGTTTCGGTATGGGTGCTTCAACACAAGCCCTCTTCGCCCGCGTTGGTGGCGGTATCTATACAAAAGCAGCGGATGTCGGGGCAGACCTCGTCGGAAAAGTTGAAGCCGGAATTCCAGAGGATGACCCGCGCAATCCGGCTGTTATCGCAGATAATGTTGGGGACAACGTCGGTGATGTTGCAGGCATGGGGGCGGATCTCTACGAATCTTATGCGGGTTCAATTCTCGCGACCGCTGCCCTCGGTGTCGCTGCGGTTGCTGCGAAAGATCACGATAACCTTGTGGACCAGCTTAAATATCTCTCAGCACCGATGATTATCGCTGGCATCGGCGTGATCCTCTCTATTTTGGGTATCTACATGGTCCGAACAAAAGAGGGTGCGACCATGAAACAGTTGATGGGTTCCCTTAACTTCGGGATTAACGGTAGTGCTTTCGGCATCGCCATCTTGTCGCTCCCTGTGCTTATCTACCTCGATCTCCCGAACAAGTGGCAGGTGTGGGGCGCAATCATCGCTGGGCTTGTAGCAGGCTTGATTATCGGCAAAGTCACCGAAATCTTTACCTCTCACGATTACAAACCGACACGTGCAATCGCTAAGCAGGCGCAAACCGGCCCCGCAACTGTAATTATTGAAGGTATTGCTGTCGGTATGGAATCAACGGCGATTCCAGTCATAACGATTGTTGCTGCGGTCGCTGTCAGCTACTATCTTCCGGGTGGCGCAACCGAACCGCTGATGGGACTTTACGGTGTCGGTATCGCTGCTGTCGGTATGCTGGCGACGCTCGGTATAACCCTTGCCACAGATGCTTACGGACCCATCGCAGACAACGCCGGTGGGAACGCTGAAATGGCAAAACTCGATGAAAGTGTCCGAGAACGCACGGATCAATTAGACGCGCTCGGGAATACGACCGCCGCAACCGGTAAGGGGTTTGCAATCGGTTCAGCCGCGCTAACAGCACTCGCACTCCTTGCCGCCTATTTGGAAGAAATCCGGTACGGTTTGATTCACCTGGCAGGTAAGGACACCCTGGATATCGAAGGCGAGGGCACGGTTGAGACGTTGAAGGTTAGCGTCAGCCAATTTATGGATTACTACGATGTCACGCTGATGAACCCGCAAGTGCTCATCGGATTGTTCATCGGGGCAGTGATGGCGTTTTATTTTTGTGCATTGACGATGAAAGCCGTCGGACGTGCCGCCGGTGCTATGGTGGCAGAAGTCCGTCGCCAGTTTCGTGAAAAACCGGGCATTATGAAAGGCGAAGAGAAACCGGATTACGCACGGTGTGTTGAAATCTCTACCGTTGGCGCGCAACGGGAGATGATTTTCCCGTCGCTTATCGCTATCGTTGTGCCTGTGCTTGTCGGCTTGATTTTTGATGTCGGTGGCGTGTTAGGATTGCTGGCGGGCGGCTTAGCAACCGGTTTCGTCCTCGCAATTATGATGGCAAATGCCGGAGGCGCGTGGGACAACGCCAAAAAGTTTATTGAAGAGGGTAGACACAAGGACGAATATGGTGAAAAAGGCTCCGACGAGCACAAAGCGACTATTGTCGGTGATACCGTCGGAGACCCCTTCAAAGATACTTCCGGGCCCTCGCTTAACATCCTAATTAAGTTGATGTCTATGGTGTCTGTCGTGTTTGCCGGACTCATAGCGAAATACGGTGGTGTGCTTAGCAGTTGGCTCGGTATATAGCCGCGCAACTATTAAGGACTTGGTGCATCAAAATGGACGTAAACATGAAACCAAAAAACGTCATTGTATATACCTTGAGTATATTTGTCTTCTGCATAGGGTGTCAGCAGTTAAATGACCAGATGAAGACGGGCTCCGATGATGCCGTATCTGTTTCTGTAGATGACGTTAATCCAGACGAAATATTCTATACAGGGACTGTTTTCGTTGGTGATGCAGGAGATAGGTTCGGAACCGACGCATATACCTTAAATTCTGCTACTATCACAGGTGATACGCTAAATATCAGTGTATCCTACAGTGGTGGGTGCCAAGAACATCAATTGACACTTGTTGTTTCGGATGCATTCCTTGAATCGTTCCCGGTTCAACTCCATGTTTCCCTTGCACACAATGCTAACGAGGATGCATGCGAAGCATGGCTAACTGATAACTATCACTTCGATCTTACGCCTATCAAAACCATGTATCAGGAAGCTTACCAACAGGAAGCAGGCACGATCGTTTTACGCCTCAAAGACGCGCCAGACGGAGAACTTATTTACGAATTTACCATGTAGTTGCTATTTTTATTTTCGGCGTTGTAGGGAAACGGATTCCCTTGTCGCCACCTTCCGCTTGTTGCTAATTTGTAGGAGAATAAAAGAAATGTCCAATAAATTGAAACCCCGAAGTTATGCGATTACCGATGGACCTGACCGCGCCGCCGCTCGGACAATGCTCATGTTCGGCGATGGCGGGCTTTCACCTGAAGACCTTGACAAACCGATTATCGGGGTTGCCAATACGTGGATCGAGATCGGTCCTTGTAACTTCCACCTAAGAAGACTTGCCGCTAAAGTTAAAGAAGGCATCCGCGCCGCAGGTGGCACACCGCTTGAATTCAATACCGTTAGCATCTCTGATGGCATCACCATGGGCACCGAAGGTATGAAAACCTCGCTGATTAGCCGAGAGATCATCGCTGATTCGATCGAGTTGGTCTCCATCGGCAACATGTTTGATGCTGTCGTCGCACTCTGTGGCTGCGATAAGACCGTTCCGGGTACCGTCATGGCACTGGCGCGGTTAGACATCCCATCTCTTACGCTTTACGGCGGTTCGATTATGCCGGGCAACTTTCAAGGACGCGATGTCACGATCCAAGATGTATTTGAAGCGGTCGGACAGCACGCTGAAGGCACAATAACCGTTGAAGAACTTGACGACCTGATTAGCAAAGGGTGTCCCGGTCCCGGGGCATGCGGCGGACAGTTTACTGCCAATACCATGGCAACAGCCGTTGAAATGTTAGGCATCGCGCCGATGGGAAGTGGGAGTGTCCCCGCTGTCGTAGAAGAAAAGGACAACGAGGCATACAAAGCCGGACAACTCGTCATGGACATGCTCGCCGCTGACCGACGACCGAGTCAAATTATTACCCGTAAGTCGCTTGAGAATGCAATTACTTCTGTCGCCGCGACCGGTGGTTCTACCAACGGCGTTCTACATCTCCTTGCTATCGCACACGAAGCGCAGGTCCCGATAACAATTGAAGATTTCCACACCATTAGTCAAAGAACGCCCGTATTAGCAGACCTTAAACCGGGCGGGCAGTTTGTCGCCAACGATCTCTATGAAGCCGGGGGCATCCCGTTCTTAGCAAAACGCATGGCAGAGGCAGGTCTACTCCATACCGACGAACTCACTGTCACAGGTCAAACCATCGGTCAGGAGGCAGGCGCAGCCACTGAAACCGACGGACAACAGGTCGTCAGATCCGTGGATGCCCCGCTCAAACCGACCGGTGGCTTTGCCATTTTGAGAGGTAATCTCGCACCAGATGGGTGTGTTATCAAGTTAGCCGGACAAGACAAAACCCTTCACCGTGGTCCCGCACGTATCTTTGAACGTGAAGAGGATACCTTCGCTGCCATTAAAGGCGGAGAGATCAAACCCGGTGATGTTGTCGTTATCCGTTATGAAGGACCCACCGGTGGTCCTGGCATGCGTGAGATGTTAGGCGTAACTGCAGCACTCGTTGGTGCCGGTTTGAGTGAAGATGTCGCACTTTTAACCGACGGTAGATTCTCCGGCGCGACGCACGGTTTCATGATCTGCCATGTCGCTCCTGAAGCAGCGAAAGGCGGTCCCATTGCCATCCTCCAAGAAAGCGACGAAATCGTCATTGACGCAAAGGAAAGACGACTCGACGTTCAACTCTCCGACGCTGAAATCCAAGCACGCTTTGAGGAATGGACACCCCCTGAACCGCGTTATGCCCGTGGGGTCATGGCGAAATATGCGAACTCTGTATCTTCTGCCTCCGAAGGTGCTGTGACTGGATAAAGCCCTTTTCCATTTCTACTTGTAGGGCAGGCCCGAGTGCCTGCCTCTTTTCTTTTAGTCAGGTATGTACAGTTAACCTTGTCTTCTCTGACAATTGAATGCTTCTGATCGAATTGGAAAAAACCTTGTAAAACCCCTCCTAATTTGTTAGACTATATCCCATGAATAAACAAAAACCAATCATCCTCAACGAAGCAGAACTCGACTGGGAAACTTGGGACGATCCGGAACTCGCTGCCAGAAGTCCAGTCCGATGGAAAATCCTTATATCGGGTGAACGCGGGCCCAGCAGTCAACTCTCTACTGGCATAGCAGAGATGACACCGGGGACCCTGCTGCCGCTCCATCACCATGCTCCTGCAGAGACATACTATGTCATCAGCGGTCACGGGTATGTCACGGTGGACGATCGTGAGGCATCACTTGGGCCCGGGGCATCAGTCTTTATACCCGCTAATGCAAAGCACTCACTCCGTTGTACCGGGACTGAGAATTTAGTTTTCTTGTTCACCTTCGCAGCGGACCGGTTCGATGAAATCGTCTACCATTTCGATGCGTAGTGCTCACTTGCCGGCGGTTTGGAAACGCCACTAAGGTAAATTATTGAAATGTCAACGTTAAAAACAACAGACGCTACACCTATCACTTCCAATGCGGATGCCAGTCTAATAGACATCGGCGATGGTGTTGTTCAACTTGAACTGCATGGAAAACTGAACATCATAACGGATGGAATGCTGGAGATGTTCGATGCCGCGTTGGACGAGGTGGAAACCAATTACGCAGGCATGATTATCGCCACAGAGGCGAAGCATTTTTCGGTCGGACTCAACCTAATTCTCCTGCTGGAGCGTGCGAAGAACCAAGACTGGGACGCGATTTCGGGAACACTCCGCAAACTGCAAACCGTCTGCACCAGACTCCGGACGGCATCAAAGCCGGTTGTAGCCGCAACAGCGGGTATGGCACTCGGTGGTGGCTGTGAGATCGCTTTCGGTGCGGATGCCGTACAAGCTTTCACTGAAAGTTCGCTTGGTCTCGTTGAACTCCGTGTCGGACTTATTCCGGCTGGCGGTGGCACTAAGGAGATGGCACTTCGATGCTTAGAGGGGCAAACGCTGCCCGCCCCGATTCAGGACCTGTTCCCGTCCGTTAATAAGGCTTTTGATATAATCCGCGAATCTACCGTTTCACAAAACGCTGCAGATGCGGTCGAACTCGGTTATCTCCGTCACAGGGATGCTATCTCATCAAACCAAGAGACACACCTTGACGATGCTAAGCTACTCGTTCTCTCAATGCACGAAGCCGGGTATTCTCCCCCTGAGCCGCAACAAATATTTGTCCTTGGTGAAGAAGGGATTGCTCGGCTCAACCTGCAAACACACCTACTTCGACAAGCGGACACTATCGACGATTATACGCAGCACCTCGCCAATCAATTGGCTTATGTACTCTGTGGAGGTGAACTGTCAACCCCTCAGTTTGTCTCCGAACAATATCTGCTCGATTTGGAGCATGAGGTGTTCCTCAGTCTTTGTGGAGAACAAGAAACGCACGCAAGGATAGAAGCAACGCTCCAGAGAGGTAAGAAGTAATGCAAACGACACCGAGCGTAGTTATCGTATCCGCTGTGCGCACAGCCGTAGGAAGGGCCGGAAGGGGCAGACTGAAAAACACGCGTCCAGACGAACTCGCCGCTGCGGCGCTCCGTGGTGCGGTGGAAAGACTTCCGCAGCTTGCACTTGATACCGTAGACGATGTTATCATCGGTTGCGCTACACATGAGGGCCCCCAGAGTTACAATGTTGCGCGTATTGCCAGTTTACGAGCAGGATTTCCGGTCTCCGTCCCTGCCATTACGATCAACCGTTTCTGCGCCTCCGGTTTAGAAACGATAGCGATGGGTGCCGAGCAGATTCTATCTGGACGGGCGGAGGTAGTCATTGCTGGCGGTGTCGAGAGCATGAGTCGAGTCCCGTTCGGTGTCGACCTCTCCCCGAACCCAGTGCTCATAGCACACGCACCCGATACCTATCTCAGCATGGGATTGACTGCCGAAAACTTGACGCGGAAATATGGTATATCTCGCGCCGCGCAAGATGCCTATGCATATCAGAGCCATCGCAAGGCAATCGCAGCAATTGATGCAGGTAAATTTCGCAAAGAAATCGTGCCGTTGACGATAGAAGAGATGCACTTCAATTCAGAAGACGCGCCTGAAACCGTTAGCACTGTCTTTGATACAGATGAAGGACCGCGCCGTGATACTTC
This sequence comes from Candidatus Poribacteria bacterium, assembly GCA_026706025.1. Classification (NCBI taxonomy): domain Bacteria; phylum Candidatus Poribacteria; species Candidatus Poribacteria bacterium. Next base: position 90,092 of record JAPOZO010000052.1, read on the forward strand.
ACCAGAGGCACTGGGATCTCTCAAACCTGTTTTTCACGTAGACGGGACAGTGACGGCTGGCAACGCTTCGCAAATGAGCGACGCTGCCGCCGCTGTCGTCCTGATGTCCGAAACGCGAGCAAAAGCAGAGGGTTACGACCCATTGGCACATTTTGTCAGTTACGCCACAGCCGGTGTGCCACCTGAAATTATGGGCATCGGACCGGTGCCTGCAATTCCTAAAGCACTCGCGTCCGCAGGGTTAACTTTAGCCGATATAGATGTCATAGAACTCAACGAAGCGTTTGCCGTGCAAGCCCTTGCTGTCCTTCAAGAGGCGCAGTTACCAACCAACAAGGTGAACGTCAACGGTGGTGCAGTTGCCCTCGGACATCCGCTCGGTTGTACAGGCACAAAACTCACTGTGAGCCTGCTTAATGAGATGCGTAGGCAAAATCACGAATACGGTATGGTAACGATGTGTGTTGGTGGGGGCATGGGTGCCGCCGGTATTTTTTTAAACCCGACGTAGGAAAAAGGAGGCGGCGTCCCTCCGCTTCCGCCACACCTACGAAGTTTTAATGCGCGCATAGCCCGTAATGAAGCAGATCGCTTATGGGCGAGTACGCCGCAAAATGGAGGGCGGATAGAGGGAGAAGAACGTCAAAGGTCAAACCCACTTCAACGAACCGCAAGGAAAATTAAAAATATGCAAACGCACGTCTATCTCTCCATAGCTGGAGAAAACAGAATCGCCATTTATACATTCGACGTATCTAATGGTGACATCGAACTTCAGGAAAATATCAACGTCACGGGTTCTCCAGGTCCCTTAGCACTTTCACCGTGCGGTCATTACCTATATGCCGGGCTGCGGTCGAGTCGTGAAATCGCCAGTTTCCGCATTGATGAAGAGACGAAACACCTCTCACATTTGCGGACAATCCAACTCGACGCGGACACGTGTTATATCGCAACAGATAAAACTGGGAGTTTCTTGCTCTCCGCCTATTACGGTGCTGGCAAGGTTACCGTGCATGCCATCGGTGAGGACAAAACCGTCCAAGGTGAAACACTTCAGACGGTCGAAACCGATATACACGCCCACTGCGTCGAGACCGATGCCTCGAACCGATACGCTTTCGTACCGCACACTGTCCCGCGGAACGCTATTTATCAGTTTCATTTCGATGAAAAGACAGGCACGCTCACACAGAATATTGTAGGGAATCTCAATCCGGGTGCACCGATCGGCCCCCGTCACTTCTGTTTCCATCCGAGTAAACCGATCCTCTATTTCTCAAACGAAAATGGGTCGAGTGTTTCGGCGTACACACTTCAAGAAGGCGGAGACCACCCCGGAATCTTAGTAGACCTCCAAGAAGACCTCTCTACGCTTCCAGCAGATTTTGAGGCGGACAACACCTGCGCGCAAATTCACATTGATCCACAAGGGCGATTTCTCTATGTCTCCAATCGCGGACATGATAGCATCGCTGGGTTTAGTGTTAACGAAGAGAATGGGAAGCTCACTGCTATTGGACAGCAGTTAACTGAACCGATACCCCGTGTCTTCAACATTGATGGGACCGGCAATTTCCTTTTTGCCGGGGGGCAAGGCTCTGGCAGACTTGCGACCTATCGTATCAATCGGCAGAGTGGTGAATTATCGCCGCTGGCTACCTATGAGGTTGGTGAAAGCCCAATGTGGGTGCTTTTTATCTAAAGGAAAAAAATGGCACAGCGCGGGATTTTCATTACTTTTGAAGGCGTAGAAGGCGCAGGCAAGACCACACAAGTACGACGGTTGGCGACCGCCCTCGGTCCAGACGTTGTTGTCACCCGTGAACCCGGCGGCACGCCTGTCTCAGAGCGGATCCGAGATGTCTTTCTGACATCTGATAGAATAACAACGATGACAGAGTTGTTGTTGATCGCTGCCGCACGCGCACAACACGTAGATGAACGCATACGTCCTGCATTGGCTTCAAATCAAATTGTTATCTGTGACAGATTTATTGATGCTACCGTAGCGTATCAAGGGTATCGTGGCGGTATCGATCTTGAGATTATCCATCAGTTAAATCATGTTGCTACGGGTGGCTTGATCCCAGATATTACCTTTATGCTTGACCTATCGCCGGAGATCGGTTTGCAACGTCAGCAACAAGATGAGACGTACCGCGACCGTTTAGATAAAGAACCGTTAGAATTCCATCGTAGAGTCCGAGAAGGGTATCTGGCCACCGCAAAATCGGAGCCGCATCGTGTCAAATTGATAGATGCGACACAGTCTCCTGATGCTGTCCATGCCCAAATCTTAACTGAATATCAAAAGTTCCTATCAAAGTAAAACGACACTTAGAAGGAAAATGCCAAATCCGATCATTGGACATCAACAGATTACCGAACAACTCCAGCATACTGTGGCATCGGATCGTATTGCTGGGGCATATCTTTTCGTCGGACCGACAGGTGTCGGAAAAGAGATGGTCGCACGTTATTTCGCGCAGATGATCTTCTGTCAGCAAGACACACAGCCTCCCACAATATGTGGCGCGTGTCTCGCTTGTCGGAAGGTGGATTCTGGAAATCATCCGGATCTACAGTTTATTCGACCTGACGGCAGTCTACTGAAAATTGGACAAATTCGGGAGTTGCAAAAACAAATTATCTACGAGCCTCTTGAAGCGAGTCGGAAGGTCTACATCTTGACGGATGTCGAGCGGATGAACGCGGAGGCAGAGAACTGTTTACTCAAGACGCTTGAGGCACCCCCCGCATCCTCCGTTTTAATCCTACTCACATCAAATATACGAGCGTTACTGCCAACCACACGTTCCCGATGCCAGATTCTACAATTCCACCCAATGCCGACACAGGAATTAGCCGCGATCTTGGTGGAAAGATTTTCAGTAGCACCCGAGCAAGCAACAACACTCGCTATTACTGCGGATGGTGCGATTGGAAAGGCACTCACGCGACTTGAAAAAGGCGACGTATTCACAGAAGAAGTCCCCGAAATCCTCAAGACAACAGATCGATTAGCGGCTTTCAGACTCGCCGAGCACTTCAAAGATAATCCTGAAACTTTAGGCGAGTTAGTCACATGGTATCGCGACCTGCTCTTTTTACAACAAGGCGCGCCCAGCGACCTCATAACACACATCCACTCCCTTGAGGAACTCCAACGCATTGTCCCGCGATATTCCCGCTTACGCATACAACAAGCCATCCAAACGGTCTTTGACACCAAGTCCCTCATCGAAAACACAAACACAAATGCTACCTTGGCTTTAGAGGTAATGTGTTTGAAGTTACTCAGATAAGTGTTACCTTTCCTTTGATGACGAACCACCGACTGCTGACTGCCGATAGGAACCGATAGCCAAGAAACTGAGATTGACAAATGGGTTTCTTGGTGGTATAATTTTTAGCAATGAGTCAATGCTACCTGAACTGGAATCTGAAAAGGAATACGATGAGCACATTTTACGTCACCACCCCAATCTACTATCCTAACAGCGAACCACATGCGGGAAACGCCTATACCACTATCGCTGCCGATGTTTTAGCACGCTATCACCGTCTCAAAGGCAATGAAGTTTGCTTTCTTACTGGCGTTGATGAACATGCTGCGAATGTGTATAACGCTGCGAAAAAGGAAGGGCTCTCGCCACAAGCCTATTGCGATAAGATCGCGCCAACGTTCGTTAAACTGTGGGAACGCCTGAACATCTCGCATGACATCTTTTTTCGTACAACCAGCGATTTGCACAAGCGTGGCGCGCAAAAATTCCTTAATGTGCTCTATGACAACGGTGATGTTTATAAGGGAAAATACGAAGGGTATTACTGTCTCTCATGCGAAGAGTTCTTTTCAGAGAAAGAACTCACAGACGAAAAAATCTGTCCTGTTCATAAACTGCCACTGCAATGGTTAGAAGAGGAGAATTATTTTTTTCGACTCTCCAAATATCAAGATCGTTTACTGGCACATATCCATGAGCATCCGGATTTCGTCTATCCCGCGGCGCGTCGTAACGAGTTATTAAACTTTCTGGAATCTGGATTACAAGATGTGAGTATCTCCCGGGCTTCCCTATCTTGGGGGATTCCGTTCCCGTTCGATCCGGAACATATTATCTACATTTGGATAGAGGCTTTGAGTAATTACATTACCGCACTCGGCTACGAAACCGATAATGAGCAGTACCGCACTTTTTGGCCCGCCGATGTTCACATGATGGGAAAAGACATCACCCGTTTTCACGCCCTACTCTGGCCCGCAATGCTAATGGCTGCGAACTTGCCACTTCCCAAACATATCGTCGGGCACGGCTGGCTGACAAAGGACGGCGAGGCACTGAGCAAAACACGGGGTATCTTCATTGATATGGATGGCGATATCGAAACTTATGGCGTTGATGCGTTCCGTTATTACCTCCTGCGCGAATTTAGTTTCGGAAACGATGGCGACTATCGTCCTGCCCGTTTGCATGCACGCTACAACGCCGATCTCGCAAATGATCTCGGCAATCTCCTCAATCGCGTTCTCGGTTTAGTCAACAAGAACTTTGAGGGAATTCCCGCACCGACAACACCGGGCGAATTTGACGACGAAGTCAGAGAGATGGCACAAACGACGGTAGATAAATTAGATACACATATAAACGCGTTCGCGTTTGACGCTGCCTTGGAAACTGTCTGGGAATTTGTCAGGCGCATCAACCGCTATGTCCAACAGACGCAGGTTTGGACGCTCGCGAAACCGGAGACGAAACCGAGAATGGGCACCATCCTTTACAATAGTTTGGAAGCACTACGGTTTATCTCTGTGCTAATTTCTCCTTTTATTCCTGAAACCGCTGAAAAGATCCAGAAACAGATCGGTTTGTCAGAATTCGATACCACCGCAGAATGGGGACATTTACCGGTAGATATCACTGTCAGTAGAGGTGAGCCTATCTTCCCGCGCGTCGATACGAAACAGCAGAAACAGGCACAGCCTGAAAAAGCAGCGAAACCGAAGCAGAAAAAAGAAAAGAAAACAACCGACTTAGTCTCCTTTGCCGATTTCCAAAAGTTGGATCTGCGGGTCGCGCGTATTCTCACTGCTGAACCCATTGAAGGTGCCGACCGACTTCTCAAATTGCAAGTAGACCTCGGTACTGAAAAACGGCAAGTCGTTGCGGGAATTGCCGAACACTATACGCCTGAAACCCTCGTAGGCAAACAGGTAATAATCGTCGCAAATCTGGAGCCCGCCACTATCCGTAACGTCGAATCACACGGCATGATTCTCGCAGGCAGCGGGGACGCTGTAGTTCTCGCAACTCTTGAAACAGAAATGCCGCTCGGTACGCAAGTAAGGTAATAACACACGCCGTATACCGTGATGACTATCGGTGTGTGAACGCCGTCTGAATCAGGATTTATCCGAATATAATCCTGATGGAATCCGTCCTAAAATTGTCGCGAAAACAAACCTCTTTAGCCCCGTTGGGGCGGCATGTTTATAGCAGTAGGCACGCGCCCTGTGCCGTGACAGATGGAAAATATAGAAAACACCCTTAAAACCCGCATTGAAAATGATAAGGCACATACCTTTGTCGTCATTGTGCCGACCGATTCCGCACGTTTGCATCGCCAACGCGAATTGGTCAGTTATCACCCAAACCGCGCAGTTGCCAATTTACGCGTGCATACCAGTGTGGATTTCATCCAAAGATTATACAATCAAGCTGGGTCACCAAAACAACATATCTTATCAGGGATCCAACACCTTTGGCTTCACGAAATAGTAGATCCTGACGCTGACAATACCGATACCTACCAATATGATGCCTTTCGTCCAATCCAAAATACTGCCATTCCCGATAGTACACTCTCTCTCATCTTGGACACGATAAATCACCTTAGGGATCAAGGAGAGACTGAACCGAACTTTGTAGAAAATGATCTAACCAAGGTAGACCTCGCTCGCATTTATAGCGATCATGAGGCGAAACTTGGAAACCGATGGATAGATGAGAAGGGAAAACACTACTACCTGGCGAACAATTTCAAAGAAGAGTTCATCAAGAGGGCATTCCCTGGTGCTAACCTTGTTGTTGTTGAAGGTTTCACTTTGATTTCAAAAGCCGATATTAAACTCTTGAGACACATCGCCGAAATATCTGATACAAAGATGTGGTTTCGCACCGACTGTGTTGAAGACAATAAAGCCCTTTATAAAAGCATTATCGACCTCGTTTCACAATTTAAAGACACGGATGCTTACATTGATACCGACTATGAACGGGATCCCGACCAACATCAACATTTCGCTGAGAATCTGTTCAAAACGGATGTTACCTTGGACCAGAAAATTGATTTAACAGATAAGATTAAGGTTTTAGAACCAACTGATCGATCCGAAGAGGTGGAACAGATTGCTCATCTAATTCAGAAACAGGTCTTAAGTGCTGACTGTAAACTGAGTGAGATTTGTGTTGTATGCTACAATATAGGTAATTACCAACACCGAATTGCGGAAGTTTTTCCCACTTATGGCATCCCCTATTCATTCGTTGAAAGTGTTCCGTTGATGAGGTCAGAGGTTGTCAAAGAAATCTTTTCTCATATTTCACCGCGGCAAGTTCCTCTCGGCAACACCTATGTCTCTGAGGTTAAATCTAAATTATATATAGAAGCTTTTCATCCCGACGAATTTAAGAATTACATTGACAACTTTCTCGAATCTACGGAAGTCATTTCCAAGATTTTAAACCCGATGCTGCTGAAAGATGGAAAAATTGTTGGAGGTGAGGTGAACGCATTACAGCAGTTTAAAAAAATAATTAAGGGGTTTTGTGACGTGTTAAAATCTGAGGAAGATAGGTTATACAAATTTGAAGATTATATTAATAAACTCAGATATATTGCGAAGCATACACACTATCAAAATGGAGCACCGGCAAGCCAAGAAACCGTTAAGATTTTCCCACTTAGTGAACTCACAAGTTTAGCATATAATAATGAACTCAGAAGTTTAGAATTTGACACCGTCTTTTTAGGTGATTTTGTAGAGGGTCGGTTTCCAGAAAATTATCGTCCAGACCCGTTGTTACCAGAAACACCTTATCGCAACGAAGAGGAGCAACTCCACGATAATCGGCTCTTGTTTTATCGGGTACTCAAGTCTTTTCGCGAACGACTCTATATCCTTATACCACAACGTGAGCGCGAAGCAGAACTGATTCCTTCTCCTTTTCTTGGACAATTAAAAGCAATCGCCGATGTTGAAACTATTAAAGTCGACAATCCTGAACGAGGCAGCATCCCAGGTTTTCTCAGTACATACGGCAACCATGTATGGACAACAGAGACACTTTCCGATGGAAAATTTCCCGCCAACCTTATGAACATGCGTTCTTTAATAAAGCATGTTGTTAAGGTTGAAAAGAGCCGTGAAAAAACGCACAAACATCTTGTCTATGAAGGCGTATTAACTCCTGAAACCCTTTCTCCTGAAAGCCGTGCTGGTTTAGAAGAACGGCGGCAACGGACCTATTCTGTTACAGAATTAGAAACTTACGCCAAGTGTCCATTTCAGTATTTTGCAGCTGAAATCTTAGAACTCGGTAGTCCAGATGAGGAAGACACTGAAGGCTTATCCAGCCGTGAAAAAGGTGAGTTGGTTCACGATATTCTTGTAAGATTCTATGACGATCGCCGAGAACAACCCGCTGTTAGCCAATGTGATGAAACAAGTTTTGAAGCGGCAAAACAACAATTATCTAACATCATAGATGAGATGATAAGTGATACTGACTCGGAAGATCTCTTTCGGAGAGTAGATAAAACACATTTAAAAGTTATGCTGAATCAATGGCTTACAGTAGAGCGGGGATATGATGTAACTACCATCCCGCGCTACTTTGAAGTCAGCGTTGGTCGTAGGAAAGGGATAATCGATTCAGTCCTCAGTCGTCCCAAACCTATCTGTATCAGCAATGTAAGTCTCAATGCAAAAATTGATCGCATTGATATAGGCAACGGTGTTTTTAATGTTATTGACTATAAAACTGGAAGAACATTTGGAGCAAAGGATATTCTTGAGGGGCGGGCTCTCCAATTGCCCATCTATCTTGAAATTGCGAGGCGACTGCTCGGAGACGGATACGAAACGGCAGCAGGTTTATATCATAAAGTCAAATTGAACGATTGCAAAATAGAACTTGGTATTGGGAAAGAATCTTGTAGAGGTGAGACGTACATTCTGGCGCGAAAAACGCAGCAAATGCTGTCAGATGAGACCTTTGATAGCATGATCGCACGTGTAAGTGGTTATCTTGAGCAGTACATTAGTGGAATGAGCAATGGCAATTTTCCGCTCATTACACGCGTCAAAACGTTTGTAAGGACGAAAAAAGAAGTTGAGGAAGATCGCCTTATAGAGACTGAGGAATACGGTTTTGTAGAGACTGAAGCAGATGGTAACAAACCTCTTACCCCTCGCAACAAAACGGCACCCTGTAGTTATTGTGCCTATAAGCGTATCTGCCGTGTCGGCGCGTTCGCTGAATCAAGCGAATCAGAAGAGTAACCTTCTTGTTTCTACGCTTCGCTGCCGGAATTGAAACTCCACCCTTCAGAAAAAACTTGCACACTTCTAACAAATCTGCTATACTCTTTGTGATTTTTTAAGTACATTGTTTGCACGCCTCTTAGCGCGCAACTTGCAAACGCATGTAAAAAAAATAAAACAGGAGGCTATTTTTAAATGGCACACACATTACCAGCGCTCCCGTATGCGCACGATGCTTTGGAACCTCATATTGACGCACAAACCATGGAAATCCATCACGGCAAACACCATCAAGGCTACGTCAACAACCTTAACGCTGCCTTAGAAGGACTCGGTGATCTCGCCGATATGGATATTCACGAATTACTCAGTAATATTGACCAGGTTCCAGAAGACAAGCGTCAGGCTGTCATCAACAACGGCGGTGGACACGCCAATCATTCACTTTTCTGGTCCATTATGAGCCCCAACGGTGGCGAACCCGGCGGCGAAATCGCAGCAGCGATAAGTGGTGCTTTCGGGTCGCTTGAAGCGGCGAAAGAGCAGTTTGTGACTGCCGCGACTACACGTTTTGGCTCCGGTTGGGCATGGCTTGTGCTTGGTGATAGCGGCTTGGAAATCTACTCCACCGCAAATCAGGACAGCCCAATTATGGACGGACATACCCCGCTCCTCGGCATTGATGTCTGGGAACACGCATACTATCTGAAATATCAGAATCTGCGTCCAGCTTACGTTGAAGCGTGGACAAACGTCATCAATTGGACACGGGTTAACGAACTCTACGTGGCGAATGCCTAACTTGCCATAACAACTTTTGGGTGTCGTAGGGGTAGGCGCGAGCAGCGTTCAAACCTACCCTCTACTTCCCAAAGGACCTGCTATCTGTCGGAATGGTCTACCAGATCAATTTTTCTTGACATCTCTCTTGAAATGTGTTATACTTAAAATACAAAAGATAATTCTTTTTAGCATACCCGTGAAACTTCATAAAATGGTGTGCGTAATTAACATCTAAATAGTTACCCAAAAAGCGTTGAAGGGGAGGAGTAAGTCGCCCGGGCTTGCAAGAGATGGAGACTCATCGGCTGAAAGGTCTCCTCAAGTTACCACGACTGAAGGTCGCCCTGGAGCTGCTAATCTGAACACATATCAGTAGGATTAGTCGGTCCGATGCCCGTTATCGTATCCCAAAGAGTGCTCTTTCTCATAAGAGAAAGGGAATTGGAGTGGTACCACGGTAAGGTCAGTATTATGTCCTTCTCGTCTCCATGTTTGGAACGAGAAGGTTTTTTAATTTTAACGACTCCCGTAGGGACAATCCCTACTACTTATAAGGAAAATTGGCATGGAACTTTCAGGAGCACAAATCCTGGTTGATGGTCTCAAGCGGGAAGGTGTCGAATATATCTTCGGTGTCAACGGTGGCGCAGCGATGCCGATTTTTGATGCCTTGTACGGCGAGACCGAAATCAAATTGATTCCGATGCGGCATGAACAAGGGGCTTCCCACGCCGCTGATGGCTACGCACGCGCCACCGGGAAGGTCGGTGTTGCACTCGCAACCTCCGGTCCCGGCGCTACCAATCTCGTCACCGGTATCGCTACTGCCTATATGGACTCCATTCCGATGGTCGCGATTACTGGTCAGGTTTTCACGCACTATATCGGCAGTGATGCTTTCCAAGAATGCGATGTTATCGGCGTGACACGCCCGATCTGTAAGCACAGTTACCTCATTACAAGCAGTGACGAAATCGCAGATGTTGTCGCTGAAGCGTTTCACATCGCGAAAACAGGGAAACCGGGTCCTGTTATTATTGACATCGCCAAAGATGCGCAGATACATGAAGCCCTGTTTCAGTATCCAGAAACGGTTGACATCCGTAGCTACAAACCTCAAGTTCATGGCGATCCGGTACAAATTGCCAAGGCGGCGGCACTGATAAAAGAAGCCAAACGCCCTATGCTTTATGCCGGCGGCGGTGTAGTCCTTGCGAATGCCAGCGAAGAACTACGGCAGCTGACCTTGAATACACAGATCCCGATTACCGTTACCTTGATGGGACTTGGCGCGTTCCCTGAGACGCATCCGTTAGCAATGGAGATGCCCGGCATGCACGGCTCCTGTTGCGCAAATTATGCCTTCACCGATTCAGACTTGGTTATCGCTATTGGTGCGAGATTTGACGACCGCGTTACCGGGGATCTCAGTAAATTCGCACCTAACGCCAAGAAGATCCACATTGATATAGACGCGTCTTGTATTGGGAAAAACGTCCCTGTTGATGTCCCGATCGTTGGCGATGCGAAAAGCGTCCTGACGGAACTCAACAAACAGGTCGGTACAGCGGATATCGACCCGTGGCGCGCCCAGATTCAGGAGTGGAAGCAGAAATACCCATTTGAATACGATCAAAAATCGGATATAGTCATGCCGCAATTTGTTATTGAAAAAATATATGAGCATTACAGTGATGCCATCGTTGTTGCGGATGTCGGACAACACCAGATGTGGGCAGCGCAGTACTTCAAATTCACTGAACCTCGACAGTGGCTTAATTCTGGAGGGCTTGGCACGATGGGCTTTAGCCTACCCGCCGCAATCGGTGCGCAGCTCGGATGTCCAGACAAAACCGTCGTCAATATCAACGGGGACGGGTCCTATATCATGACGATCCAAGAACTGGTCCCAGCGGTTACCATGAAGCTGCCGCTTAAGGTCTTCATCATTAACAATATGTACCTCGGAATGGTACGCCAGTGGCAGGAATTGTTCCACGGCAAACGTTATTCCGCTGTTGATTACCACGACAACCCTGATTTCGCCTTGCTCGCACAAGCGTTCGGTGCCACGGGCTTGCGGGTCGAACACCCTGAAGATGTCGAACCCGCATTACAGAAGGCAAAAGGGATTACCGACGGTCCTGTGGTCATTGACTTTATTGTTGATGAAGAAGAGAACGTGTTCCCGATGGTGCCAGCCGGTAAAGGGCTTGGAGATGTTATTCGCGGGTTATCTTAACGATTTTAAGGGTTGTCAGTTTTAAGAGTTATCAGTTTTCAGTTAAGACCCTGTGTCGAGAACATTTTCTGTCGCTGTCACAAGATACCTCTTTAACTGACGACTGATAACTATTCCCTCTGATAACTGACGACTGAAAGGGTTGCGTAGCAACCCGCACTGAAAACTATAAAAAAATGAATTCAGAAGAACGACATATCTTTTCCGTTTTAGTCGAAAACCGATTCGGAGTCCTTGCACGCGTTGCGGGGCTCTTTAGCGGGCGCGGCTTTAATATCGACAGTCTCAACGTCGCTGAGACACATGACAAAAGCATCTCGCATATAACTCTTGTCACACACGGTGACGCGCAAATTATGGAACAGATCTACCAGCATCTAAACAGACTCATCGACGTTATTGAGGTGACCGACCTTTCCGCTGCTGGAACGCATGTTGAGCGAGAACTTGTTCTTATTAAAATTGCTACCGATGATCCTCAAAAACGCACCGAGATTCTACAAGTCGCGGAGGTTTTTCGTGGGCGGGTCATAGATATGAAGCCTGCCTCCCTTGTGCTTGAAATTACCGGTGATGAAGGTAAATTGAAAGCGGCAATTGATATTTTCAATACGTACGGTATCCTTGAGCTGACACGCACCGGCAAAATAGCGATGTTACGCGGCTCCGAGAAATAGGATATGGTTGTCGGTACGTTCCGCTGCGCTCCACTTTCAGCTATAGGTTATCAGTTGAATGTGTGGCGGGTGAAAAGGTTTAACCTGCTACAAACGAGTTACTGACAACTGGCAACTGACAACTGATAACTTAAAAAGGAATAGACTTTATGGCAACGATTTATTACGATAGTGATGCTAATTTTGACTTACTGAAAGAGCGTACCGTCGCTGTTGTTGGCTATGGTGCGCAAGGACGTGCACAGTCGCTAAATCTCAAAGACAGCGGTGCAAACGTGATCGTCGCATTATACGAAGGCAGCCGTTCAAAAGCCCGTGCAGAAGCGGAAGGTCTGACTGTCAAGAACGTTGAAGAAGCCGCAGCAATGGCAGACATCGTCCAAGTTCTCATACCTGACGAACGCCACGCCGCTGTCTATCGCGACCAGATTGCCCCTAACATGGAAGCAGGCAATATGCTCCTCGTCTCACACGGGTTTAGCGTCCACTTTGGGCAGATTGTACCTGCCAGCGACATTGATGTCGCAATGATTGCGCCTAAGGGCCCCGGTTCCCTCGTTCGTGAAGTGTTTGAAGGCGGTGGTGGTGTGCCGTGCCTTATCGCCATCCATCAAGACACCACAGGTCTCGCGCGCGATGTCGCACTCGCTTATGCAAGAGGTATCGGCGGCACACGTGCTGGGGTCATTGAAACGACGTTCCGCGAGGAGACCGAAACCGATCTCTTCGGTGAGCAAGCCGTGTTGTGTGGCGGAACCGCTGCCCTCATCAAAGCCGCCTTTGATACACTCGTTGAAGCCGGTTATCAACCGGAAATGGCTTATTTTGAATGCCTCCACGAGTTGAAATTGATTGTTGACCTGATCTATACGGGTGGGTTGAGCAAGATGCGGAACGATGTCAGCAACACCGCCGAATACGGTGATCTAACACGCGGTCCTCAACTCATTGACGATAGTGTCCGGGACAAGATGCGCCAAATCTTGAAAGACGTTCAAGGCGGTGTCTTTGCACGTGAATGGGTTTTGGAAAATGAGGCGAACCAACCCGTGTTAGGCGCGCTCCGCCGACAAGAGGCGGAACTTGAGATCGAAGAAGTCGGAAAAAATCTCCGTAGCATGATGAGTTGGCTTGATGAATAGCCGCTCCTTTCGGTAATTGTGGTAGGTGCGGTTTTGCGGTGTACCATAGGTGTCAATTTAGTAGATTTTCAGTGGTTTTCTCTTGAAGTCCCGTAGGTTGGGTTGAACGGCGTTGAGAAGTGGACTGTTGACAGGTCAAACACCCCTGAAAGTCAATATCCGACCACATCTATTCGTGAACGTAGTGAAACCCAACTTTACGCTGTCAGCCCCGCGGAACCTTCAAATCAAAAGCGTTGGGTTTCACTCGGTCTCTGATGGGTGTGGTGTATCTGGAACAAGTTGTGTTTTCTATGATTTTCGGGTTTTTAGTGGCATCCGTTCAACCCAACCTACGGGACGATACTTGGGTATTTCTGCGGATTTCTTCGCGTACACCGCAGAATTGCCCTACTACAAACGGTCAGGTTCGTAGTAGTGCGATTCATCGCACGTTCCGACATTACCGAATTAATAAATTAATCCTCATCCAACCGCACCGCAATAGTAAATGGATTCATCCGGCAACGCAAACGTCCACTCAGACCCTTTTTTAATTCGGGAGTGCCACCTTGAAGAAGCAGAAGCACTTCTTGCATTATGGCAGGCTGCTGGAACATCTCCGAGCGTCACAGATACCACTACAGATATCCAAAGTGTGATAGAAGGTCCCGCATCGGTGTTAGTAGCAGAGGTCAATAAACGACTTGTCGGTTCCTTAATCGCCACTTTTGATGGGTGGAGAGGGAACATGTATCGCATAGCGGTTCATCCTGACTATCGACGGCGTGGTATTGGGCGAGCATTGGTTGCGGAAGGCGAAAAACGTTTAGCAAAACTCGGTGTCAAACGCATCACAGCACTCGTGGAAGAGAAGTATCCGTGGGCTGTCGCGTTCTGGTCAAGTGTCGGGTATGAGATAGAACCTGGAATCGTGAGGTTTTTCCGCAATCCTTAGATGAGGATAAGCATACGAGGAGATCAACCGTGAAATTCAGAGGATATCTGTTAGACGATACCGTCAAAAGCGTTTATGGACTCGCAGTCGCTGATATAAACGGCGACGGTCAACTCGACATCATCGCTGGCTCCACAGGCGAACCCATCATCGCTTGGTACGAGGCACCGCACTGGAAAAGACACCTCGTAACCGATCAGGGCAGCGGACACATCACTATTGCGCCTTATGATCTCACAGGCAATAGCACCCCTGACCTCATCGTTGGGAGCGGTTTTTTTCGTGGTGTAAACGCTGCGGGTGGTTATCTCCATTGGCTTGAAGCACCGACACAAGACGGACAGAACTGGAGTAGTCACCACATTGCCGATGTCCCTTTCATCCACCGCATCGCACTCGCAAATTTATCAGGAGACGCGGCGAAGGTAACGCCTTTTCTGATTGTCGCCTCAATCCGCGGTGAAGACGGCAAACCCGGCGAATGGCACAGTCCCGGCTCTCTCTGGTGCTATGAACTCTCTGATACCCCGCGAGATGCAGCCTCTTGGCACGCCCACCTCCTTGACGATTCCCTCCATATCAATCACGGTTTGAGCATCAACGATGTTGACCAAGACGGACGCGATGACGTGCTGATTAGCTGCACAGAAGGCTTAATCTGGTATGAACCGCCTATTGATCCGATGACGGATGACTGGGGCAAATGGATTATCAGTGACCGTGAGTGTAGTGATACCTATGCTGCAGACATTGATGGCGACGGTGTCAACGAGATTTTAGCGATTGAGCCGTGGCACGGGAACAATCTCGTCTGGTATAAAGCCACTGGCGACCTACGGACCGATCCGTGGGAGCGTCACCTCATTGACGACACACTCAACCGCGGGCACTCCCTCGCCGCTGTTGACGTTGATGACGACGGTGTGCTTGAAATTATCTGTGGCTACAACGGCGAAGGCACGAGCCTGCACCTCTACCGCCCAGAGAATCTGGCGCATAACCACTGGCGTAAAGAGACCATTGACGATGGCGGTTTAGGTGTCGGACAGATGCACGTCTTGGACATGAACCAAAACGGCAGATTAGACATCGTAGCGAGCGGGCTCAGCACCGGCAACGTCAAGTGGTATGAAAACCTATTCAGTTAAGAAATTCTCTGTCCCAAAGGGTAGTGAGTTTTCTGGGATTTTATGATTCTGAATCGGGCTGCAACACAGCAGAAAGAGTATCTGTAACCCATTGATCAAGATTCTTACCACTTGCTTCGGCCGCCATAGCGATGCCTATATGAACTTCGGGCGGAATGGACAAAGTCACGTTCCCAGAATAGGGTTTCTGCGGTGGCCTCCCTGATTCTTCGCACATTTCAAGGTAATCCTCCACTGCTTCTTCAAAAGCAGTTCGTAATTCGGCAACGGAATCGCCGTGAAACCCGACAATATCCCTAATTCCAGCGATTTCGCCAACAAGACAACTGTCCTCAGCACTATATCTAATTTCGGCTATATAGCCTTTGTATACCATTGTATTCACGGTGTTATTCCTACCTCCTCAAGAAAACGTCGTGCGTTTTGCACTTGGTAAACTTTTGCCTCCTTCTGGCCATGCGGTCGATGAAACGTAACGGCAACATTATTCAATTCAAACCGTACTCGCGATCCCCGTCCTTCAGTAAATTTGGCACCAAGGGCCACAAAAAGGGATTCAATACGTCGCCACCTCAATGTAGCCGGGACCGGCCTCCTGAAAATAGCGTTCAAAGTGTTCTGATGTCGTTTATTCATTTTTGTAAGAAATAATTTTCCATCTCCGTCCTCGATACATCCGGAGATCAGTTCTACCGGCACAATTACCTATCCTCAATCGCTTCAACGTTCGCGCGGGGCAGCGTTGTTTGTTCGCCGTTTTCGAGTTCAACGCGCAGTACCCGTACCTGCGCCTCTGTCTCCAAATTCTGGAGTTCTACCGGCAGCTCCGTGACGCGTCCGAGTTTGCCGAAATACGGTTCCCGGATGATCCGCACCGAGCTGCCAACTTCCAGAATCCCTTCAGTCGCACCATCGTCCGTATTGGCGGCTGCATCTGCAGTCTCTGGTGCGAACGGAATCACAATCTCCGGGCGGACAACCCCAGCACGAATCTGCGTCGCACCGTTGATAGACGTTTTCATACCTTCCCGCGCTTTCAGGAGCGTAAACGTCTGCTCCGCCATAGCGATGCCTCCGAACCCTTCCGTAATAACGAGCGTAATCCCGATCTCCTCAGAACCGGTAATCGCTACACCGAGTTCATAGCCGAGAAGTTCTCGCAGGTCCGCGTCATCAATACCACCAGCAATAATGCCCTTTACACGCTGTTGAACCGCTTGCTGAATTGTCTCCGTTGTAACCAGCGAACCACCAACTAAAATGTTATCTTTATGTTCTGGCAGTATCTGTTCAGCGGTCAATGCATCGCTCGGCGATTGAGAGACAACGACTAAGTTCCCCACCGTTTCACCACCGATCCCAAAGATGCCTTGGATATAGGTGCCGTAAGTTTCGACTGTGACACCTTCGTTCGGAACGGTCTCCGTTACCGTGCCATCTGTATAGGCTTTGACCTCCACAGGGATAGGTGGTTCGCGAAGGATAACCTGTCCGGTAACATCCGAAACCGCTTCAATCGTACCGCCAATCGGTGAACGCGCTTGCGATTTGAAAAGTCCGAAAAGCCCTTTGGTTGTAGCGATAATCTCGTCTTCTGAGACGGCTTCGCCTACAGATTTGAGCATGTATTCCGCAATCTCTTCCGGTGGAATACTGAGTAAGTTAGCAATATTCAATAGTTGAACGTTGCCCGGCAGGTCTGCCTTTGCGACGACATCCTCTGCCTTAACTGTTGTACCGGCTTGCACGAGGACCTCGCCTTCAAGCGGGAGCCGGCGTTCTTTTTGAATTGTCACCCCCTCGGTCACCTTAAGACCGGGGGTATATGCATGCGCCATTAATTAGCCCCAATTTCAAAATATAATCCGTAATATGATTTTTAGGTTATAAGTTTTCAGTTTCCAGTCTTCGGTCTTCAGTTACAAACGGTTACCCGTAAATGAACACGCTCTTAACTGATAAATCTCACTGCGATGCAAACTGATGACTGATAACTTCTCTAACTGAATGCCCAGAGCCATTCAATTCTCCATTTTCCGAGCGAATCTTCACCGCCAGGCCCGGTAGGTGCGGTTTCCGAACCGCACCGGATCTTGGAAAAAAGACGTGAAACCCCATAATTTCTTAAAATTGAATGGCTCTGCTGAATGCCTAATATATTATACCATTTTAGTTGAGTTTGTGGTAGAATGAAATCAGAATTTTGATAAGAGGCAACTAACAATGGCAACCCAAAGTGTAACTTACAAGACTGATAAAATCATGCCGACGTGGGAACAACTCGCTGAGATGGGGCGCGATCTCCAATTTCACCCAAGCATCACCGAGCAGCCGAAGGTGCTGACTCAGGAACAGGTGACTGATTTCAACAACGTCGGCTATATCAAAGGCATTCCAATTTTCGATGCAACCGAAATCGGTGAACACCGCCAATACTTTGACACGCTATTGGCGAACGTCCTTTCAGAAGGCGGAAGTAGTTATTCGATTATCTCTGCGCACATGAAGTATGGAAAGGTCTATGATCTGCTCACGCACCCAAAGATCGTTGCCTCTGTAAAAGATTTGATTGGCGAAGATGTTATCGGTTGGGGCGCGCACTACTTCTGCAAAATGCCGCACGACTCGAAGACCGTCGGTTGGCATCAGGATGCCGGTTACTGGCCCCTCACACCCTCCAAAACCGTTACCGTCTGGCTCGCAATTGACGATGCATCGGTTGAAAACGGGGCGATGCGGTTCATCGCTGGTTCGCATCACCTCGGACATTTAACCGCTCGGCACAGCGAACCCGACGAAAACAGTGTCCTGGGTCAAATCGTTGAAAACGCAGAAGAGCTCGGCGAATCGGTAGATGTTGAACTCAAAGCAGGCGAAATTTCTATCCACACCGACCTGCTGTTGCACGGCTCGAACGCCAATCCTTCACCGAAACGGCGGTGTGGTCTCACACTCCGCTACTGTACCTCCGATGTCCGGGCATCTTTTCGCTGGGATCGGGAAGGTGTTGTGGTGAGCGGCAAAGATAGAAACCGGTATTGGAGCAACCCACCACGTCCTGCTGTCGATTAATCCAAGATAACAGACGAGTAGTCTGTCCAGTCTAAAATTGGGAATAATCCCGCTCGTAGTAGGGCAATTCATTGCCCGTTCCTAAGCATCGGACGTGCGATAAATCGCACTACTACGAACTAATCCACCTACAATTCAAAGATAGACAGACTACGAGGTAGACGAAATCGTAATATTTTAATTGCCAACATCAATCCTGGATCTTGAGTGCGCCCCAAGTTACCGCCAGTTTTTCAGTAGGTTCAACCGCCAACGCCAGTGTATGCAATCTCCTTACGTCGGCATCACTTAACGCCCCTTCAAAAATGGCAACTTCGTCAATGGCACCGGCGTACCAGATACCGCCCAAGTGCTGTGTGTAGGCGATTGTCGGCTTTTGCGCCGCACCGTAAGCGATGCTGATCGGGTCAGGTGCCTCGGTCGTTTTTTTCAACTCACCGTCCAGATAAATTCGGACGGACTTTTTGTTCTCAACAACCCCAACGACATGATGCCACTCGCCATCAGCTGGGAACGGCACATAAGCGGAGGGCCAATGCTTTGCCGCGTTCGCTGTGTCCGCTCGAATCCAGATGCCAACATTATTGTTATCAAGCAGTTGAATACCGTAGTTGTATTTGTCATAGATCGGATTTCGTGTGCCAAGGGTCGGCTTAATAATCGCCGCCATCGTCACAGAAGGGAAGAAGATGTCTTCACCCATTCGGACCAAATCAACAGCACCGTCAAAATCAAGGGCTTCACTGCGAAATCCATCGATTGGGTTGGGTTTGCCGGTAATGGTTCCGGTGTTCTTCCCGAAAACATCCTCAACATCTTTCCCTTGAACGGTGCCTTTGTCAAAGGTCCAAAGTGCCGCAAGCCCCATTTTGACCCTTGGATCCTCGGCTTCTGCAGGTTGAATCACTGTGATAGAAATTACGAAACCGACGAAAAGCAGAACAGAGACAGATAATTTCGTTTTCATGAATCATCCCTCCTTAGATTCTGATGCCTTTTAGACAAGTTAATGTAGCACAAACTTCCCAGTTTGTGTGCTATGGGCGCAAACTGGAAAGTTTTGCGGCGTATTCGCCCAGATGCGACGTGCATCGCGCTACAACATGCTTATCAAACTCACGTTAAAGTACGTACTTAAAATCCAATACCTTCGCCCAAATAGGGCAAATCTCCTAAAGTTATGGAAAACCAAACTATAACTTAGAAAAGATACTAACCCACGTATAAAATTGTATCACTGTTCACCGTTTAAATCCACGCAAAAAATTTAAAGCCACGCAACGCATTGCGCGACTACAAACGGCACTACTAACAGTGTTGGGTTTCGCTTACGCTCTACCCAACCTACGATAAATTGTATGTGTTGAATTGTTAGGTTTTGCTACACGCTAATCAACCTACAGAATCGGTTATTTCACATCGCTCCGCAAAAACGCTAAGACAGCCGCCATAAACAGGAGCAGCGAGAGTAAAATTAACAACGTCAGATCCAACAGTGCCGATTTGAAAGTGATGCCCAAGGTTAGCTTTTCTGAAAATTTGGGGATGCTACTAAAGGCGACAGGTTTTTGGGACAATCCTTCCTTGACAAGATAGACGTGATAACTTTCTTTATCCCCATTGTCCTCAGATTTGATAAAATTAACGAACTGTTGTCTGTAGCGGCGCGCGTGTTGGATAAATCTTTTATGTCTGGCGAACCCTGTGCCAGAGAGAGATTCTACGGCATATTTGTAGATAGCCGCTGGGGAGAGTCGCGTAATTTGTTGCGTGAACGCAACCTGTGCGAACTGTTTATTTAGATGTTCATCCTCAATCCTGTTCTTTGCATCAGCGTGTTCGTTTAGATAGTCAGCCCACAGCTTTAACACCTCAATTTTAGGAGGTTGATCGGAAGGCGAACCTGTTCGGTAAAGTTTGTCACCCTCTTTATGCCGAGTATCAATTTCTTCTGCTGTTGCTTTCTTTGTTCGAGATATTTCGCTTTTGGAGGGAACCTGCTTGAAACCGCTTGCCAAAACTCCCATTGTGTTTGGAATAAGCACCACAAAGACGATCCAAATTAACAACAACGTCAGCAAGCTGCTTGACGAATTAGAAAATTGACTTGAGATAAACAATCCAAGCCATAAAAATATTGAGAGGTAGAGAGCCGAAATACCAACGATAATTCCAACTCTTCCCCACTCGCCTCCATCAAGTGACACCAAGTCTGAGGCGTTGACAATCAGTAAATTTAACAATATTCCTATAATTAGCGGGACCATGATGCTAAGAAACGCACCGATAAACTTTGCCAGAAGCACGGTTGCACGGGGTACAGAATTAGCCATGAGCAAGCTTAACGTTCCTGTTTCACGCTCGCCAGAGACAGCGTCGTAAGTGAACAGAATCGCCATAAAACTCATAACCAATCCGATAATGAACGTCCAATCTAATTCCGTGAAATTGGGTAGCGAATCGTTTTTGCGGGATATGTCCTGTGGATACTGAAGCCACCAGTTCGCTGACCAAGAGTAGTTGAAGTTAAAATCAGGCGTTGTCATACCGATACCATAGCCACCACTATAGGCACCTTCAACTCGCTTTGGTAGGTTCGCATCTTCACCGGTAGCGATGAAGGTTAATGGACTCACGGATTTGTATAGATCGCCTGGCCCCTTTACTGCAAGTTCACCTAAATTACGACTTTTCTTCTTCAGCGACTCAGCGGCTTTGTGCGTATCTTCGGAATATTCCGCGATCCTTCGCGGATATTGACTGCTCACAAATACCACGGCATTCAGCACCATCAGCACCATCACCAGAATCAGCGTGAGTGCAAACCGAAAACGCGTCAAATTATCAAGGATTTCCCGTTTTGCTATGTGCCAGATCATGTTGTCCTTTTTTCTGCTATCATTTGAAAGACGGGCAATAATGCACGTCGCAACCCCCAACCCCCCATATCCCCCCTTATCAGGGGGGCAGGGGGTAGGCGAGTACGCCGCAGAATTGCCCTACTACAAACAATTCAGAGTTATCCACTATATAACGTCGTAGCGCAGGAATGAGATAAATGCTCCCATGAAGAATAGGACGTTTAATACCACGAGTATCATAATGTCCAATGTTGCGCGTTGCAGACTATTACCAATGCCTTCGCTCCGTTCCTTAAACCTTGGGATTTTGCTCAAATCAAAAGGTTCCTCGAATTCAGTTGTAAACCATCTACGTGAAGAAAATATTTTTTCGTCTCTTAGATAGTCGACCCATTCACGACGATATTGTCGCGTCTGTTCCATAAATCGCCAGAAACTTCTGAGATCTGTTTCTGCCAGAATTGCAGCAGCATTATAATAAACCGCTGCCGGAGATATACGGGATATGTTTAGTGCTAATAGAGACTGTCGGTTTGGATTTTTGTCGAGATATGCTTTGCGTACTTGCCATATCCGATCGGCGTATTGTGCACGGAGGTTTTCCTTGAATTCGTAACACTCTTGGGCAAGAGGCAAGCCTTTTTCATTCCGAAAACCGCTCGCACTGACTGTCTCTCCACTGTCGTAATCATTGACACCTGATCGGGAACCCATACCACTGGGATTGGCGAGATTAAGAGAATTCTCAACGCCTCGTTTCTGTAAATAATCTTTGACTTCGGCTTCATATTGCTTCCACAAGTCGCCTGCCTGCCCTTTATACGACTCCTCTGATTGTATCGGACTTGCATGTTCCACCAATAAAACTGTTAGATTCGGAACGATAAGTACGAAAAGTACCCAGACACACATTGAAAACATCAGAGTGATAGAGGGTCGGTCCGTTCGAGTAGACAGAAAGAGTCCGATGAGAAAAAAGAGAGATACATAGAGCATCGATACAAGGAAGATTAGCAATATCCGTCCCCAATCTGAACTGTTGAAAGAGACGTAAGGAGAGAATTGTATCACCAATAAGCCTGCAACAAAACTCGTAATAAGCGGAAGAGAAATAGACCCCATCCCGGCAATATATTTTCCCAAAAGCAGTGTCGGTCTCGAAACTACGCCTGAGAGTGCCAATCTCAAGGTTCCCGCTTCCTTCTCTCGCGATATTGCGTCGTAAGCGAAAAGTAGTGCCAGCAGACTCATCACCACTTGACAGATAACCGTGAAGTCGATAGAGGAGAAGATGTTCAGATACGGGTTATCAGAACCGTGCTGTTCAGCAACGGCGGGAACATATCCGTGTGCCACCGTTACTGTATTTCCCTTTCTTTTATCCACGCCTTCGTTGAAAATGCTAAGTAGTTTCGGATTTCTATCACACTTCAGC
Source organism: Candidatus Poribacteria bacterium (assembly GCA_026706025.1). Lineage (NCBI taxonomy): Bacteria > Candidatus Poribacteria > Candidatus Poribacteria bacterium. The sequence continues at coordinate 112,940 of JAPOZO010000052.1, forward strand.
ATGTGAGTGAGTCCGAATTCAGAGTATCTTGTTACCTGACTTATCTTATCTTCATTTTCTCGAATAGCAGTTCGGTAGCTTTGCAGTCTGTCCTCGTAACCTCTGGTCAAAACGAAGAGATTTGTCACAATCAGGGAAAAATAGATGAGCAATCCCATGAGGAATCTGAAACTTAAGATATTTGCTGTGATTTCTCTTCTAACAATTGTCCAAAGCATCACATTGCCTCCAGTTACCGCCAGTGTCAAAAATTTTCGTTTCTACGTCTGTTCTCTCCAAATAGATACCACTCGGATTCAAGAGTTTTCAGTGACGCGCCATTTCTCAAAGACCGTTTCGTCGAGAAAAACACTGTGGTATCTGTATGTATACGTAGACCCAATCTGTAAAGGATGATATTCTCCTGTCTTGCCCGGGACACTGTATTCCATTAATTCTGCCTCCGTTGTGAACCCATTGGCGTGTTCATAGCGCGTTTTCACGAGTCCAATTCCTTTGGCAAACCACAAATAGCGTGTGCCGTTAACAAATGGACTCTCCTTTTTTGAACCTCGCTCGTAAGGTTTATCATTAGTAGCCGCAAGTAGATTATTCTGAAAGTGTGTTGGGGTGTCAATGAGTGCACTTTTGTGCTTGAGGCATGCCGAGAAAGTTCCAGCAGAAACTTTCACCCGTTCGTATCCGTCTAAGGTTGTCTTCACCAGTGAGTCCCAGAATCCTTCTTGGATCCAAGTATCACCTATAACCAAGGGAAACCTAAGAAGGGAAGGTGTAATAGCAGTTCCCAAAAAAGGCATTGTGACGGGTTCTCCCTTATCACATTCTTGACAACCAAAACTGGAAAGTCTCAAAAATCCATCGGTTTTTATGAGAGAGGCACCCCCTTCTCTAAATTGCTTGCCATTCTCGGTGGTGGCGTTAATGCACACTCTAATTTTACGTTCCATTTTAGTCATCTCCTTAAACGTCGCGAAAAATTGGAAATCGTCGAGCGTTGATTGAATCAGAGGTTCGTTCTTCTTCAGTCGATTCCGCGCACGATTGAGCCGACTTTTTATCGTATTTTTGGTTACATCCAAAAAAGCAGCGATCTCTTCACAAGACATGCCATCGAAATAGTGGAGGGTAACAACAGTGCGTTCACTTTCTGGCAATTTCGCAAGCCACTTTTTAACGATTTCGCGCAGTTCTTGCCCCGCTTCTTTAGCTTGCTCTCCTGCCAGATACCCAGAATACGGATCGTTGTGTCTCATGGTGATGTTTATATTTTCGGAAAGTTGGGTGTTCAACCGTTTCTCACGAAACCACGCAAGGCAACGGCGTGTAGCAATGGCATTGAGCCACGCAGAAAATCGATGCGGATCATTCAGGGTACCAAGTTTTTGGTGGGCTTTCAGGAAGGTCTCTTGAACGATGTCTTCAGCAATGTGGAAATCTTTAATTGTTCGCCACACAGTCGCATGAACCTGTTTTTGGTACTTTTCCATTAATGTTGTGAAGGCTGTGTCGTCACCTGCGAGGACACGGTGAACCAAAGCGACATCATTGTTTTGCATCAGGAACTCCTGCTATTACGGTTGCGATTGAATCTCAAATCTCGGCGTTCATCCGATTTTTAACCTACGTGACGCGAACTGAGCAGGAAAGGTTGCATAATTCTGCAAGTTGACGGATAGGCGTGTTTTACGGAGAGCAGCGTCAACTGCTTTAAAAAAACAAGGTGACATTGTGGATGGAAGACAGAGAAATCTACTACAACTATAGGTTAACCGAACAACCCCAAACACCGAAGACAAAGGAAAATTAGATCACTGTGAATTTAAACTGTATCCAAGAATCCGAACTCACGCAACTGATTGATCCAACGTTGTCGTCTTTCACTGCCCGTTGGATTTTCGATCCAATGTGGATCGTAGAGTGAGGTGCCCGGTCGGTTAAAGTGTTCAGGGCTCTTCGCATTGCTTCGCGCACGATTACGTGTAGCGGCAACCTCTTCAGGGGTCTTAGGCTTGTTATAGTAAACTATTGTGCACATCCGACGGTCTTCACTACCGCCCCAACTGGCGTGCCAGCAGCGCATGTCAAAAGCAACCACATCCCCCGGTTCCGATTTACAAACGTAACCCGGCACGTCACAAATCTCCAGCCCCAGTTCATTCAAATTCTCACGTAGATCATCGTGCAGCGACTTCTTATGAGAACCTGGGATCAACCGTAACGCCCCGCTTTCGGCATCAACGGGTTCAAGATAATATGCGAATTTCACGCCGTAGCAGTCTTGGGTTGGATCGGCATTATGGTCGGGATGCCAACCTGTATTGCCGACGTAACGATTTGCGTCCGAAACGACGAAAAATACATCATCGCCGTAAAGTTGTTCTGCCACTTCGGAGAACCGTGGGTCTTCCGGCAAGTTCGCGAAAAATGGTGTTTCGGGACCCATCATTGGCAGCCAATGTCGGCGCGTGCCATCAAATGGTGCGTGATGATACGCCGCCGCCATCGCCGCTTCAAACTCCTTGTGTATCGTGTTCAGTTCGTCTGTGTCGAGTAATTGCCGAAAAATGAGGAATCCCAAGGTGTGAAAATGCTTGATTTGCTGTTCTGTGAGCATAATGTTCCTCCGAACGCTACGGCGTTACAGGTCAAGATTATTGTTTTTTCCGTTGTGCCAACTTCTGTTGCAGTTTTGGGCTATCTACGACCTCCCGATTCACAATCCACGACGGAATTTGCCCAGAAGCCACGTTGATGATACTCCCGCAGGCACTCTTGGCGTTGCCGTCAAAACACTCATCCGTCCAGCAAATGCTGTGTGGCGTGACGATGACGTTGTCCAGGCTTAAGAGTGGATCATCATCGCTGATCGGTTCCTGCTCAAAAACATCAAGTCCCGCCCCTTGAATCCGTCGATGCTGAAGGGCTTCTGTGAGTGCTTTTTGGTCGACGATTGGACCGCGAGCGGTGTTAATCAGATAAGCCGTCGGCTTCATCAGTCCGATACGTCTCTCATCGACAAGTCCATGTGTTTCTTCGTTCAGTGGGCAGCAGACACACACAAAATCAGCAGTTTGCATCAAGGTGTCCAAGTCAACGAGTTCTACGCCAACCTCCTCTGCCTCAGCAGGTGTGACGTACGGATCAGACGTGATATGGCGCATCCCGAAAGGTTTCGCCAGTTTGAACGCCTCTTTTCCAATGTTACCCATACCGACAAGTCCGAGTGTTCTGCCAACTAACCCCATCCCTCTATAGTTTTGGGTATTTCTCCATCCACCAGAACGGGTAAGATTATCTTTTATTAACAACTGATGACTCAACGATAAGACGAAAGTCAAGATGGAGGTGGCAACTGGGCGGCGAACACCATCGGGCGCGATCGTCAGCAGCACACCATTTTCAGTACAGGCTTCCACGTCCACCTTATCATAGCCGACACCGAAACGAGCGATGACTGCCAATCTATCAGCCTCAGCGAACGTCTCTGCTGTGATGCCTGCGCCCAATACTAAAAGCGCATCATAATCCTGTACCTGTGTCGCTTGTAACACGGGTGTATTCTCTGCGATATATTCCCATTGTAGACCGGCTCCGTCAAAAAGTGGACCGGCGATGTCGTCTAAATCGCAGGTGCCATCGGGTCCCAAAAAGTCACGCGTAACACCTACGCGAAATACGGATTTGTTCATTTGCTATTCCTGTTCAATTTTATTGATGTTTACTCGGATTCAAGCGATGCGCTACGGATGTATTTCCACCCAATTGGTGGAAGTTTGAGATTTTTCACCCAATTGTTAATAAATGGTAAACTGAGTATGATTGCTGAAAAAATTAGTTTTTTCATGTTATTCTTCTAACCAGATGTGGCGGAAGTACCTCCATTTCAATGGATGGAGTTTGAGATTCTTGACTTCCTTGTTAATGACTAAAATCTGTTTTGCGTGCGCCAAGGGTACCCACGGTACATCTTTGTGGAAAATCTGCTGCGCTTCTTGATAAAGAGAAATCCGTTTTTCTCGATCCGTAGTTGCCCTCGCCTGCTCTAAGACGTTTTGCATTGCGTCGCTTCGATAGAATGCGATGTTTCCGGCAGGTTTCTCCGCTGACGATTTACTTAAAAGAAAATAGAGGAAATTATCTGGATCGCCGAGATCGGCACTCCACCCTAACATCGCCATATCGTGCTCACCATTTTTTGTCTTCTCCAGATAGGTGCCCCAGTCAAAGGTCACGATTTTTGTCTCAACGCCGATGTTGCGGAGTTCGGACTGCAATACTTCAGCAAGGGCGCGTCCATCAGGAATATAGGGACGTGGCACCGGTAATGCCCAAAGAGTTGTCTCGAACCCATTAGGATATCCAGCTTCAGTGAGAAGTTGCTTTGACAGTTCAGGATCGTAGGCATAGCCCTCAATTGTATCATCATAACTCCAGAGTGTCGGCGGAATTGGGTTCGTAGCTGGGATCCCTAAACCTTGATACAGATGTTCAATAATCACGGGTTTGTTAATGGCGTGGTTGATAGCAAGCCGGACTTTGAGATTGTCAAATGGCGGTTTCTCCATGTTCATCGCCAAATAACCGATACTCATCCCAGGTTGCGATAGCAACTCAAGCGTCGCATCATCTCGAATCTGTTGCAAATCGTCTGGATTTGGGAATTCCATCGCGTGGAGGCTGCCTTGCTGGAGTTCAATGAGTCGTACGGAGTTATCAGGGATAGAGCGGAAAATAACCCTATCTAACATGGGACGACCACCCCAATAAGTGTCGTTTGCAACAAGCACGATTTTATCCTGTCTGTCCCATTGCACAAACTTGAAAGGCCCCGTACCAACAGGATTATTTGAAAACTCGTCGCCCCATTTTTGAACGGCTGTTGGGCTGACAATGGAGAAAGGCGTGATTGCGATCGTATAGATAAACGGGGCATAAGCCGTTTTAAGGCGAATCTGGACAGTGAATTCATCTACGGCAGTAATTGTATCTACTATCTCTGCCAAACCAGTGGCTATCCAGTAAATGTAGCTGCCACCGACTTTATGAAACGGGTGCGTTTCATCGTGCTGTCGGTTAAGAGAAAAAAGAACGGCTTCTGCATTGAAAGGGGTGCCGTCATGGAAGGTTACACCTCTCCGAAGGTGAAAGGTCCATATCAAACCATCTTCTGAACTCTCCCAACTTGCAGCGAGTCCCGGTTCAATTTCAGCACTTCCATCTTTGTATTCAATGAGTGTATCGTAGATGTTATCGCAAACTTTGAAAGATTCTCCATCTTCTTCAAGTGCTGGATCAAGTCCGACAGAGTCACCACCACGCCCGAAAATTAAGGTGCCGCCCTGCTTCAGATGCGAATCGGCGAACGCAGACGAAAACATAGCAATCGGTAGGATCAGGATAGTAAGTAAGCGTATCCGTGTGAAAAAGTTGTTTTGCATAAATTTCTCCGATGTGTATTAAAAAGATATATGTTCTATGATACAGGCTTTGTTCGGAAATGTCAAGTGGTCTTTTTCTCGCAATCAGAGCGATCCAATTGTCACATAACTCCGATTTTTCGGACACCTCTCTTCCCAGTAAGAGCGAGGAAAATGCCTGAAAAAACCGAAAACTGAATGGCTCTGTTCTCGCAATTGACAGATCCACGTTATCTCTGCGATTTCTATGTTGCGGAGATTTGAAACCTCATTTCTATAAAAGTCGTTTTATTAAAGGGGATAATGTCTTAACTGATAATGACGAAGCTCCGAAGTACCTAATACAATCCGTACGGGTGTTCTATGACCTTGTTAATAATATATGGTGCAAACTGATCGTGTCGAAAAATATGCTATCTTTCGAGCAACTCATCCAGAATCTAAGGGATACAACGCAGCCGAGCATTGTGCGTAGCAGTGCTATCGCGGGCCTTGTCGCGCAGAGCAGCCCACAGAGTGTGAAACTCCTAACTGAAACACTTGCTGACTCAGACGCAATGATACGACGCGAAGCGGCAAAAGCACTTCAGGACTTGGATGCCACAAGCGCGACCGAGCCACTGCTCCGCGCGTTGCCAACAGAGTCAAATGATTTAACACTCTGGGCAATGCTTGAATCTATCAGCGAATTGGGAACCCCCAGTGTACTCCCTACACTCGAAGCACTGCTCAATATTGACTCTATGCTCACGCGGTTGGAGGTTAAAAAAAGTATCTCTCGTATCGGGGAGCGCTATGCCGACACAGCTCCAGAAGTATCCAAACCTGAACCGCGTAATGAACGGATAGAAGTGGAAGAACCGCCACCGACAGTTCGTTTTGGAAACTCGGAGTCCCCGCCCACTCCTGCGGAAGATGAAAATATCCCTAATGAAGAAGAGAAAGAATCGAGTCAGGCATCGACACAAAGTTCGCCGCCTGATGTCAAACCGCCTACTGAAACCGAGGCATCCGACGATACATCTATAGAAAAACCGGAAGAAATGGTAACGGATGAGGCATCCGCTGACGAACAGTCAAGTATCTCCATAGAGTTGACCGCCACAAATCCGCCTGTTGATCCAACTGAACCGACTTTAACAGAACCTGATGAGAGAACTGACACGGTAGATGACGCACAACCGGGCGGCGAATCTGCTGAAATTATAGATGAAACCGAACCGACAGAAGCAGCGGAAACGTCCGCACGCCTACCTAATGACCTTGATGAAGACACTGTAACGGATTCGGGAGATGTAGATGAGACGACGGGCGATACGCAATTTGCTGATGGATCGGTCGAAACTACAGATGAATTGGAAGACCCGGAATCAGTTCCGCCTGATCTGGAGTCGCCACAACGAGAAGATGATACAGATATAAAGGATTTATCGGAGGCAATCGCGCAATCGCCCCGACTTGCGGGATCATCCGTTAACCTCCCCGTATTAGTACCGAATGCTGCCACTGTGCCGTACCATCCGCAAGAAACAGCACTTGAACCGATGCGTGCCAATTTTTTCCTCACGCTGTTGTACCCAAACCGGTATTTTTCTAAACAGTGGATGTCCAGGACGCGCGCCTATCTAATATTGTGGGCTGTTCTCATTGCCGGTGTAATCGGATTCACGCAACATCAGAAGCACTTCAGAGCAGAATTAGACGCACTACCGCGCATTGGACTCTCCACTGATGAACTGCCGGAATTGGTAAAACGTTCCTTAGCAGAAGGTGATTTCTACATTCAAGAGGGGTATTATCGAAAAGCCATTAGTGCTTATGAACTGAGTCGAGGATTCGGTGCACTCCCTATTGACTTCTACAGAAAACTCGGGTTCGCATACTTCAAGGAAGGCCAGTATGCCCTTGCTGTAGAAGCGTATGAACTGTTTTTAGAGGCACGAGATGACGAGACCCCTGATGTGTTTGCTGCTGAAGCGTCGCTTGTGGGGGTATACCCACTCACTTCGGTCCGGCAGGGAGCCGCGCGCGACTATGAAACCTACAATATCCTCGGCACGGCGTATGCGAAGCTTGGACGTGTGTTAGACGCACAACGCGCTTATGAGCAAGCGATCCGGCTCGCACCCAAGTATGGCGAAGCATATAACAACCTCGCACGCCTCTATGCAAACAACTATCAGCAGCCATTAGCAGCAAGCCTCGGAAACCCAGAAATTTCCTCAAAACTAAGACTTGCCGAGGCGTTGGCGTATGCAGCTGTTACGCTGAATCCAGATGTAGCCGCTTATCACGATACCTTGGGTTGGATTTTGTCGAAGCGCGGACAGGTGAATAAGGCGATGAAAATTTTAGAACGTGCTATCAACCTCCAGAAAGATGCCATTGAGCCGCACTACCATCTCGCACAAGTCGCACTGGCAGCCAATGAACGGGAAAAAGCAGTAAAGGCAATCCGTAACGTGTTCAAACTCAAGCCTTCCTTTGTCCCACTCAACACGGTGAAATAGAAACTATATCAGCACTTAGCGGATGACAGAAAGTTTGCCAACGCGCCGATCCATTTCAGACGAAAGGACATAAATATAAATGCCGCTGCTGATGCCAGAGAGATCCCAAACTTTTTTCTCGCGCTCGCGTTCCGTCTTAGCGAACGATGCAATACAGTTACCACTGACATCATAGATATAGATGTGCGTCCCCGCTGGTAGATTATCAAACGTAACCTGATCATATACTGCTGGGTTCGGGTAAACGATTGTTTCTGCTAATTTCGGTGCTGGTAGTGTTATCGTCAGCGTTCTCGCGTCATCTGCGAGGTTAGCACCGTCCATATCCGAAAGTTGTAATGCCTCAATCTGATAGCGGTTGCCTGTCTGGAAGACTTCAGATGGAAATGTAAGGAGTACCCGCTGCTGCGTCTTATCAAGAATCGCTGAACGCGGTGTATGAATCTCTGGTTCTCTGTCCACACTTCCGTACTTGTGCAAACGGTAGCGTCCAGCGTGTGTCGCGGAAACTCCCATCGGTTTGTCAAATACCAATGAAAGTTGGTTCGGCGGTGAATAGATCGCATCACGCAACCGGGGTTGTCGGGTCGCTGCAACGAATATTGGCGTGGATTGTTGCTTTTCCGATTGTAAATTCGGGGTTGTGGATGTCGCGAAGCCGGTTAAGACATTGTCCGTATTAAACAGCAGTGCGTTCTCGCCATCTCCATTGAGATCCACCACAATCGGATTGAAAGTGTTAGTCGCCGGATGGTGCCAGATTGGCCGATAATCTACACCATCATATTGCACAAGGTAGAAATTCGGCGCAACAGCGATACACAATTCATTGCGTCCATCGTTGTTCGCGTCAGCGATGGTCATTCCATTCCCGCCATCGCGTACATCACGAATGCGTTGCGTCCATGTGGGTCGATAGGTATCGTTTCCATCGGAGCTGAAAACAGTTAAAAGCCAGTGATGGTAGCGAATGTCGAGTGCTATGGGACCGACTTTGGTACCTGCTTTCCCACAGACAGCAAATTCTGGTTTACCATCACCGTCTATGTCTCCAGCGGCAAAGAGCTCTGGACTGCCTTCCGGCAGCGTAGTTGTCCATGTATGTCTATACTGGTTGTTTCCAATTGCCTCGTATGTAAATATATCCCCATCGTTATCCCCAATTAAAATATCCATCTGTCCATCGCCATCAAAATCATCGATAGCGAAATTCGCGCTAATTCTGTTCTCGCCGAACGTCGGGTTTTCGAGTGTAGCGGTATCGTGATAGTTATTATCTCCATCTGCCTCGTATATTAAGATAGAATTGGTGGTGTCATCGCGGGTGAAAATTTCCGGTGTGCCATCTGTATCCGTATCCACAGTTGTTATACCCCATTTCCCCGGTGCTTCCCAGATGCGTTCCGTTGGAAATTCGCCTTGTGCGGGTTGTTCGAGCAAGAACGTCACATCTGGTGCGCTGCACAATATTTCTATGAGACCATCGGTATCCGTGTCCGCGATTGTCCTTGGTAAGAACCGTTCGGTAAATGAGAAAATTTGCCTAAAGCCGCCGTTGTCCGCAATCTCAAAAATTTGTGCCAAGTTTGTACCTATTTCCGCAGTGATAAGTTCTAATCTTCCGTTTTTGTTTATATCTACCGGTGTACCGACAGCGTGCAGTGCGAGTTCGGCTGATGTGCCTTGCGAGAGATGCAGTGGATAAATCGGCGCGTCCTGTGTCTCAATCTCATACAAGCTGCCGTTGTTGTCATCAATTCGCAGTCCCTCGGCGCGATTTTCCACTAACAAGCGATACATGTAAGCATCGGGGGATATACCTAAATCTGACAAGTTCACGATATGGAGACGATTCTCTGAATCTGATCGGACAGATCTGACGATATTCCCGTTTGCCTGAAAAATCTCTATTTTGCTGACAGATACTTCGTCTGTCTCCCACAGAACTACTGACTCGACGCTATTCCCCGAAAACCATGCCTGCGATTCATGCTTGGAAATGAGCGGTGCCGTCCGGTCGACTTCAACTACAGTTCTGTCTCTTTTAATTTCACCGCTTTTCGATTTGACACTGAGCCGCACCGTATATCTGCCTTCCGCTAAGGCAGAAGTGTCCCACTTGTACAGGCAGACATTAAATTTCGGTTTCGTTTTCACAGCTGCTAAGGGAAGCCATAAATCCGGCACTTCGCCGATGCCATATTCTAACCAGTATTCAGTGAATCCGGCTCCTCCAGCACTCCCAAAAATCTCGATTTTTTCAATATTACCGGATTCGGCATCTTGTGAGAACATTCGGGAGGTGTCAATCTGCACAATAAGTTCTGTTGGAGCGATGAGTGCAGTGTAGGCATCAAGCGAACCGGCACCAACAAGACCACTAATAAAAAGTGGGGCTGCTGTCCGAATCAAGGTTTCCTGAACTTCTGCGTTGGTATAATCTGGATTCACGGACACGACCAATGCCGCAACACCAGAGACATGCGCAGCCGCGATGGATGTGCCAGATGAATTTTGATACCCACCGTTCAGATCTGTGCTGAGGATTTCCTCACCGGGCGCGGCAATATCAATTGTCGCACCGAAGTTGGAATCGCTGTCTAACTGCCGCTCCTTGGTAAGCCAAGCAACCGAGATGACGGTTTTAAGTCCGGCAGGGTACCATGATCCGACGGCTCCAGCGTTTCCTGCCGCCGCAACCATCACACATCCACGAGCGTAAGCGTATGCTACAGCGTCTGCTACAATGAAAGCATTTACAGTATCTCCCCAGCTCATGTTAACCACCTGCGCACCGTTATCAGCAGCATAAACGATAGCCGCGGCGACATCGTCATTCTGGAGATACCCGCCGCCTCCATATTTGAAGTCCGCTCTCAACGGCATGAGACGACACCGCCAGGCAATGCCAGCAATGCCAATCCGGTTGTTCGCTTCCGCAGCGATAATGCCAGAAACACGTGTGCCGTGTCCTATTTCGTCTTCTGGTTCGTTATCTCGCACTCTCCAATCGCCGTTGCCCGGTAACGTCGGCGCATCGCTGAAATCCCAACCGTTAATGTCGTCAACATAGCCGTTGCCATCATCATCAATGTCGTTCCCCGGAATTTCACCAACGTTTCGCCAAAGTTGCGAACGAAATTCTGGGTGTTGCATATCTACACCGCCATCTACAACAGCCACCGTTACTTCTGGGTTTCCCTGTTCAATATGCCACGCCTGTGGCATATTCATTACAGCTAAATTCCACTGTTCACGATAGTTAGGATCGTTCGGTACGGTTTCAGCGCAGGGTCGATTGAGACGGTTCATTTCAACCGCTTCAATTGCTGGGTGTCTGGCATACCGTCGCTGCAACGGTTCCAATGCCCATGCTGCTGGAAACCGAATAAGATAACTGAGACGCAGGCGTGGATGTTGTCCGGCGGGTGTAGTTGGTGAGAAAATAGGCGAAACGGATATCGCACCGAGTTTTTTACTCAATGCGTCAAGTTGCTTACGAGAAGCGTCTGGATGTAAGCGTACAATTAGTTCACCCGGCGTGTGCGCGATTTGAGAAAAGTTGTCTGAGTTGCTCTGCGCAAAGACGAACTGGGCATTTATAAACAACACGAGAATGTAGATATAGATAGATTTTTCCGTCATAATTTTTTGTTTGTTTACTAATTCGGAGACCTCCGTTTTGTCGCTACTACACTGTGTATGCCTACCACTTTGCATTTAAGATTGCAATTCTGCATCCAATCTGATATATTAATGGTATGGAATTCAGAGGGAAAAAACAATTTTTTTCTATGTTCTCATAAATAAAGATAAGGAATACACTCATGAAAGCGTCAGAACTCACCGTAAAATGTTTGGAAAACGAAAACGTTGATTATATGTTCGGGATACCGGGCGAAGAAAACCTGGATCTCATGGATGCCTTATTGGAATCCGATATTCAATTTATTCAGACGCGCGATGAACGGGGTGCCGCCTTCATGGCGGATGTCTACGGTCGCCTCACCGGACGCGCGGGGGTGTGTCTCGCGACCCTTGGTCCTGGTGCCATGAACCTTGTCACCGGAGTCGCTGATGCCAATATGGATAGGGCACCGCTCATCGCAATCACCGGGCAAGCCAGTTTAGACAGGATGCACAAAGAATCGCATCAATATATGGATGTTGTCTCTGTCTTCAAACCGATGACGAAATGGAATACGCTTGTCCATCTGCCGGAAATCATCCCGGAATCCATAAGCAAAGCCTTCAAAATAGCGACAGGCGAAAAACCCGGGGCGACCCACATCGATTTTCCAGAAGATGTTGCGAGTATGCAAATCGATGCCGAACCTATCTCACACGATTTCCAAAGCGAGGCGGAACCTGTCGTCTCCTGTTTGCAACGCGCCGCACAACTCATTAACGATGCGAAACAACCCATTATTCTTGCAGGCAACGGAGTCATCCGTCAAAACGCCTCTCGAATGCTAACGCAATTCGCAGAGATGACGAATATCCCTGTCGCGCATACCTTTATGGGTAAAGGCAGCATCCCGTGGACCCATCGACTCTCGCTCCTAAGCGTTGGGTTACAAGCGAACGATTTCGTCTCCTGCGGGTTTGACCGATCAGACCTCGTTATCGCTGTTGGTTACGATATCGTTGAATACCATCCACGCCTCTGGAACCCGAACCGAGATAAAAAACTCATCCATATTGATACACAACCCAGCGAAACCGATGCCTCGTACATTACTGATGTTGAGATGGTCGGCAATATTCGACAGAGCATCAGGCACCTCATGGCAGAAGAAATCTACCCAAAAGATGCAGAATATGCCTCAAACACGTTGCGGAAAATCATACTCGACCAACTTAGCGAACATCGAGACGACGCGGAGTTTCCGATGAAACCCCAAAAAATTTTGAGCGATGTCCGTTCCGTACTCGCTGCGGATGACATCGTCATTTCTGATGTAGGCGCACACAAAATGTGGATTGCGCGCATGTATCCGTGCTATCAACCCAATACATGCATCATCTCCAATGGGTTCGCTGCCATGGGCATCGCGCTCCCGGGGGCTTTCGTCGCTAAACTGATCTATCCAGAGCGTAAATGTTTAGCAATCTGTGGCGATGGCGGGTTCATGATGAACTCACAGGAACTCGAAACCGCTGTCCGAACCGGTGTGCCTTTTGTGACCCTCATCTTCAATGATGAGGCTTACGGGCTTATTGAGTGGAAGCAGATGAACGGCTTTGGTAGACCCGCACATATCGATTTTACGAACCCTGATTTCGTCAAATACGCTGAAGCCTTTGGTGCCAAAGGTTATAGAGTTGAAGCGAGTGACGAACTGGTCCCTATACTCAATGATGCGTTTAACCAAAAAGTCCCCTCGGTCATTGATTGCCCTGTCAACTATGCAGAAAATCTACGCTTGACAAATGAACTTGGGCAGCTAACATGTCCCATCTAATAGATGCATCATGGTCTTAAGTCTATTTGATTTCGGATATACTTCGTTTTTTCTAAAGGAGGATCCCGTACCCCAAAATGGCAGTTTCAACAATTGAGTGGGCAGACGGCAGAATTCGGATGATCGACCAGACGCTGTTGCCCAACGAATTTAAGCAAATTTATTGCGACGACCTCCCCTCAACTTGGGAGGCAATTAAATCCCTGCGTGTCCGAGGCGCGCCTGCTATCGGCATCGCTGGTGCCTTGGGTGCTGTACTCGGCATTTGGAATTCCACTGCGGAAACCTACGACACATTCGCTGCTGAACTCAAGTCCGCTACCGATTATCTCGCGACATCTCGACCGACAGCCGTTAATCTCTTTTGGGCACTTGATCGGATCTCCTGCACTGCGGAAGAGAATAGCCATCTTCCAATTCCTGAACTCAAAGAAGTGCTGCTCGCTGAGGCTTTGGAGATTATCGATGAGGATAAAGCGATGTGTCGGGCTATTGGTCAACACGGTATGGCATTGCTGAACGAAAAAGATACCATTCTGACGCATTGCAACGCTGGCGGATTAGCCACATCCGACTACGGCACGGCGTTGGCTGTCATGTTTAGCGCACACGAAGCCGGTAAGCAGATCCAAGTTTACGCCGATGAGACGCGCCCGTTATTACAAGGCGCACGCCTCACGACTTGGGAACTCATGCAGGCAGGCATTGATGTAACCCTTATCTGTGACAACATGGCAGCACAAGTCATGAAAGAGGGTAAAATCCAATGCGTTATTGTCGGAGCCGACCGAATTGCAGCAAACGGTGACACCGCTAACAAGATCGGCACTTATAATGTTGCTATCCTCGCAGAGGCACACGGCATCCCTTTTTATGTCGCCGCCCCGACTTCAACATTAGACTTCGCTCTTGAAACAGGCGCAGAGATTCCGATTGAGCAGCGGGCAGCAGCGGAAGTAACAGAAGGCTTCGGCAAACTGACTGCGCCTGAAGGTGTGAAGGTTTATAGTCCCGCATTTGACGTTACGCCCGCGGCGTTAGTCACAGCGATTATCACGGAAAAAGGGGTCGCACGCGCCCCTTATACAGAAAATCTGAAGGCTTTACGGGACTCGTAACCTACGCAGCTTTGGCAATATTCGAGCGGGTGCCGCTTATGTCAAAGCAGTCGTACTGGTTCGTATTCATAATCCGTGTCGCGAACGCCATCGCCTGTTTTTCCGTGAGGTACCCGTCTGCAATTTCGGATTCAAGGGCGCGTCGGATTTCGTTTCTTGCTTGAATCGCATAAGCCATCGCGCTCGTTGGCCACCCCGTATCGCCGCCGAAAGCGAACAATTTATTTGACGGGACGGCGTGGATGCACCGACGGAGAAAATCACGGGAACTGTACGGATCAATGCTCCACGCCCAACAGAAGTCTACCCAAATATTGCGGTAATGCTTGGCGAGTGCAACCAGTTCATCGTTATAAGGGTAGGCGATGTGCATCAGGACAAACTTCGCATCAAGATAGCGAGCGAAGAGCGCGCACATATTACCGGCAGGGATGCGACGCACCGGCATCCGATCGTTCCCTGCATAATAGCCGGTGTGAATTTTGAAAGGGAGGTTGTGTTCAATCGTGAGTTCAACGCCACGTGCCCAGCACCAATCACCGAGACAGAGGCGCGTTGCCTCATCAATGTCTCCGGCGGGTTTTGTGAGAACGGCATTCAGCGCAGCAGAAGCCTCTGCCTCGCTTCTTTCGATCCAGTCGAGTGTACGGTTATAGGCGTGTTGCGATTTTACGGCGATCGCACACGGGGCATGTTTCGCGAAAAGTGCATCCATGCTGTGTTTAAGAGAAGCGAGGTCCTTGACTTCAACACCCGTTTCGGCGTGGATCGCACTCGGATCCACTTGTCCGCCACAGAACGTTGCCCACGAGAGATCGTAGAGAAAAAAATCGGGACCAGAAGTGTCTGGCGTGCACTGCCAACTAAAATCGTCTGTTTGAATGTGGTCAAGATTCGCGAGATCGTGTAAAATGTGATAACGTTTGCCTGGCGTGCGAAGCGTCTTTAGGTTATCGGCACTCGCGAGACCATCACCTGTGAGTTCGTCGAGTCCATAGATATGTTTCGCAATGAGGCTAACCGCCTCGCCATACCCAGTAAATTGTGTCGCTTCCCATGCGTCCCGGATACCTTCAAATCGAGATGCGATGTCTTGAGAAGCGTCCATCAGGTTACCCATCGCTTTTGAAGAGGCACCGGCGGTTACCAAATCGGCAGGCACATAGTTCCCGAACAGGTCTTGGAGGATATCGGGACCATTTTCAACCCATTCAGTTTCGCGCTTCATGTGTTCGTGTGTATCCACAAGACGGATAGATTGGATGTGATGTGTTAAATCGGTGGTTGTCATACATAGTCTCCTATAAAAGTTGAAACTAAGTCTTTAGCGTCTCGTACTTGACAAATGTGTTAAGTTATGATTTAATAAATATGTAATGTCTTGGCAATTTGCCTCTTTTAGCAGTGTTGTTGGGCGGAACCTTGAACAAGGAAGACAAAATTCGCTCTATTATAAGAGAGTCAGAGGTTTGTGTCAAGGAAAACCGTACATTCGACAGAGTCATTTAGTTTTCAATTTTACGCCGCTTTTAAAATGGAAGGTTGCGATCTAACGATTGCTCGTATACCACTCGGCGTGCTTATAGTAAAGTCGAATGGCTCTGACAAATTCGGGGAGGCTTAGATGTAGACTCCCTATAAAATAAATGAGAAATGCTCGCGCAGGCACGCGAGTGGTTATTGTTGCCTTCTTGATGAGGGACCAGACCACAGGAGCATACAATGCCTACAGGACGGATAAAGTACTATAATTTCGATAAAGGCTTCGGATTTATTGCGCAAGATAGCAGTGACGCGGATGTTTTCTTGCACAGTTCTGCCATTAAGCAGCCCGAATATGAAGAACTCCGCGTCGGGCAGCGCGTAAAATATAGTGTCGTTGAAGGTGAGAAGGGACTCGTTGCCCAAAACGTTGAAGTCTTATTGACCCCGACAGAACGCCGCTGGCTGCGGCAAGGAAAAGCAATTATCCCGCGTGGTTACGCCGGATTTCCGGGGCAAAACCAGGGACAATTTATCACTGATGAGGCGGCCCCTGCCTCTAATCACGACATAGGCAAATCAGAACCGGTTCGAGACCGCCGAAACCGTGATACCGCCGTGGCACCCTCAAAACCCACATCGAAACCACGCCATCAATCCGCCGCAACAAAAGATTTTAAGGATGCTGATGAACCCGCACAAGACGGGCAAGAACAATCTTCAAAACAACTCAGCTTCGGTGACCTCTATATCCTCAAGCAGATTAACTTTGAAACGTCAATGTTTTTCGCGTTGTATAACGCTATACAACTTCCAGCGACTGTCCTTGAGATGACCCTTTCGAGTTTGACACTCAATAGTAATGGCAAGGAACAGCAGATCGCTAAAACAGATGTTAAATATTGCTACAAAGACTTTGACGCAGAGAAAGTTCAAGCAGCTGTTCAGATTGCGGAAGATGTCAAAGCACAACAGTTGACGCAATTACCACCCGAGGCGCAGCTCTGTGAGGTCGATACGGAAGCCGTCCGACATTCCCGAAAAAATGGATCCCCAATTGCGATTACGCTTCGAGAAGGCGAGATCTTTCGTGGTACTGTAGACTGGGTGAGCCCTTATGAAATTAAACTCATTTTGGAGAATGGCGCGAAGGTCGTCATCTTCCGGCATGCGGTCTACAATCTTTCCGTAGATTAAGGGTTACTATGAAGGCGTATTATGAACTGCTCGGTGAGATTGAGCGTGATGTGAAACGCTTACGCGAAGCATCGGGAGGTGTGCCGTGTCCATCTACCTGTTTCGCCTGCTGCCATAACACGGCGACAATGGCGATCAGTGAGGTTGAAGCGCGAGATTTAAAGTTAGGATTGGATGCGCTTCCAGAGCAACTCCGTGCGCATATCCGCGCAAAAGCAGAACGCAGCATCAAAAAATTGGAGGCACACGGCTACAACGTTGAAACCATCATGCCCGATACCGGTATGGAAGCTGTTAGCGTGGTACGCGGTAAGCCCGAAGGTGAGTGTCCTATGCTCATCGGTGGCGTCTGTTCTGTTTACGAACATCGTCCCGTCATCTGCCGCGTCTGGGGATACCCAATTCATAACGGCAATGATTTAGCCTGCTGCCACAAAACTTTTCTCGGCAAGCGCGATCGCTACCGTCCCCTCAATTATAACCACTATTGGAAGACCTGTCAAACCCTTAGTACCGAATTGGGTGCCACGCAAAAAACGCCGAACTGTTATCTTGTTTCTCAACTACTATCGGAGTCAAAAGCCTGACACACCATTTTTGGACCCGTGGAAGCACCATGAAAAAGAGATTGATCCTTTCCCATTTTTTTTATTTTTCATCTATCCTAAGTCTCCTGCTCTGCTTCGGTTGTGGAGACACCGAGGACGACCAAGAGGCACCGCCCCCTACCAACAATACGCTCCTTGACGAACCTAATGAACAATCGCTACAACTCGCTGAACAACAACGATGGTTGACAGACGCAGACTGGAAAAAATTGAAAGACGCTGAACAATGGCTACGCCTGACAGTCGAAGACTGGATAAATTTAAAAGAGAGAGATTGGGAAAAGTTGAAAGGCAAAGATTGGATTAGGTTAACGAACAGGGAAATTAGAGAATTCATGAACCTTGAGATTCCGAAACGCTGGGTCGTTGAGACGAAAGACGAGGCGTTACGCGAAAAATTTGGCATCGCAGCTTTCTTTCAAAAATTTGGAGACATCCCACAGGTTCGCTATGATGTAGAGTTTAGGCGAAAACGGAAACGGGAGGCGAAAGGTGGGTTTATAACTGTAACACCTGAGTTTGCTAAACACCTCGTTGGGGATGCCGCGGCAACCTATTTTCTTGTTCCAACTGAAGCCCATAGGCGTCTGCTTGAAGATCAAATAGAGCAGTTAAAATCTATAGTAGCACAAGAAAAATGCCGTCTTTTGGATCATCTCAGAATAGAAGATCCCGAGGCTTGGATAACAGGTATGCGTGCTTTCCTCATTGACAAACATGGCGACATTCCCGAAGTTAACATTATTGTTAACTTTTTACAGAAATTGGAACTAAATTTACCAAGAACAGACGCGGAATGCCGCACCTATTATTTTGAGGCATACGATGTTCTCTATGATGATTCTAATACCGCTTCAACTTATGAATTCTATGCTATGCTTGAAGCATCACATCAGATTAGAGCTTTTGTTGAGGATCCTCCATCACGTAGACTCGAGAAATATCGAGAGGCAAGAGCAAAAGGGATCTCATTCTATGATATAGATTGGAACAATGAGTAAATGCGAAGTTTTGAGACCCGCGGTCCTGTTTATCCTGAAGATAACTACGTCGTTGCCCGGACAGATGAACTTTCGGATTTCATCAATCGACTCGAAAAGGGCAGGTACGTCGCCCTATTCGCACCGCGACAGACCGGCAAAACCACGTTCTTCCATCGCGCTTTAGAGACACTCGCCACCGACGTATATTTCCCAATCCGGATCGATTTCCAAGCATCCAACAACCTTGAACCCGCCGTATTTTACCAAGGTCTCTACGAAGATATTTGTGAGGAAATAGAGACAGTATTCCAAAAACGTGGCAGCGCATCCTCTCCGGCTCTCACAGAATTTCTGGATAACACCCAAATTACGAATCATCTCTCCATGAGAAGATTCTTTCGACGGTTCTCAAATTTTCTTGAACACCATCATAATAGACAAAAAGTTGTGCTTATCATTGACGAATTTGACGGTATCCCACGAGCCGTTCTCAGCGATTTTCTGTATTCACTCCGTCACATCTACCTCTCGGGTCGAGATCGCTGTCCGCACAGCGTGGGTATCGTTGGGGTGAAGAGCATTACGCAACTCAATTACGACCGCTCTATTTCGCCTTTTAATATCCAAGACGAGTTCAAATTACCGAATTTCGCGCTTGAACAGGTACGTGAACTGCTTTCACAGTACACCGACGAAGTTGGGCAGCCTTTTGATCCGGCGGTCATTGAATCTATCCACAAACAGACGGCCGGGCAGCCTGTGCTTGTCAACCGGTTCGCCCAGATTCTTACGGAGGAGATGGACATCCCGAAAACTGAGCGGATCACAATGGAACACTTTTCAAAAGCACACGTGCAGCTCCTTCGCGAACGGAACACACATACTGAGCATTTGGTAACCAATATCCGCCGGGATCGGCGATTTGAGGCACTCCTGATGAAAATCGCTTCTTATGATGATGGTGTAGAATTCAACCTGGACAATGAAATCATTAATGAACTCGCGACTTACGGCGTTATCGGTGAAGGTGCTGATGGACTGTGTGAAATCGTCAATCCGATTTATCAGTACCGTGTCATGCAGACATTTAAACCTGTTGTCAATGGTTTAGAGCAAGACTATTTACCTGAAGACACCCGTGCCGGGTTTAAGGATTATCTCACACCCGATGGAGAGATTCAGATGGAAGCACTCCTTGATAACTTCCGGGATTTTATCGCACGCGCAGGTTTCAGGATACTACAAGTGCCAGAAACACCGCAAGAATACGTCGGTCAACATCTCCTTTTTGCCTATCTTCAGCAGTTTGTCCAGATCGTGGGTGGGATGATGTATCTGGAAGTACAAACCGGACGCGGCAGGATGGACATCCTCATTCTCCATAATCAGAGAAAATATATCGTAGAAACCAAGATATGGGGCGGGGCTATGCGCTATGCGGCAGGCAAGGCGCAACTCGCAACGTATGTTAAACTCGAAGCAGCTGCGGCAGGTTACTACGTCGTGTTTGATCACCGTAAAGATTCAGAACCTCGCGTAGAGACAGAGACATTAGACGGCTTTACGATTCGGAGTTACGTGATTCCCGTGATACAAGAACGCCCTTCAGATTAACGAACCACCACTATAGCGCGAGAATAATCTTAGGAATATTTTTTTGCAGGTAGGGGCAAGGAAGCGTTTTGGGTCTTATGAAACACCCTCACTTAATTCGCGTAAGAATTGGAAGGTATAAATCCCAGTACGGTGTCCATCGCTCCACACCAAACGCACCGCATAGCGTCCGACTCGCTGAATATCCACAAGCCGTAAGTTTTCAAAAAAATCATCGGAAGGTAAAATATGGAAGGGGTCTTTTCCCAAACGTACCGCATCACAATGGGCACATGGACATTTTTCGCGCAGGAGGCGGTAGGAGAGTTCGCCACTGTACGCATCTTTCCATTGAACTGCCAAACTTGTGTTGCCTCTTTCAATGCGCGTCGGTTGAAATTTTTCCATGATAACTCTTGAAAAAAAACGGTTGCCAATTTGTCTGACCGCAAGCAGTCTCGCAAATCAACAACCGTTCAGGGAGTTGCGGATCTAAGGATTACCTCTGCTATCTGTTATTCGAAGTACTCCGCGTTGATATCAATGAACTCTTCCCATTCTTCAGGAACGTCTTCTTCCATGAAGATAGCTTCAACAGGACATTCGGGTTCGCATACACCACAGTCTATACACTCTTCTGGATCGATATAGAGCTGATTGAATTCCTCGAACTCCTCAGCATCCGGTAGGGGGTGAATGCAGTCCACTGGACACACATCAACGCACGAACTATCCTTAACGTCAACGCACGGTTCGCAAATCACATACGTCATGTTGGAAAACTCCTTTCCGCTTGATTTATAGTAAAAACCTCCATACAACCATAAGGGCAACCCACTCAATACGTGAAGTTAACCATTCTGATGAAGAAGGGATAAAAACATCGTCATATATGGCGGATTTTTTTGCTGTGTCTGCTGAGTTGCGATCAGGACACTATAAATAATATCACATGCAGTCTATTTTGTCAAATTATATTTCTAACGAAACATGGATATTCTTTCCCTCATACGGTTTTTGGCACCCCGACATCTGCTTTCTTAACACCGTTCAACCCAACCTACAAGACTATAAACGAAAATTGGACGACATCGCAAAATATTTGACAAACCCAAATTTTTGTGGTAATATGTCAATAGTCGTTAATTGTCGCTTGCAAATCCCGCTATATTGCAAGATGTAGGCTCCCCGTCTCAACAACTGTAGGAATATCATGAAAAAGCCCACCCGCAAAAAGTGGCGGTTTAGCAATTCAGATCTTGACAGCAGTTTGGCGTTGGCATCCGAAGCGGGTGTCTCGCCGTTCGCTGCACAGCTGCTGATCAATCGAGGGATAAAAACCGCTGCCGAAGCGCGAGCCTATCTCTATCCGACTTTTGATGAACTCCACTCTCCTTTTCAATTAGCCGATATGGACAAAGCCGTGGAACGGATACACACGGCGATCTCACGCGGTGAGAAAATCTGTGTCTATGGCGATTATGATACCGACGGCACCACCGCTACTGCGCTATTGCTTAATACGTTCCGTCAGATGGATGTTCCCGCCAACTACTATATCCCGAG
Organism: Candidatus Poribacteria bacterium; assembly: GCA_026706025.1. Classification (NCBI taxonomy): domain Bacteria; phylum Candidatus Poribacteria; species Candidatus Poribacteria bacterium. Next base: position 134,879 of record JAPOZO010000052.1, read on the forward strand.
CCGGTTTGATGAAGGCTACGGTCTCAGCGAAGACGCGATAAAAAAAATTCACGAGAAAAACGATGCAAAGTTGATAATCACTGTAGACTGTGGTATCACGTCGGTTAAGGAGGTCGCGTTAGCCAATCAACTCGGTATGGATGTTATTGTCACCGACCACCACCAACCAGAGCAGGAACAACCACCAGCACACGCGCTCATTTCACCTAAGATTCCGGGCAATGAATACCCCTACAAAGAACTCGCGGGTGTCGGTTTAGCCTTCAAATTGGCGCAGGGGTTGATAGACGATAGAAGGTTTCTTGAATCACTCTTGGATCTGGTCGCATTGGGCACTGTCGTAGACATGGCATCGCTCACTGGAGAGAATCGCATTTTGAGTCGTTTAGGATTGGCGGAACTTGATAAACGGGAACGTCCTGGCATTCATGCTTTATGCGAAGCAGCGGGTCATAAAATTGATACGCCACTTGATGGATACGCACTCTCTTTTAAATTGGGGCCCCGTATCAACGCAGCGGGAAGAATGGATACCGCCCACAAAGTGGTTGAACTACTTACGACCGACGCTGAGGATGTTGCAACCCGGATCGCTTCTGAACTCAATCAGGCAAATCAGAAGCGACAAGATTTGGAAAAACACATCCAAGATCAAGCAGCGGCGCTAATTGAAAAAGAGGTTGATGATGACACCGTAGGCATTGTTGTTGCCAGTGATAAGTGGGACGAAAAGGCACAAGGTGTCGTCGGCATCGTCGCCGCACGTTTGATGCAAACTTACTATAAGCCTGCCATTGTCCTTGCAATTAACGGTGATGAAGCGACTGGATCGGGACGCTGTATTGCAGGCATGAACCTCGCTGATAGCCTTGTCGCCTGCACAGCGTTACTCGTGAAACACGGCGGACACGCAGCCGCCGCTGGGTTAACGATCAAAACCAGAAATATCCCCAAATTCAAGGATGCTTTCAACGAATTCGCTTCTAAACATCTGACAGCGGAGGCACTCCAACCGAAGCTGGACCTCGAATTTGAAACGCACCTCTCACTCCTAACGTTAGACACCCTAAAGGAACTTGAGCAGTTTGAACCCTTCGGGCAGGAGAATCCAACGCCGCTTTTTGGCAAACGGGGCGTCAAAGTTGCTGATGGCACCCCCAGAACAATGGGACAGGATGGCAGCCACCTGAAAATGTTTGTCAACGACGGCGGTGTCAGACATTGTGCGATCGCTTGGGGGGCTGGCGATCAGATCGTCACTTTCAATCGTCCCAATGTCTCACTTGATGTCGCTTTTTCGCCTCAGATCAATGAGTGGCAGGGCACCCGATCCGTACAACTTATCCTTAAAGATTGGGAGGTACACGCCGAAGGCAGGGACATGAACTGGGACGTTTTTCCCAGACTTAACGACGCATCTTCCTTAAAACTTGTTGATCGGCGCAACACGAAGAAAAAGGACTATCTTTTAAAGTTGCTTGAAAGAGAAGAATCTTGTATAATTTATGTACAAGATGAAGAAATGCTGGACGCGCTGCTCACAAGGCTCTTACCAGAAAGCATTGAGGGCATCGCGAGGCACGATAAGGCAACATCCCGTGAAGAGGAAGCAGCCTTATTGAAGCAATTGGAGGTTGGCGAACTCCGAACTATCGCCTCAAGTAGTCGTTTATTAAGTCGCGAAGCATACCCTTTCGTGAAGCACATTGTCTTTTGCCATCTCACACCGAGTCCAGATCTCTTTTTCATGCGATGCGCGCCCATCTTTGCAACGGAAGAGACCTCCTACCTGCATCTTATCTACGGCGATGCAGATGGAGCAGAGATGCAGAATTGGATCGCTAAACAGTATCCCGAAAAAGCCGAATTACAGCAATTGTACGGCGGAATACGTAAAGTCATACAGTCCAACGGAGCGGAGGGATACGCTGAGGCAGCAATGCTAAATGGCACGTTCGGAGCACCCGCGACAGTTGAAACCGGACTGACGATCTTTGAAGAATTGGAGTTTATTGAGCGGTATGCGGAATCAGGACACAGACTTGTGAAACTCCGCCCTGCTCAGAAAAGTGATTTATCTCGTTCGCCAACTTACTTGAGAGGGCAATGGATTAAGCAGACGAGTCCCTCTTTCGTTGAGTTTCAGTTGAAAGAGAACATCGAATCTATGTGGGAGCGCATAGAACATGAGTATCAAATCGCTAATAAGCCAGATTCAGGCATATAATCCGGACACAGAAGTTGAACTTCTTGAGCGTTGCTACCGCTTCGCGCAAGAAGCACATGACGGACAACAGCGAAAGTCTGGCGAACCTTATTTTACGCATTGCTTTAAAACCGCTGAGATCCTCGCAGAACTCCACCTTGATACCCACACGATCTGTGCCGGACTCATGCACGATGTCCTCGAAGATACAGGCATCACGCGCCAGGAACTGCAGGTCCGCTTCGGGGCGAACATTGCGAATCTGGTTGAAGGTGTCACGAAAATTGGGAAATATAGACCGAGCGTCAGTGCCCCGAATGCCAATACACCGATCACCGTTGAAGATCGCGTCCACCGCAAACGCCAAGCAGAAACCTACCGGAAACTCCTCTTAGCAACAGCAGAAGATATGCGGGTCATCCTTATTAAACTCGCTGACCGACTTCATAACATGGAGACGTTGAAGTTCCTGACCAGCGAGAAATGTCAACGCATTGCAAAAGAGACATTGGAGATTTACGCACCGATCGCCCACCGACTGGGCATATGGCGTATCATGAGCCGTCTTGAGGACTTGGCATTCAAACACCTCTACCCCAGCGAATATCGCAAAATTGCCGATCTCCTGAACCAGAAACTCACCGAGCGCGAGGCGTACTGTGATACAATGGTGAAACAGATTTGCCAAGTCCTTGAAAAACGCGGGGTCTATGCCGATGTCCACGGCAGGACAAAGCATATCTATAGTATCTACCAGAAGATGCAACAGAAAGGGACTCCTTTCAGCGAGATCCGAGATCTCGTTGGGCTCCGCGTCCTTGTTAAGACTGAACCTGACTGCTACATGGCACTCGGGGCACTCCACCACAAATGGAATTACCATCCCGACCGACTTCGAGACTGGATCGGACAACCTAAGAAAAACGGGTATCAGTCACTCCATACCACGATTTTAGATGACGGTAAACCCGTTGAGATACAGATCCGGAGTTATCAGATGCATAAAGTGGCTGAGGATGGCATTGCTGCGCATTGGAGCTATAAGGAGGGCGTACCGACAAGTAAACAGGGACGCTCCATCCTCGCGAGTTATAAGCAGATACTTGAAGAGATACAAGAGACACAGGATAGTCCGCATCAGTTCGTGGAATCGATGAAGTTGGAACTCTTCCAAGATGAAGTGTACATTTTTTCACCGAAAGGCGACCTTTTTAAACTACCGGCGGGCGCGACGGTTATCGATTTCGCCTATAAAATCCATACGGATATCGGACATACATGTGTCGGGGCGGAAGTGAATGGATCTGTTGCCCCAATCCGACGGGTACTTGAGAATGGAGACCAAGTCAATATTCGGACACAATCCAATGGAAAACCGAGTCGAAGTTGGTTGCCGCATGTGAAAACGGCTACGGCACGCGGTAAAATAAGGCATTGGTTCCGCGAAAAGGATAGGGCGGACGCTCTGGAATTAGGTAAGAAATTTCTCGCGGCGGAATTACGTACCTTCTATCTTAACGCACGCGAGTATCTCAACTCCCCGGAACTCCTCAATATTGCCAAACAACTCAAACTCAAAAATCTTGAAGAACTCTTCGTACGCATTGGCAACGGGGATGAGTCGGCTATCCAGGTCGTCAATCTCTTGAAACCTGAGGTGCCGAAACCTGAAACCGAAACGGCAGAAGCGGTTAAACCGAAACGGAAACCAGAATCATCACCGGCTATCCAACTCGAAAATGATATTGACTTAGGGATGATGCGGATCATGAAATGTTGTAACCCGATCCCTGGTGATGAAGTCGTCGGCTACCTGACTCGCGGACGCGGCGTTTCTGTACATAGAGCCGGATGCATCCGCATCCTTGAAGAACCGGAACGACTCTTGGTAGTCAAGTGGTTTGAAAAGTCGATGTCCGAAAACGGAGACCACCCGCCTGATGTCTATCCTGTCAAAATCCTCGTCGAATGCAGCGATCGTCCCGGAATGCTCGGTGCAATCACAACTGCTATCGCACAATACAAAGTGAACATCCGCTGTGGCACCTTCCAACCCTCGACTGTCCATCTTGACGCTACGGCTGCTGACAACCTCACAATAGATGTAACAGGTGCTGAGCAGCTGGATAAAGTCATGGAAGCGATTCGCCAACTAAAAGGCGTACAACGCGTCACCCGTATGTCCTAAATCCAATCTACGGCAGTCTTAATCGCCTGATAGTGTGGGAATACGCTCCGGATGGAATATGCTATACAGCGGCAGGCATTCTCGATATAACTTTGCTCACTTTTCCACTCTTCAGACATTTCGTACATACACGGATCCGCCTCGGACCTGACTCCGTTTGAACCCGAACCCGTTGAAGATTTGGAAGCCAACGCCGCTTTGTGTGTTTAAATGATTTACTAATCTGGTTACCCGTCATCGGGCGTTTACTACAAATACTACAGACGCGTGACATCTTGATCTCTCCTTTTTCTTTCCTCTAAAATGTCGGTTAAACCTAATCATTAATGATACCACAATTAGGGCAGAAAAGCAAATTTTCTTTTCACTGCAGATCGCTAATATACTGATAACTGACAACGAGAAACTGACAGCCGATAGTTTCCAACAGCCGACGGCTATCTTTCTGACAACTGATAACCGCAGAACCATTCAGTTTTCGGTTTTTTCGTTTAATTTCAGACCCTCCAGGCCCGGTAGGTGCGGTTTGGAACCGCACCGGATCCTGAAAAAAGTACGAGAAACTCTATAATTTCTTAAAACTGAATGGCTCTGCTGATAACCGAAAATAGACATGACTTTTTTTTCAGCATCTGATATACTATCTCACTGAGACTTACATGCTTCATGGTCCTGCTAATGTGCTCTCAAACACAGACAGCACTATTACAACCGCACCCCAAAATAGGGAGAACGATTTTATCCTTAAATTTCTATCACGTAAAAAATGAAGGGATTTTAAGACCTCGCTCGGAGGCTGTGGGCGTTGAAGCAAAAACACCACAACTAAAAGGGATTTCTAAATGCCTAATAAAGAATCCCACGACTTTAGACGTGGGAGTGTCAAAGTTGCTTATATTACCGCAGGTGCTGCTGGCATGTACTGCGGCACTTGTATCCACGACAATATGGTTGCTACTGTCTTGAAGAAGCAGGGGCATAACGTTTCACTAATTCCTACCTATACGCCTACCCGAACGGATGAAGCAAACGTCAGCATGAATCGCGTCTTTTTTGGCGGCGTTAACGTCTATCTTCAGCAGAAACTCTCTATTTTTAGGCACACCCCGTGGACATTCGACAAACTACTCGACAGCCCGACACTGCTAAACGGATTGGCACGATTCAGCAATTCAACGGACGCTCGCGATCTTGGGCAACTCACTGTGTCTATGCTCCGTGCCGAGCAAGGGTATCAAAAGAAGGAATTAGCGAAGTTAGTCAAATGGCTCGCTGAGGAGAATAAACCCGATATCGTCTATCTCACCAATTCCATGCTCGTAGGTTTCACAAGAGAAATAAAGAAGGCGTTGGATGTGCCAGTTATCTGTGCCCTTCAAGGTGAGGACATCTTTCTCCAAGATATAATTGAACCTTACAAGACAGAAGCGTTAGCACTCCTCCAAGAACGGGCAGCGGATGCTGACGGCTTCGTCGCACCCTGTGACTACTATGCACAATTTATGGCAGACGCATATCTTGACGTACCTGTTAATAAAATTGATATAGTGCCGCTTGGGTTAAATATGGAAGGACACGGCTTGCTTGTCGAAAAACCCGACCCGCCCCCCTTCATTATCGGTTACTTAGCGCGGATCTGTCCAGAGAAAGGACTACATATCTTAGTAGATGCTTTCCATTTAGTAGCCGAAACATTCGGTGTTAATAACGTTCAACTGCATGTCGCTGGCTACCTCGGGAAGAAAGATGAACCGTATCTTGAGGAACTCGTAAACCAGATTCAGGCAGCTGGTTTAGCAGGCAGCTTTGTACATCACGGCGAGGTAACGCGTACGCAGAAAATTGATTTTCTCAACCGTCTACATGTCTTCTCCGTTCCCACTGTTTACCGTGAATCCAAAGGGTTATCGATTATAGAGTCGCTCGCCAACGGTGTACCGGTCGTCCAACCTCAGCACGGTACATTTCCTGAGATGATTCGTGCAACTGAAGGCGGAATTCTCGTGGAACCCGAATCTGCTGAGGCAGTCGCGGCGGGTATCATAGAACTCCTTAACGATACTGAACAGCGGGAACGTCTCGCGGAAACGGGAAAAATGAATGTCCACCAAAAGTTTAACGATGCGACAGTAGCAGAGCAACTCTTGAAAGTGTTTGAAAAGTATATCTAACGTAGTTATCGGTTATCAGAGGAATAGTTTTCAGTTCGGCTTTCTCTCACTGCAAGGCATGAAAAACCTTTCAGTTTTAACAGTTGTCAGTGGTCAGTACGATTTTTCTGCGAAAAATCTGTCAGTTGTCAGAAAGAATAGCCGTCAGCAATCAGCAATAGGCAGTCAGTTTTAAGAGTTATCAGTCTGACTCACAGGGAGAAAAAGAGGCTTTCGGATCATCAAAAACCTCTTATAACTGACAACTGACAACTGATAACTGATAACTATTTCCTCTGACAACTGACAACCAATTCCAAGGAAATGAATTATGTCTAAAACATGGCTGATTTTTGTTTTCATGACCGTTTCATCATGGGGGCTTTATGGGGTATTTCTACATCAAGGGCAGGTCGCGATGGCGGATCCCGTGCATGGACGCTATAAAGCATTTCTCTTTGTCGGACTTGCCTATCTTCTCGCAGCAGTCATCGGTTCCGCGCTGATGCTCGTCATTAATGGCTCCAACTGGCAATTTACAGGAAGCGGCGTCTCTTGGTCGTTTGTTGCTGGACTTGTCGGCGCGATTGGCGCGTTTGGCGTTCTACTCGCCTTTGGCGCAGGCGGTAGACCCGCTGTTGTGATGTCCATTGTTTTTGCAGGCGCGCCAATTGTGAACGCTATTGTTGCGACACTCTCCCACCCACCTGCTGGCGGTTGGGGCGCAGTCCGATGGCAGTTCGTTGCCGGTATCCTGCTCGCTGCATTGGGTGGCTGTTTAGTAATGCTGTATAGACCGACTTCGTAGCCCTCGAAAAAATCATCGTAAATCCGCTTCTTCGCAATAATTGTAGATTTTCCCAGCATTTATCGCGAGGAGGCGGCTAAATACACTATACCCTTTCCTGACTCCACTCGCTCAATTATTTTGCCACAAAACGCATTTTCCACTATCCTTTTTACGTGACACGTCTCTAATAAACAAGAAGAGGGAGAGTTGTCATGCATTCCGAAGAATTGATTGACGCGAGTGATGCCGAGTTGGTTGTTGTCGCACTTGCGGGTAATACACAAGCATTTGATGTGTTAGTAAATCGCTACCGACGCGCAATGTTGGCAGTTGCACAACAAATTGTCCGAAACGCCGCGGATGCAGAAGATGTCGTGCAGGACGCGTTTTTACGGGCTTTTGAATCACTGCCACAACTTACTGATTTGAATCGGTTTGGGGCGTGGCTGCATTCAATTACGCGGAACCGTGCCTTGCGTTACTACAGAAATAGCAGTCGCTATCAACCGCAGGAGGATATGGAACCACACTTAAATAGGGTATCTGATACATCGGCGGCGGATCCGGCGCATATTGTAGAAAACGAATTGACGCAGCAGGCAGTTCGAGACGCTATTCAGAACCTACCAGCCGACTATCAGTCGGTAATTGAACTCTATTATTGGGCAGAGATGCCTCAGCAACGGATGGCTGAGTTTCTATCGCTACCACTGACAACTGTGAAGTGGCGGCTCCGTAAGGCGAAAGAGATGCTAAAAGAAAATTTAGAAAAATACGGTTACGGCGAGGATATGTGACAATCTTTAGGAAACTTTTGTATTTATCATAGGAGGTGGATGCCATGGAAGAACAGAGACAGGAGCAACAACAGGAGCTCAGAGGTCTTTTCCAGATGTTGGATCACACCGCAAAGATCGCAGAGGATGCAGCGTTAACAGGTGCCTTTAGTGGTGGCGAAACACGATGCATTACCCAATTCAATAATGTTCTTGCCCGCTTGAAAGAACTCAACGCTGTACCTGACGGACTTTTCGACGAACTTGACGCTGAAGCGTCTTTTGGTCAAATCGGGATTGCCTGCCATCAACTCGCAGCTTACCTTAATGACGGGTTAGATACAACCACGGATGCTAAGGGATGGTTCGCCAGCGTTTTCGGAGAACGATTCATGGAAAATCTGGCGGAAGAAGCCATAGATAAACCGCTTGGAGATATGATCCGAAAGGCGGTTCCAGATTTTTTGACCGAGACAACATTGGAGGACATCGTCGAAACTTTCCCCGTTGCAGCGGGTGGAAAACTAACGATTGATGCCGACTGCGGTGGGATTGACGTACAAAGCACAGCGGATGATACCGTCTCGGTCCGCATTCAACGCGCCGCGCAGATAAAAACGAATCGGCGGGCGGCGGAAATCCTCAAGAATCTTGATGTTCAGATAACACACGAGGGCTCCGATGTTAAAATTGAGGCGAAGTTCACAGGGAACGCAAAACGCTGGCAGAAGCGGAAAAACGATCTTGATGTTCAGTTTGATATCCTCGTGCCACAGCACTATAACCTCGATTTGCAAACCGCATGTGACGACATTTCTGCCGTGAATGTTACAGGCGACGTGAACGTAGAGACATTCCGCGCAGGGCTCCGTTTGCAAGATATTACGGGGCGTATTGATGCGGTCACATCCATCGGGAACATTGATCTTAAGGCATTTAATGGAGATGTGGTGCTTCAAACGACGGGCGGGAATATTGCGATTGCAGCTGGGAGCGGTGATGTTAAAGCCGAAACTTCAGGCGGAAACGTACAAGCTGTTCAGGTCATAGGTGCGGTTAATGGGCAAACCTCCGGCGGCAATGTTATCCTACGCGGCTGCCAAGGTGGTGCAGAACTCAAAACGGCTGGTGGAAGTATAGAGGTCGAAAACGACGGACCTGTCCTTGCGAAAGCGAGTGGTGGTTCCATCCGTTGCCAACTTCAAAAGGTAGCCACCAATCAGAACTTACTGTTAGATTTGGAGACAACGGGTGGCAGTATTAATGTCTCACTCGTTCCAGATATCGCTGCGACTGTCGAGGCTAAAGTACTTAGTGGCTCAGTAACGACAGAATTCCCGGTAACCGTAGAAGCATCAGGGACTGTAAAACCTGATCAGTTGCGGGGAGTTATTAATGGCGGCGGCCCACTGCTAAAACTCCGTTCCGTTGGTGGAAATATCGTCCTAAGGAAAACAGAAGAAGAAAATTCGACAGAGGTGTAAAGGTGTTACAGAGCAGACGAAGGGAATTGACGTTAGTTGGGTTGTTTGTGTGGTACATCTTGAGCGTAGGTGTTTTTATAATACTTCTGCTGCCGTTTGTTGTGCCACAACACCAGTTAGCGCAATTTATCCCCGAATGCACTTGGCAATCACAATTTCAGAAACCGTGTGCTTTTTGTGGGATGAGTACCGCATTCTACGCGATCTCGCGCGGCGATTTCGCTCAGGCACATCACTTGAATCCACTAAGCCTTTATATCTACTTCACCTTTCTGCTAAACACACTCTGCGCAGTGATCACTTTAAAGCGAAACACACGTTTTCTAAAAAATATAGGGGCAATGCCGCATAACGATAATGTATTGTCATAATTTGGAGAATAATCATGGGTCTACTATCAATCTTGAGTTTGGTTTGGGGCATATTGGCTGTTATTGGCATGGCAGTTGGTATCATTCCATGCTTTGGCTCCCTTAATTACCTTAACATTCCATTCGCAGTACTCGGCTTGCTTTTCAGCATCTTAGCTATCGTCTTATCATCAAAAAAAGAACTCGCTTTTGCTGGATGTACCCTTTGTGCCGTAGCTATTCTCATAGGTGCCATCCGACTCGTTTTAGGTTTCGGTATTTTCTAATTGCCGATTGGCTTCAGATAAAGTTTCCCGACCGTATCAGGTTATCTTGAATAGGGCAGGCGCGGTTTTCAACCGCGCCGAATCTTACATTACTCTAAAAAGTCAGTTTTGAGTTTTCCCCACGTCACCGCAAGCTTACCAACGGCTTCAACAGCCAATGAATCACTTTCCATTACGGCTGCAATTTCGTCTTCGTCCAGCACACGATCATAAAGGCGTACTTCATCAATCATACCTTTGAAAAGGTAGGTATGCGTAGGACGTTCATTCCCGCCTGCCCCTATGAGGAATTCCTCGCTCGGATTAACATCAATATCAAAGTTCTCTTCTCCTATAAATTCACCATTTACGTAGAATTTATGGTTACCATCGGCATAAGTGCCAGCGAGGTGATCCCATTCACCGAGATTCACATCTGGTCCCCGAACGGGTTTCCAATGATTCGCTCCGGCACCAATCCAAAATTCCCACGTATTGCCGGGCTCAGCATAGAAGATAAACCCGCGTTGCGGAAAGTCCGCACGAGAAGAGACAACAGCCCGATGGTTTGCGCTCCCCGGTTCCACGTTTGCCCACGCACATATCGTAAAGACTTCTTGATTAAGATCCTCATGATAAGGAACGTTCACCTCATCGGCATCTTGATCAAATTCAAGCGCGCCGCCGAAGTAGCCATCATCAGTCCATTGTGGGTCTCCCATCAGTTTGCCATCATGTCCGTTGCCACTTGAGTCGGTTGCAGTATCGCCATCTTTTTCATTGAATGCCCAATACGCGACGATCCCATCACTAACATTTTGGGATAGCACAGGTTGCGCGGTGAGTCCAATGAGTAATAGTAAAGCAGATGTAACAGTTACAACTTTCATTTTTCGGCTCCTATTAAAATACTTAACCCGTTAAGAGCGGGCAGGCAGACACGTAGTAGAGAGACTACGTTTGACATATCTGCCAACCGGTATGCAAAAAGTATAACACCTTTGACATGAGATGTCAAAAAAAGCTAAAGGATGGGGTGGATGACGCAAAACTGAATGGCTCTGGTGAGAGCCTTAAATCTATTGACTTGTCCCCCGGTTGATGATATAATTCTCCCAACATCACAAGAAAGGATTCAGGTATGGCAATCAAAAAATCCCAACTCTACGCTTCCCTCTGGCAAAGCTGCAACAAACTGCGAGGCGGTATGGATGCCTCCCAATACAAAGACTATATTCTGACGCTGCTGTTCATGAAATATGTCTCCGATAAGGCAGAAAGAAATCCCCGCGAGGTAGTAAAAGTACCAGAAGGTGGAAGTTTCGCCGATATGGTGGAATTGAAGGGCGACAAGGAGATCGGTGATAAGATCAACAAGATTATCGCTAAATTCGCTGAGGCAAACAAACGGATAAGCGACTTTAATCAAGCTGATTTCAATGACGACACTAAACTCGGCAAAGGCAAAGAGATGGTGGATCGCCTTACCGGACTGGTGGAAATCTTCAACGACCTCGATCTCAGTTCCAACCGCGCTGAAGGTGATGACCTGTTAGGCGACGCTTATGAATATCTGATGCGGCATTTCGCTACAGAGTCTGGCAAAAGCAAAGGGCAGTTCTATACGCCTGCCGAAGTTTCGCGCATTATGGCGAAGGTTATCGGCATTGGTCCTGATACCCAAAGGATAAATACGATATACGACCCGACTTGCGGTTCCGGTTCGCTACTGCTGAAGGCAGCCGACGAAGCACCGCGCGGACTTAGTATCTATGGACAGGAGAAGGACAATGCAACCTACGGACTCGCGCGGATGAATATGATACTTCACGGTTATGCAGGCGCAGAGATAAGTCCCGGTAACACACTTTCTGCACCTGATTGTAAGATTCAGCCACGAGTCTCAAACTTTTTGACTTTGCTGTAGCAAATCCACCTTTTTCTGACAAAGAGTGGATGACCGGGTTCAATCCTGCTAAAGACGAATATGCACGTTTTGAATACGGCATCCCGCCCGCCAAAAATGGCGATTATGCGTTCCTACTACACTTCATCGCATCCCTCAAAAGCACAGGTAAAGGTGCAATCATCCTACCACACGGCGTGCTATTTCGCGGCAACAAAGAGGCAGATATACGCAGAAACCTCATCGAACGTGGATACATCAAAGGCATTATTGGTTTACCCGCCAATCTGTTTTACGGTACGGGCATCCCCGCTTGTATCATCGTGATAGACAAGGAAAGTGCTGCACATCGTACTGGCATCTTTATGATAGACGCAAGCAAAGGTTACCTCAAAGATGGCAACAAAAACCGACTCCGCGCACAGGACATCCATAAAATCGTGTCCGTATTTAATAAACAGACCGAAATAGACGGATATTCCCGAATAGTGCCGACATCTGAAATTGTTAACCCTGCCAACGACTATAACCTCAATATCCCGCGCTATATTGACAACAGCGAACCCGAAGACCTACACGACCTTGACGCGCACCTCAACGGTGGTATCCCAAACACCGATATTGACGCACTTGACGACTATTGGGAAGTGTTTCCTACATTACGCCAAGAGTTGTTCAAAGCAAACGGCAGACCCAGTTATAGCGACCCACAAGTGGAAACACAACAGGTAAAAACGACCATCCTCTCACATAACGAGTTCACTGACTACCAGCAGCAGGTAATCGCTGTCTTTGAGAGGTGGCGTAACACACACGAACCGCTGTTGGGGGGTATTGATGCGAATACCAAGCCAAGAGATGTTATTGATGCACTCTCGGAAGACCTGCTGATGCAATTCGACAATTTACCACTCCTTGACCCTTACGATGTTTACCAGAAATTGATGGACTATTGGGATGAAGTGATGCAGGACGATGTGTATCTCATCACCACAGATGGATGGGTGAAGGCATCACAACCGCGCGACCTTATCCAAGACAAAGACCTCAAGGAAACCCCCGACCTTACTCTTAAGAAAAAGAAATATAAGACGGATCTGATTCCACCGGCACTGATTGTCGCACGCTATTTTACCGACAAACAAGCAGAAATTGACAGACACCAAAGCGCGCTGGAGACTGCTGAGCAAAAACTTGAGGCATACATTGAAGAACATACCGGCGACGAGGGGTTGCTCACGGATGCAGTCAACGACAGTGGCAACGTTACAAAGACCACTGTAAACGCAAGACGCAAAGCACTCACACCCAATCTGATGACGCACAACGATGCACAGGACGACGAAAGCGAAGCACTTGAACACTGTCTATCGCTCATTAATGCGAAGGCAAAAGCGGACAAAAAGGTGAAAGACGCACAACTCGCATTGGATGAACAGGTGTTAGCACGCTACAAAACGCTCACCGAAACGGAAATTAAGCAGCTCGTGATTGACGATAAATGGTTCACCACAATCCAAGCCGAAATTACAAGTGAAGTACAGCGGTTGACACAGAATCTCACAGAACGCGTGAAGGAATTAGAGGAACGCTACGCACAACCGTTGCCCGCCCTGTCGCAGGAAGTGGAAACATTTAGCGCGAAGGTAGCAGCACATTTGCAGAAGATGGGGGCGGATTGGGAATGAGTAAAACCACTATTCACCATAGGTTTTCAACAGGCTACAAACAGACAAATCTCGGACCTCTTCCTAATACTTGGAAAGCAGTACTTCTTGGAGATCTCTTTGTATTCAAAAACGGTCTAAATAAGGCCAAGGGATTTTTCGGTAGTGGAACACCTATCGTCAACTATATGGATGTTTTTGAACACCCAGGCCTTAGACCAGGTGATCTGTTGGGACGGGTAAACTTAACACCGGAGGAAATCAGGAATTTCAAAGTCCAAAAGGGCGACGTGTTCTTTACCCGCACATCGGAAACGGTTGAAGATATTGGGGTGGCATCCGTTATGCTCTATGAACCTCACGATACCGTATTTAGTGGCTTTGTTCTTCGTGCTAGGTCCCGTGATGGGCGACTCGACGATCACTACAAGCAGTACTGTTTTGCAAATAGAGTTGTCAGATCCCAAATCATATCAAATGCAACATACACAACGCGTGCCCTGACCAACGGTCGCACACTGTCTACTGTATGGATTGCCGTCCCACCAACTCCAGAACAACGCGCCATCGCCGAGGCGTTGTCAGATGTGGACGGGTTAATCAACGCATTGGACGCACTCATCGCCAAAAAGCGTGCAATCAAACAAGCCACCATGCAGCAACTGCTCACCGGTAGGACACGCCTGCCCGGCTTCAGCGGTGCATGGGAAACAAAGCAAATCGGCGATGTGGCAAGTCTATGTAGCGAGAAGAATAATTTAGGCGCGGATATCCCGGTTTTGACCTGTTCTAAGCACCTGGGATTCGTTGATTCGCTTAGTTACTTCAAGAACCAAGTCTTTAGCAAAGACCTGAGTAGCTACAAAATCATCAGACGCGGCCAGATAGGTTATCCAATAAATCATGTTGAAGAAGGATCAATCGGACTTCAGGACCTCTATGATGTAGCTCTTGTTAGTCCAATTTATGTCGTGTGCTCACCGAAGAAGGACATCAATAGTTTCTTCCTCCACAGATTACTGAAGCTTGAATCCTACCGCCAAGAGTTTGCCAATGCTACTACGTCTTCCATTAATCGCCGGGGAAGTTTAAGATGGCCTGTATTCTCAAAAATTCATGTTACTCTCCCACCCATCGACGAGCAAGTTGCTATCGCTGCAGTCCTCAATGATGTGGAGATTGAGATTGCAGCTCTTGAGAAACGCCGAGACAAAACTCACGCTATCAAACAAAGCATGATGCAGCAGCTTCTCACGGGGCGCGTGCGGTTGTTGAAATCGGAATAAGGTAGAAAACAAACACATGTCAGGACGAAATAGCGTTATTTAAATTTGACTTTTTCGTTGATTTTCTTTGGAAAATAGGGTAAATTCCGTACCAGCGTTTAGACAATTTTTATAGAGCCCACTCTGAATAATAGTAGCGTGCCAGTTTATATGAAATTAAACCACTATACCGATAACGTTTTTATCAATTGCCCATTTGATTCGGCTTACAAGCCCTTGTTTGATGCGATAGTGTTTGCAGTACATGATTGCGGTTTTATGGCACGTTGTGCGCTTGAAGAAGAAGACACAAGCCAAGTGCGTATTGATAAGATTTATACCATTATCGCGGACTGCCGTTATGGAATTCATGATATATCGCGAACAGAATTAGACGAGATTTCAGGTTTACCTCGATTTAATATGCCTCTGGAATTGGGAATTTTCCTCGGCGCAAAGAGATTTGGTGTAAAAGAGCAAAAAAGAAAAAACTGCCTCGTACTGGATAGCGAACCGTATCGGTACCAACAATTTATCTCGGATATTGCTGGCCAAGACATTCAGTTTCATAACAACAGTCCTGAAGCAGTTATAAAAGCCGTCCGGAACTGGCTCCGCACTACCTCAAGGCGTCAAACACTTCCAAGTGGAAATGTTATCTGGGAACGTTACCAAAATTTTGTGAAAGATTTGCCGCAAATGGCGCAAGATTTTCAGTTGGAAGTAAATGACCTGATTTTTAATGATTATGTTTGGGTACTCGGGAAATGGCTGGTCGCAGAGACAAGTTCTTTGTCCGATCAGCATTCAAGGAGATAATCAGCAGTACAAGATAAAAAATTTTATAGGTGTCGCGAGCCATTTAAAATCGCGGGAGAATACCCATGGCAAGACAAAGAACTATCAAATTCCCACCCAAACGTGGGAAACTCACAATCTGCCAAATTGAACAGGCAGTAGATAAGGTCATTCAAAAGAGGCGCGCGCAAGAGACAATAACTTCAACACCGAAAGAGGATAGAAGTGAAAAATACGACGTGTTTATTAGTTTTTGCGCGGATGATTCCGATGCCATCAACCTCCTCAGTACGCTGCTCAAAAATGAAAATAGCAATATTGTGTTTAGCGATCTCTCTCCGAGAGCACCGTTCAATAGCGAAAAATCGGATCACATCAAACCTGACATCCGAGAACGTATTCGCCAAAGTTCGGTTACTGTCGTGTATGTATCGGATAAAACTGCAAATAGCGAATGGGTAGACTGGGAAATACGAGAAAGCCTCGCACAGGGAAAAGGTGTTCTTGCCATGCACAAAGGTGACACTCGACCTAAACACCTCCCGAAGGCAATCGTTGAGAACAATATTAAGGTGTTACCTTGGAAGCAGCAGCTTATAAATGATACTATACAGGGACAAGCAGAGACAGGACTGCCAGAGTCCCTCCCTTCAGATATCAAATCGAAAGTCATAAACTTACTCACCGCTGGTGCGATGTCAAGATCCGAATTGTCCAAGAAATTAGGACAGAAGAAGCCTACCGGTCATCTCCACAACGTTATTCGAGGCCTTCTGGATGATCAGATGATTGAATACACACTACCAGATAAACCCAGAAGTCGAAGGCAGCAGTACCAATTGACTGACAAAGGAAGGACCGAACTCTCAAAGTTGAAATCAAGAGATGCAGTATAAGATGCAGTATAAGATGCAGTATAAGATGCAGTATAAGATGCAACCCGAATCGCGACTATTACATTTATAATCGGGAATCGGAGTGTTTTGCTTGGGAGTTTCTTCCCTTCTATAGAGAATAGGATACACCAACATGCACATAATTCGTGAAACAGAAAAAGACACACAAAAACGCGTCATAGAATTCTTCCAAGATGCCTTGAACTATACCTACCTCGGTAGCTGGGCAGATAGCGTTGACGAAAACAGCAATATCATCCCTGAAGACCTTGCTGACTGGCTGCGGAAACAGAACCACGCCCCCAATATTATCACCAAAGCAGTGTATCAACTACAACAAGCAGCGAAAATTGGTGGAAGTAGAACGCTTTATGACGCGAACTTTGAAGTCTATGAACTCTTACGCTACGGCGTGAAGGTGCAACCAGATGTCAGTGAACAACATAAAACAGTCTGGCTAATAGATTGGAAAAATCCAGAAAACAACGATTTCGGTATCGCAGAGGAGGTCGCGCTCAGAGGAAAACACAACAAACGTCCCGATCTCGTGCTATATATCAACGGTATCGCTATCGGTGTGTTAGAGTTGAAAAGTGCCATAACCTCTGTCTCTGAAGGTATCCGTCAAAACCTTGTCAATCAAACAGAGACGTTCATCGAGTGGTTTTTTAGCACAGTGCAGCTGGTGATGGCGGGGAATGAAACTGAAGGATTACGTTACGGCGTTATTAAGACCCCTGAAAAATACTGGTTACGATGGAAAGTAAAGCCTGCACAGCCAGAGACTGCGACCAATCCGTTACTTAGAGAACTCGGGCAATTTTGCAACAAAGAACGGATGCTTGAAATCTTACACGACTTCATCGTATTTGATGCTGGAAGAAAGAAAATCTGCCGTCATAATCAATACTTCGGTGTGAAGGCAGCCCAGGAACGCGTCAAGAGTAGAGAGGGCGGGATTATCTGGCACACACAAGGCAGCGGGAAAAGTTTGGTGATGGTCTGGTTAGCAAAATGGATTCTGGCAAATAATCCTAACGCACGGGTACTCATCATCACTGACCGCATAGAATTGGATGAACAAATCGAAGGTGTTTTTCAGGGTGTCAAAGAGAATATTAAGCGAACAAAGAACGGTGAGGATCTGAAGCAAGTACTTAGCGATGCCACAAACCGGTTAGCCTGTTCTCTCATTCACAAGTTTGGCAAGTCGGGAGAGATAGAAGATACAGATGTTGACCTCTATGTAATTGATCTAAAGCAGAATCTCGCTGATGGTTTACGTGTAAAGGACGAATTTTTTGTATTTGTAGACGAATGCCACCGCACACAGTCGGGCATACTCCACAAGGCAATGAAGGAACTTCTTCCCAACGCCATGCTCATTGGCTTCACAGGCACACCGCTGCTAAAGAGCGACAAACAACGGAGCATTGAGATATTCGGTAAATTTATTGACACCTATAAATATGATGAGGCAGTCCATGATGAAGTCGTGCTTGACCTGCAGTATGAGGCACGCGATATTGACCAGAATCTCACTTCACAAGACCGTATAGACCAATTTTTTGATAGCAAAACCCGCGGGTTAAACGATGTGGCGAAAGCACAGCTCAAGGAACGTTGGGGAACGATGCTAAATGTCGAAAGTTCAATGAATCGCTTACGGAAAATCGTCGCAGACATTGTTTTGGATATGGGCACGCGCGATCGGTTGAAAAGTGGGAAAGGGAACGCAATGCTTGTGGCGAACAGTATCCTCTCTGCTTGTAGGCTCTACAATCTATTTCAAGATACACCTTTGAGAGGGAAATGTGCCGTGGTGACATCCTATAGACCCAATATAGAATCCATCAAACTCGAAGAAACAGGCGAAGGACTTACCGATAAGCAGCTGGAATACAATACATATAGAGATATGCTTTCAGCATATTTTGGAAAGCCTTTTAAGTTGACGAACGCCAAGGTTGATCAGTTTGAACAAGAGGTAAAGAAACGTTTCATTGAAGAACCTGCACAGATGAAACTCCTCATCGTCGTGGACAAACTACTCACAGGTTTTGATGCACCACCTGCCACCTATCTTTACATAGACAAAAGTATGCAGGATCATGGGTTGTTTCAAGCAATCTGTCGCGTCAATCGCATTCATACTGATGACAAGGAATTCGGCTACATCGTGGATTATAAAGACCTATTTGGATCCCTGAGGCAGGCAATGACAGACTATACGGGTGAGGCGTTTGAAAACTACGATACCGAAGATGTGGAAGGATTATTGAAGGATAGGCTTGAAAAAGGCAGAGAACGATTAGAAGACGCACGCGAAGCGATTAAAGCGTTATGCGAACCGGTTGATCCGCCGAAACAGATTGCGGATTATATCCGTTATTTCTGTAGTGCGGAAAGTGGAAACAACGAACAGATAAAAGCCAATGAGCAGAAACGCATAAAACTCTATAAGTTGACTGCAGCCTTAGTCCGTGCATACGCTAACCTTGCAAATGAGATGGAGGCGGCAGGATATAGTGACGCGGAAGCAGAGAAAATCAAAAAAGAAGTGGGCGATTACGAATATGTACGTCAACAAGTAAAACTAACAAGTGGCGACTACATTGACCTGAAGATGTTCGAGCCTGATATGCGCCATCTGTTGGATACTTATATCCAAGCCGAGGAGAGTGAGACGCTCTCAACATTTGACAATATGCCACTTGTCCAACTGATCGTGAATAAGGGTGCCGATGCGGCGATTGAGAAATTGCCTGAAGGCATCCGCACAAGTGAAGAGGCGATCGCGGCAACAATAGAAAACAACATTCGGCGTGTCATTGTTGACAAATCAGAGATCAATCCCAAATATTATGAAGAGATGTCACGACTGCTTGATGAACTCATTCGTCAGCGGAGACAGGATAAAATTAATTATCGGCAATACCTATCAGAGGCTACGAGGTTGAGCAAGCAGATTACCGATCCTACTGCAAACTCGGACTATCCACAGGGCATTGATACAAAACCACGGCAGGCTTTTTTTGATAACTTACCAGACGATATGCCGGTTGATCATAAAACCGAAATGGCGAAAGCAATAGATGAGGCTATTATTGATGAAAGAAGTGATGAATGGAGAGGAAATAGATTCAAAGAACTTGAAATACGTAACGCCATTGAAATAGTTATCTTGGATGATTTTGATGACGATACTATTGACATTGACAAAATTTTCAATATCGCAAAAAATCAAGATGAATACTAAAACCGAAGATTATCATATTGAAGTCCGTGGTCTCTCCATAGAGGTTGTCCGTAAAGACATTAAGCATTTTTATATTGGTGTTCATCCACCCCATGGACAGGTGCGTGTGTCTGCACCATTGCGACTTGACGATGATGCCGTGCGGATGGCTATTATTTCACGTCTGGGATGGATTAGACGGAAACAAGCATCGTTTGCAAAGCAGGAACGTCAATCACAACGGGAGTATGTGTCCGGTGAAAGCCATTATTTTGCGGGGAAACGTTACAGACTGAAAGTAACAGAGCAGGACAGTCCACCAATGGTTCGCCTGCTTAACAATACGAGGATCGGATTAGTCGTACGTCCAGGGACAGACCGGGACAAACGCGAGTCAGTACTTTATGAATGGTATCGTGAACATCTTCGCGCACAATTACCACTACTCATTGCCAAATGGGAACAGAAGATGGGTTTGTCTGTTAACGAGGTGCGCATTAAGAAAATGAAAACACTCTGGGGGTCTTGCAACATCGGAGCCAAACGTATATGGCTTAATCTGGAACTGGCGAAGAAACCGAAATCGTGTCTGGTGTATGTATTGGTGCATGAGATGGTGCATTTACTGGAACGTCATCATAACGATCGGTTCCGTGAGTTGATGGACAAGTTCCTACCGCAATGGCGAACATATAGAGACATCCTCAACCAAGCCCCCTTGGCACACGAAGATTGGCGGTACTGATTTATAGCAAAGCGCGAAAATATATGAACATTACTGAAAGGAAAATCGATGAATTGCCTTGATTATGGACTCTCTTTTATTAACACTGTTGGCAACGGGAATGCTCCGCGCTTTTGGGTCGAATCGCGATGCCGCATCATAGATAACACAGATGGAAGTTTCAGCGATTATTACCAATGCGGTTCGTGTAAGAGTGAACACACCTTTGCGGAGAAAAATCTCTTCATAAATCCAAACTATGACTTCCTCCCTGTTTTTGGCAAAGAACACATAGCCGTATTCAGAAGGCATGCTTACTGCAACGATAACTACGCCGAATATAGACCGGCGCGGGACTATTGGGGAGGTCCCTTGTTTGATGTTCAAGAGGCATCGCCGGTCCGGGTCCTTGATAGCAACGCAGCCATTCTTGAGGCGACACAAAAATGTCTACCCATCGTAACGCAGACAGAAATATGGGATACCCATACACAGCAGCGGGCAATTATTGAGTGTCCGGTTAAAACGATGAACATAGATGAAAACGCTGGCATCTACCAAGTTGATACTGGAATTGTGCTATTTCCAGATCTGTCAAAGCGATATGATCGGCAGATTGAGGCGTTCAGCCTCGCTTACGTTGCTTTCAACGCACCGCACTTCGCTGACTTCGTTATCGAACGCCCCACTGCCATCGTTGAAAATGGCGTAGAAGTCACCCAAGTTTACCACTATTCCGAAATTCGGAGTTTAGAAGCAAAAAATACCGTGTTCTGCATCGGTGAACTTTAACAGACATTCCCATTCAGATAAATGTAGTTAGGTCGGTTCGATGCCTGCACCTGCACTGTAAACAAATTTCCTTGCAAAAATTTTTCTGTTTCCTTATAATGCTTGGTAAAGCACCGAACCGTATGTCAGATTTTAATAGGTGCTAATAACAACTCGCATGATACTTTATACGGAGGACAGAAGTATGAAAAGTGTTCACATAAGTCTTGTTTTAGCACTAATACTTGCACTTGCATTTGTTAGTGCGCCGAAAGCTGATAACCACCAATCCCAATCGCTAACCATTGTCTGGGCAGAATGGGATCCCGCTAATTACTTGCAGGAACTCTCAAAAGACTTTACCGCTGAAACCGGAATAACCGTTGATGTCATCCAGATTCCGTGGCCCAATTTCCAAGATAAAGTCTTTACAGCGTTTGTCGGGAAAAGCGACCTTTACGACATCGTCATTGGCGATAGTCAGTGGCTCGGCAGGAACTCTCAAGGCAAAAACTACATCAATCTAACCGATTGGATCAATGAAAATATCGATGTAGATGCTATCTACGGCCCCGCGATGACTGCGTTTGCTGAATACCCGAAAGGCAGTGGAACATATTGGGCATTGCCCGCAGAGGTAGATGCCGCTGGATACGTCTACCGGAAAGACCTTTTTGAAGCCCCGAAGGAAATGGCGGCGTTTGAAAAGAAATATGGCTACGCACTCGCACCCCCGAAAACTTACGATCAACTCCGGGATATTGCCGAATTTTTTACGCGCCCAGATGATGACCTCTACGGTATCGCAACGTGGTATAGCAAAGAATATGACGGTATTACGATGGGATTTCAACAGGTGATGTGGAGTTTCGGTGGTTCCTATGGCGACGCAGAGACCTATAAAGTCGCTGGACTCCTTAACTCTGAAGACGCTGCCAAAGCACTCGAATTCTACACCGACCTGCTCCAATTTTCACCCCCGGATGCCCCAAACTATTATTGGGCGGAAACGCTGAACGCTTACAATTCTGGTAAGGTCGCGATGGCAATGAATTATTTCGCCTTTTTCCCTGGGGTGATTAACCCAGAGGTGAATAAGATCTCGCACGATAAGAGCGGTTTCTTTATCGCACCCGCCGGCCCGAAAGGACACTATATCAGCATCGGTGGACAAGGCATGTCGATTTCTTCCTATTCTAAGAACAAAGATATTGCCAAGCAATACATGAAATGGTTTATGCAGAAACCTGTGCAGGAGAAATGGGCCGCACTCGGTGGCTTCACACCGCACAAAGAGGTGTTGCAGTCGGATACCTTTAAGATGGCAACGCCCTTTAACGAAGCCTTCGCTGCGAGTTTCCCATACCTTCGCGATTTCTGGGCAGTGCCGGAATACGCAGAACTCTTAGCGGCTTGCCAGACGCATTGGAACGCAGCCATCTCCAAAATCAAGTCCCCTAAAGAGGCACTCGACGCTATCGCACGAGAGCATGAGGAAATCTTTGAGGACGCAGGCTACTACGACGAGTAAGGATTGAAAGGGTGAAAGATTGCAAATGCAGTCCTTCACCCGCCATCCGCCATTACAGTTGCCATTTTTTGATTCATCTTAAATCCTGCCGACAAGTATCGTTGCGCGTGATAGCAAGAGGACATTCCCCTATAACACACGAGGTGGCACAATGCAGAAGCAGATTCAGGCAGCACCGACAATCATTTATCCCGAATCAGATGGGGAACCTATGGCTGAAACCGATCGACATCGAAATCTCATGATGGATTTTATTTTTATGCTTAAGGAACATTTTGAGGATGTCAACGATGTATACGTCTCAGGAAACCTACTGATGTATTATGAGGAAGGCAACATTTACAAATCTGTAGCTCCCGATGTGTTCGTTGTTTTCGGTGTCAGTAAGAAAGAGCGGCGGACGTATCGGACGTGGGAAGAGGCGCGCACTCCTGATTTTGTGTTGGAGGTCGAGAGTCCAAGCACATACACCAACGATATAACAGATAAGAAATCGCTCTATGCGTCTGTGTTAAGTGTTCAAGAGTATTACATTTACGACCCCTATGGAGAAGTACATCCACATTTTCAAGGGTATCGACTGGTAGACGGGGTATATCAAGAGATCGCGTTTGTGGATGAACGTTTACCGTCAGTCGTACTCGGTTTGGAGTTAGGGGAGCGAGACGGTATTCTGAGTTTGTACGATGCGAATCATTCTGCGTGGGTTCCACCGCCGAAGGCACGGGTTTTAGAGGCGGAAGCACGTGTTGAAAATGCGGAGGCGCGCGTTGCACAAGAGGCAGAAGCACGGCAAAGAGAGGCAGAAGCACGGGAACACGCCGAAACAGAACTTGCTAAGGCTTTAGTGGTTATTGAACAGCTTAAAGAAAAAACACAGGACTGACAAATCGGCTGTCGGTGTATCTGCTAACAGCAAGAGGTGCCTGGTTTCCCGAAAGCCTCTTTTCTGATGGCTGACGGCTTTCGTAAATAATATGCAAACCAACCACCCGTACAAGACATCGCGCGGGATGAGCGACTACCAAATAAAGATGGCATTCATCATGCCCACCATGGTTTTGCTCATCTTGATGAACATCTTTCCGCTCCTCTGGTCGTTGTACCTAAGTTTCCATCGCTACAAGGCCTCAATGCCCGCAGCTCCAAGGTTTATTGGTGTTCGTAATTATGCACGCCTCCTTCAAGACCCAGAGATATGGGGTTACTTTCAAACCACTGCATATTTCGTCCTGTTAGCAGTCGCGGCACAATTCTTGATCGGGTTCGGGTTAGCACTGCTCCTGAATCGTGAATTCCGATATAAAGGCTTCATTACAACACTTCTCCTGCTCCCGATGATGCTATCCCCCGTAGTTGTCGGACTCTTTTGGCGTTTTATTCTTTACTCAGATAATTCCGGATTGCTGAATTTTTTCCTGAGCCCTATTCTGAAATCTCCGATCGGCTGGACGACCCATCCGAAAGTGGCAATGTTATCTGTTGTTATTGTCGATACATGGATGTGGTCACCCTTCATGATGTTGATCGCTTTAGCCGGATTAAGCGCTGTTCCGAAATATCTCTATGAAGCCGCTGATGTCGATAGAGCCTCCGCTTGGTTCAAGTTCCGATGGATTACGCTGCCATTGGTATCACCCCTTCTACTCATTGCACTCCTGTTCCGAACAATGGATGCCTTCAAAATGTTCGACATCGTCTATGTCCTAACCCGTGAGGGGGGCCCCGGCACCGCTACAGAAACTGTATCAATGAACCTCTATAAACTCGCTTTTCGGAACTATAACACCGGCAAGGCGTGTGCAATGGCATACATTCTGCTCATCATTATCGTTGCACTGAGCAATATCTACGTGAAATACCTCAACCGCGTTAAAGGGGAAACATAAGGAAAATGCGGAATCGGAAAAATTTTTGGCACTACCTCATAATTGCATTCATTGCCGTGGCTGTGATTATCTATATCACGCCGATTTATTGGATTTTGGCAACGTCTCTGAAAGGTTTCGCAGATATTACCACGAAACTTCCCAAGTTCGTCTTTAAAATATCGCTGGAAAACTATCAGAAATTAATGCCTTCAGAAGGGGTCCCGGGCGTAACATACATTTTTCTCGCAGAGGTGTTCATAGGACTACTCCTGTTCGGCGTTTTTTCTCTGTTTAAGGCGAAGTTACCCCGCTATCTCGGTTTGGTCTGGAATATTATTTTCGTTTTAACCTGTCTCTATAGTTTTCTGAGTCTGCCGCCGATGCAGAGTCGTCTTCAAACGGATGCCCGATTCAATTTCCTGCTACTGATCGTCTGCACAATTATCGCCTATCTGTTGATTGACCCATTAAGGAAAACAGGCAGCATAGCCTCACAAACTGAGAAGAAACTGCGACTGACGGTCGTCTTACCGAGCGTCTTTGGAACAATCGCTGTTTGTGTCGCATTGGCGAACGGTGGGTCCAAGTATTTCTATCAATTGCTCAATAGTATTATCATTGGTGGTGGTAGCACAATTCTCGCAGTCGGACTCGGAACGCTTGCAGCTTACGCCTTTTCCCGATTCGACGTAGCCGGTAAAGACGACCTACTCTTCTTCATCCTCAGCACACGGATGTTACCCCCTGTCGTTGTCGTCATTCCGATCTATCTGATGTATAGTGAACTCGGTTTGCGAGACACACACTTTGGGTTGATCCTGCTCTATACCACCTTTAATGTCTCGTTTGCGGTGTGGCTCATGAAAGGATTCATTGATGAAATTCCGAAGGAGTATGAAGATGCTGCACTCGTTGATGGTTACTCTCGATTTCAAACCTTTGTGAAGGTGATTTTACCACAATCCGTTACGGGTATCGCCGCAACTGCAGTGTTTTGTCTCATTACAGCATGGAACGAATTCGCCTTCGCCTTGGTGCTCACAGAAGTCGGTGGCAAAGCCGTAACCGCGCCGCCCTCAATTACCAGTGCGACCGGTTCTGCAGGCATGGATTGGGGAAAAATCGCTGCAGCGACGTTTGTTTTCCTGCTCCCCGTCGCTGTTTTTACTTTCCTAATGCGGGGACACTTACTCAGAGGCGTTACTTTTGGCGCAGTGAAAAAGTGAGAATACATCCTTAAAAGTAGTAGGCACGCGCCGCGTGCCGTAGACGTGTTTATAGAAACTGAAAACTTCTGTGGATTTCCAAATAGAAATAGTGCTAAAATACGTGTAACCTTTAGATGACAGTTTGGGGTAATACCGGCAAGTCCGAAAAAACGATGAACGGAGGTTCCTAAGATGAACAGACCAGCACTGCCACTCACCGATCAAGAGATGCGGGATTTCATCATCAACGGGTACGTCAAGGTAAAGACCGACTTCCCGCCGAGTTTTCATGAAAATGTTTACGAACAACTGGAAACAATGTTTGAAACGGGCAATCTGGGGAACAACGTCCTGCCGCTCATCCCTGAGATGCAGGAGGTTTTTGACCATCCCGTTGTCCACGGCGCAATGCAAGGCGTACTCGGCGCGGACTACGTTATGCATCCACACCGATACTGCCACTACAACCCTGAAGGGAGTGACGGGCAAGGTTTCCATAAGGATACTTATGAAGGCGATGAACAGATTCGTCGGCACCGATGCCGTTGGACGATGGCGTTCTATTATCCGCAGGATGTCACGGAAGATATGGGGGCTACCGCCGTTTTACCCGGTTCGCAGTATTATGAGACTGGTGAAAGCGCACACGAGCAGCCGGACCTCTCGCTCTGTGGTGAAGCCGGAACTGTGACAATCGTCCATTACGATTTATGGCACCGCGCAACTCCGAATCGGAGCGATAAGAAACGGTACATGGTGAAATTCCTCTTTTCCCGATTGGGCGAGCCGCAAACACCGGCGTGGAACAGCGATACGGCTAACTGGTACAACGGCGAAGAACCTGAACATCCGGAAATGTGGGAATCTTTATGGGACTGGTATTATGGGAAGCAGAACGGAAACCCTGCCAATGGTGTTTCGCGTGCTGAGGTAGACGCTCTTATCGGAACTTTGGATAACGATAACGAGAGAGAAAGGCTAAATGCCGCGTATCGTTTAGGACGCGTTGGTGCTGCTGCTGTGCCTTCCTTGAAGCAGGCGTTGCACGGTAAATCTGATGCTATCCGCAACTACGCCGGGTATGCCCTGAGTCTCACTGGTGCACCCGCTGTTCTGACACTCATTGACGCACTGCAAGCGGCAAATGATTCCGTCCGTGGCACCGCGGCGTATGCCTTAGCGGATATGGGCAAAACCGCACAAGAGGCGATGCCTGCGTTAACTCGCGCTGCACAAGATTCCTCCGAATGGGTACGACGACACGCCACAGAGGCATTGGGACTCATCGGACAACAGGTTTCTGAAGAGATGGACCTGTCCGAGACTGTACAGGTCTTAACAAACGGATTGCATGATGACTATTACTGGATTCGCGATAACGCTGCCCGTTCCTTAGCAAAATTAGGCACACTCGCTGAACCGGCAATCCCTACCCTTATTGAGCAGCTCGAAGATGAGAATCGATATGTCCGCTTCCATGCCGCATTGGCCTTAAAGCAAATTAAGACACCAGAGGCGCAGGACGCGCTTTTCAATCACCTATTTGCTTCGCGTTGGTGTACGCTAACGACACGCGGAACACCATATTAGAGAACATCTCTTAAATGCCCTAATAGAATTTGACTCCCTGTCAGAAAAAATAGAGGAGGGCGCGCAAGATGAATAGACCGACACTGCCACTCACCGATGAACAGATGCGGGATTTCATCATCAACGGGTACGTCAAGGTGAAAACCGATTTCCCGTCGAGTTTTCATGAGAATATTCGTCAGCAATTGGACACAATGTTTGAGGAAACCGGGAATTTGGGGAACAATCTCCTGCCAGCTATCCCTGAAATTCAAGAAGTTTTTGACCATCCTGTGGTTCATGGCGCGATGCAAGGTGTGCTCGGTTCGGACTACGTCATGCATCCACACCGATACTGCCATTTCAATCAACAGGGCAGCGAGGGTCAGAATTTTCATAAAGACAGTTATGCAGGAGACGAACAGATTCGTCGGCACCGGTGTCGTTGGACGATGGCGTTCTACTACCCGCAGGATGTCACAGAAGATATGGGACCAACGGCTGTGCTGCCGGGTTCTCAGTATTACGAGACGGGTGAAAGTGCGCATGAACAGCCAGAAGTTGCACTCTGTGGCGAAGCAGGGACTGTGACGATTGTCCACTACGATTTATGGCACCGCGCAATGCCAAATCGGAGCGACAAAAAGCGATATATGTTAAAGTTTCTCTTTATCCGACTTGATGAACCACAAGCACCTTTGTGGCAGAGTCATACTGCCGACTGGCACACATTCAGCAACGGAGAAGAATCCGAGCATCCGGAATTATGGGAGTCGGTATGGGACTGGTATTACGGGAAACAGAACGGTGCTGTCAACGGTGTTCCCGAAAATGAAGTGGATACCCTCGTTGAAACCTTGAATAGTAAGAATGAAAAAGACAGGTTAAATGCCGCTTATCGGTTGGGGCGGGTCGGTGCAGCTGCCGTGCCTGCCTTGAAGCAAATGTTACACAGCGAATCTAATGCTATCCGCGAGTATGCAGGATACGCTTTGAGTCTCACCGGTGCATCCGCTGTTCCGACGCTTATTGATGCCTTGCAAGCAACAGACGATTCCGTTCGGGCAAGCGCAGCATTCGCCTTGGCAGATATGGGAAAAACCGCGCAAGAGGCACTACCTGCGTTGGTCCGCGCTGCACAAGACCCCTCCGAATCGGTCCGACGACACGCAACAGAGGGGTTGGGACTCATCGGACAACTGGTGTCTGACGAAATAGATGTGTCCGAGACTGTGCAGGTCTTGGCAACTCAGTTGAGCGATGCCTATTTTCCTGTTCGCGATAACGCTGCCCGTGCCTTAGCGAAATTCGGAACGCTTGCTGAACCGGCGATGCCTGCGCTTGTCGCGCAACTTGAGGATGAGGACCGATATGTCCGTTTCCATGCCGCGTTAGCGTTAAAGCAGGTTCAAACGCCAGAGGCGCAGGACGTGCTTTTCAATCATCTATTTACTTCGCGCTGGTGTGCCCTAACAACGCGCGGAACACCGTTTTAGGAAATATCGTTATGCCAAGCGCGCTCGTTGCCAAGCTTCAAAACGTAACGAGCGCGTTTCAGAAAGTCCATTTGTTATCGAGGATTTTTTACCCGGTACGTTCCACAGAATAACCGTGCAATCATCGCTTCCACTCGCAACTTCAATTGCGCAAACCGAGTTGATGACTTAACTCCATTAGACGTTTATTTATGCCTGTTTTATCAATCCGGTTGCCATCCACAAATTCTTGATATTCTGGCAACAACCCATCTGGGACCATCAGGCGTGAATTCGCTTCACGCAATGCTAACAACCCCATAAAGATTTGCATCTCCCGTGAATAGTCGGGTATGAAGTCGTTGAATGCTTGACGGAGCTCACCTTCCGTGAAGGTATCACGACCATTGCGTCTGGCGATGTTATTTGCACGTTGAACAATCAAGAGCAGATCTCGCCAAGTCAATCCGTCTGTTTCTGCGCCTCCGACGAGTGCCTGGAAATTAATGTTACCGGAGGTCTGTCCTTGACAGCAAATTTTTAAAACTTCTACTCTACCACCACCTGTAGGCGGTAGCATGATCAATTTGGTGTCAAAAATACCGTACCGTCGAAAGATGGATGGCATTAAATCCGGGCGTTGTGATCCCGCCACCCATATCACTCTACCGTGCAACGATACATCGTTCATGGCATTCACGAGGGCTTGCGGAAATGTTTGCGCGTGTTCTTCTGGATTCATTGTCGTATACGGGGATGCCTGCTCAATTTCATCGATAAAAACAACCGTCGGGGCAATGCCGCGGATAAAATTGAGTCCCGCATTCAGGTTCCGTTCATAAGTGTTTCCGTTTTCATTGATGTTTATTGTTACTTCACTGACCTGATTGGCGTAGCGGAGTCGGACAAAAGCCATGTTCGCCTCACCCGCGAGTACCCTTGCGGCATACACCTTGCTGGTTCCATGTGGGCCGAGGAAGAGCATGCCTCGCGGCACACGTCTCAGATCTCGATTTTTCATACCCGCTGCAATATCCCGGATGATTCGCATGACATACCAACCGTCGTCAGAAGGGCCTTTGCGAGTTTCACCGAGTTCAAGAACGCCGTGGCTGAAGGTCTTGAGACTCTCACGCCGATGTCTGAACAACGCTTCACCGTCTATTTTCCGTTGTGCAGATTCTGCCTGTTGCACAACATCGTGAACACCGAGGAGGTTTAGCCCTATTGTTTCCCGTGCCAAGGTTGCTTTCTCGCGATTATTCCCCAAGGTTTTACGCATCTGTGACGAACCATCCGAGATGTCATATAGATGTTCAATAAACCTTAGGCGTTCATTATAGTTCGGAAACGGAATTTCTATCATAGGAATCTCAGGATTCACGGTGAAATTCGGGTGTACGTCGGATATATTGTGCGTAACGAGCAGGACGACGTGCTTATGCCTTCGGATGTCAAGGTCAGATGCCCAATAGAGGATTTGGTTAAACAAGAGTTGTGCTTCATCTCCACCAACTTCATTCAGCGACGGATCGTTCGGCGTGAGCAGCTCGAGAAAATTGATTACCAACCCAATGCTTGTTCTGCCTTGCCGCAAGAGACGGTTTAATTTGCTCCGCAACTCTCCAGAAGGCGAAGGATCCAAGGTCACTAATGGATCTTCATGTTCTTTATTAAACGCTAAATCGGCATTAATTCTTCGGCGTACAAGCTGCGGATCTACTTCCTGTTCGGCGAGATTAACGTCTTCAACTTCTCTAAAGCGACCCAAAGTCTGAAGCCATGTCGCGACACTCTGAAAATGGAAAGTCCCTATTTTGTTGTACTGTGGGAAGATCTCAAGTGTTCTCTGCATATTTCGCCACTGACCAACTTTAGGGAAATGAATCCCTTCTGATGTATTATATCCGAGAACGAGTTGGCAGCCTAATAAATTGAGCTGCGCCATGAGATAGTCCGTAGTACGCAAGTAGCCGTAAACATCATCGTATAGCAGATCATTTATATTAAAATGGAGCAGAAATTGGTGAGCAGAACCCGCATCATAGTGTTTTTTAATTTCATCCCAGAACATTTTGCCTCCGCAATTTATAGTAAATTCCAAAAATAAATACACACTTTCAGTTTTCCCTGGTAGGTGCGGTTTCCTAATCACACCATAGGTGTCAATTTAAGAAAAAATAACTGTTGTGGTTCCCAGGCCCGGTAGGTTCGGAATGTAATACAAGGAATGGATTTAGTCTATTCCCAGACTAAATCCCCCAACCGAACCGGGTTTTACACAGAAACCTTGAAAACTTCAAAAACCTCTTGAATCCCGTAGGGTTTATTTCCTTGGGTGTTTCTTTAAGTATCTGTGTAGAAAAACGTGACCTCACAGAACTAAGCCCGTAGGGGCGGCATTCTCGGCATAGTAAGTCTGAACTGTGATTTCTGCGATTTCTGTGATTTTTGTGATAAGATTTCTGATGGCAAATCAGGTTCTGATTGTGGCGTTGAAGTTTCTACAGAGGTGGCGTTCCCGTGGAACTGCTGAGTCGTCAGGGCTGGGTTTTCAGTATTCAGTTGCTTGTGATAGGTGCTCTTATCATGGAAATCATAGCCATCAGAAAAATCACAGTTCAGAACGCAAAATTGGAAAGCGTGAGGAAACCACCCGTCCCGGTCTGGGTGCCGAGGTTGTTTTTGGGTGCCGAGATGGCTATTTTTCTAAAATTGACAC
Source organism: Candidatus Poribacteria bacterium (assembly GCA_026706025.1). Lineage (NCBI taxonomy): Bacteria > Candidatus Poribacteria > Candidatus Poribacteria bacterium. The sequence goes on from JAPOZO010000052.1 coordinate 166,730, forward strand.
CTATGGTGCGGTTTCCTAATCACACCGATGTTGAGTGTATAAATAATTACAGAAGCTACTATAAACAATCAATGGCGAGACGACTTGTGATGCTACGCTAAATGATTATGCGCGACCGGTATTTTAATTACATGATGAACCATATACCGATCCGCGCTGTGACAATGCCAAGAATTGCACCTGCAAGCACATCTGTCGGATAGTGGACACCAAGATAGACACGTGCGATACCAACTGTGGTTGCCCAGAAAAATATTGGGATGCGTAAAACTGGAAAGAAACTTGCCAAGAGTGTCATCATCAGAAAAGCGGAGGCGGTGTGCCCTGATGGAAAACTGAATTGATCCGGTGGACGGACTCGAAACTCGACATCCACAATGTGTTTACAAGGGCGATCTCGTTTCATTGACTGTTTAATGAGATGATAGAGGAGTCTCTCAAGCGGGAAGGCAATTGCCGCTGACAAAAGAAAGGGTTTGCTAATCGTGGAATTATATGTTAGATATACATAGAGTCCTAAAAATGGGTAAATCCATCCGTTAGCACTCCATGAGATCAAACGAAATGAACGATTGAGGATAACGCGTTCGTCGCCCCAACTAAAAATGTGCTCGAACAGCAACCTATCCCATCGCGTCAGACTGTTTGTAAATTCTCTTAGCATAGTTTGTAAGGTAAGCAGGCAGAGGTATGAAACCGACCCACTCTATTTCCTTTTGTTCTCTTTGACCGACTCCGCCCACTGAAAAGCAGGGAGCAGCGAGGGGTTTCCTCTACCAGCAATACAGTAGATATTATACCACACATACAAACAAAGGTCAAATCTTTTTTCTTTTTATTACGCCTCAGCCTTATATATGATAGCAGCGTTTCACCTAACATCTAAAGAAGTGGGAAACCTTCACGCCGCGGACATCATAACTTCTCACGAAGCCTTTGGATCCACATAATCAGCGAGATCTCTGAGCGCGATGACGCTGTAATCGTTTTCAGCAAGGTACGCCATATACGCCTCAAATTGTTCCGGTTCTATGTGAACCCATGGATGCTCAAGGTCTGGCACCCCGTGGAACGTAAGAATCGCAATATTCCCATCTGTTGCTTGGGCAAGTGCCCATGTGAAATCATCAAAGTTCCAATGGGGGCCCGCGGCTCCGGTTGTCGGGATTAGGAGCGGATGGTGTTGTGTGGGGTTATAAGCCGGGCCGCGCCCGCCTTCGTTGTCGTAAGGAAATTCAGGCGCGACACCACGCCTCGCAAAATCAAAACCGTGTGACGCAAGCACCTCAACAGCTGCTTCACCGTGGCTATAACCGGGGTAACAGAACGTTGTGGGTTGCGGAATGCCGTAAGCCTCACATCGCGCATCAATATGTTCAAGATCCGCGCGCAGCTCCGCCGCGGACTGCTGCGTGACGTTTCGATGGTACTGGGTATGATTGCCGATCTCGAAACCCGCATCGTGTAACCCACGTACCTCCTCCCACGTCATGTAGGCATCTTTATTCGTCAGGAAGTTCAGCCCTTCGGTAATGTAGAAGGTCGCTCCAAAGCCATAAGATTTCAGGAGCGGACCGACAAAAGTCGCCTGCGATTTACAGCCGTCATCAAAGGTCAACACGACGAGTTTATCAGGGATTGTTTTGCGTGAATTGTTTTTCATACTGTTGGAGTTGTGTCCAAAAAATAATGCTACATTGCATTGCCAGATAATTATAACCACAAACCGCTGTTTAAATCAAGTGAAAATTACATCAACAACCTTTTTCTGTAGAAGCACTCTCCGAATCGCGACCTCTTCGATTGCCATCAGGGTCATTCAATTCTCCGTTTTTGGTGTTGTATTTTGCACAGGTGTTAATACTTTATATATGTTATGTTTTTTGAAAAACCGCAGAAATTTTCGCAGCATTTCGCACCGGATCCTGGAAAAAAAGACATCCAATCCAATAATTTCTTAAAATTGAATAACCCTGCGACTGCCAGAGAAAATGCTTGAAATGCTTGACAAAAATTCCAAAATACTTTAAAATGTTCAAAGGAAAATAATGGAGGTGTAATTATGATTGATCGACGCGCATTTCTAAAATCGCTGGCCGGTTTGACAACGGGTATTCTTTTGTCATCAGCTTGTGCCGAAGGTGATGAAGAAAATAGTCCCAGTGACCGCCTTGGTGCGCTCTTGCCGACACGACGATTCGGTCGCACAGGCGAGGCTGTGACAATGCTCGGCGTTGGTGGATGGCATATCGGCGATATGACGGAAGCTGAGGCTCAGAAAACAATCGAAACCGCGCTTGAAGGCGGTGTACGCTTCTTTGATACCGCAGAAGGTTATCAGACAGGCGGCAGCGAGAGTCGCTTAGGAAAACTCCTTGTTCCAAAATATCGAGATGATGTCTTCCTTATGACAAAGACAAGAGCACGGGACGCCAATGAAGCATGGGAACACCTTGAAGGGTCGCTCTCACGCCTCAATACAGACAGACTTGACCTCTGGCAGGTACATGCTGTACGAAACCCGGCAGACGTGGATGAGAGAATTGAAAACGGTGTTTTGGATGTTATGCTTGAGGCTAAGGAGACTGGAAAAACACGTTATATCGGGTTCACAGGGCATTCAAGTCCCGCTGCCCATCAACGCGTCCTTGAAAAGACGGATATTTTTGACGCTTGTCAATTATCAATGAACCTTGCTGACGTTAGTTACGAAAGTTTCATTGAAAAAGTCGTACCAACCCTCGTGGAGCGAAACATCGGTGTGATTGGCATGAAAGCCTTGGCAAACGGCGGGTTCTTCGGCGGTTCGCAGCACGGGCGGCACGGTACGAATCCGAAAGTCGTCCCGGATCGCGTCAGCGTCTCCGAAGCGGTTCGGTTCGTCTGGGCACTGCCCGTCAGCACGCTCGTTACCGGTCCCGACAACGCCAAGCAGATGCAAGAGAAAATTGATATCGCCCGTGAATTCACGGGTATGGAAGACGACGAACGCCAGAAATTGATAGAAAAGGTTGAGGATATGGCTGGAACAACAGTTGAGTTCTACAAAGCCTAAACTCTTTAGGATTTACGCATTTCCTTTTAAAGTACCCCTGATAAGCGGGATTTAGGGGTTAAACACAATCCAATACGCTCACTGCAAGGTATTTTCAGCAAATAGGTTTCCGATTTTCTGTTCAATTTGCGTAAGTCCTACTGTTAAATAAAAAAGGCAAGAACGATGTGTTCTTGCCTTTTTGTGTTGGTGTTGGTCCCTTATTTCTTTAGGGTTGCCCATGTGGTGGTGAGTTTGCCGCTGGGCGAAACGTCGAAAGCCGCGTCCAACCCATCATCCATGATACTCTGAATCTCATCCTCACTCAGAACCACATTAAAGATAGCCACATCGTCAATGATGCCTCTGTATTTACCAGCATAACCAGAACCAATGAGCAAATTGAGATTGCTGGGGCTGGAGTCTCCACACGGGTGAGCACCACATTTCAGCCATTTATCTTGGCCCGTAACCTCACCGTTTTTGTACATCTTATACTCGCGTTTTTTGACATTACGCGTCTCAGCGACGTGAATCCATTCGTCATCTACGAAAGTACCAGGGGCTGGTCTTGCGACCTCCACATACGGCTGACAATTTCCGCCACAATCGCCCCAATAAAAACTCAACCGACCATCTGGCTCCTGTGTCAAGCAGCCTTCACCACCATAAGATTTGCAAACTATGTTTTGGCGACCACCCGCTACGCTTTCAGGTCTCACCCAAACAACAATTGTCACATCTCCGTGGAACTGCAGTGATTCATCATTTCCCATATCCACAAAGTTTGTACCATCAAACTCAAGAGCCTTGCCAAATTTGCCATCCACCCACTTCGGTTTACTCATGAGTGTCCCGTCGTTCCCATTTTCAGAAGCGTCTTTTGCAGTATCCCCTTTACCTTCATCAAATTTCCATATACCTACGATAGTATCAGGGTCTAACACGGCATAACTTGAAGCGGTGAACATACCCGCAATAAATAGAACGACTATCCCAGTCCATACCCATCTGGCTTTCATTGTTTACTCCTCCTTATGTTGACATACTTCATAACACTAAAATTCAAAAGTTATGCGCTCTTATAGATAGGGTTTCTGCTCAGGCAAAGTCCATAGTTTAGGTTGAGCCTGAGTGAACTTCAGCATTTTAATTATCTCGTATCTCGGAAGAGGGTTTTGTCTAAATAATAGTGCTGGAACTGGCGGAAATCCTCTCTTAACCGCGTTACAGCATATTAATTGGAAATGATAACAGAATCATAACAGGTTTATCAAAAATAGTCAAGAAAAGATTTCTACATTTTAGTCCCGTAGGTATAAAACACCTAAAACTAAATATCCCTAATTTTGATACAGGGCTATTCAGTTTTCCTTTTTTTATTCTGATTTTGGACCTCCAGGCCCGGTAGGTGCGTGTTTCTAACCGCACCGGATCTTTAAAAGAAAATACGAAATCGGATAATTTCTTAAAACTAAATGATCCTGAATTTTGATAATAATTTACTTGTAATTTTTTCTCGTCTATGATAAAATCGGAATCAATAGTAAAAGCGTTGCGCAGCTTCAAAAAAGGTTCGTTGATTTAATCATGGAAACTTGTTTCCGTAAGTCGTATTCATAAAACACAATATGCGGACTTTTGTTTTCGCGTTTGTTCTTATCTGGCTATGCATTCCTACGAAAGCAGACGTAAGATTTACGGATGTCACTGACGCAGCGGGTATCGAATTTCAGCACTTCACCGGGGCAACCGGCAAACGTTATATGCCGGAAACAATGGGAGCTGGCTGCGCCTTTTTGGATTACGATGCCGACGGGAACTTGGACATTCTACTCGCGAACGGCACAAATTTGACGCTCGTAGACCCGACCCATACCCCTCGGCTCTACCGAAACATCGGAAACGGAAAGTTTATTGATGTTACCAAAGCAGCAGCACTGGATGTCCCCATGTACGGCATGGGTATAACCGTTGCCGATTACGATAATGATACTGACCCCGACATCTACTTTACCAATGTAGGTGAAAACCGACTCTTCCGAAACAACGGCGACCAGACTTTCACGGATGTTACCGAATTTACAAATGTGGGCGATACAAGTTGGTCGACAAGTGCTGCCTTCTTCGATGCCGACAACGATGGTTGGTTAGATCTCTTTGTTTGCAACTACGTTGATTGGACACCTGAAACTGATATTCCGTGTGTCGTGAATATCGCAGGTGAGATGCCGCCACCGCGCACCTATTGCACGCCGAATGTTTATACCGGGCAATCCTGTCGATTCTATCGTAACCGAGGGGACGGCACGTTTACCGACAGGACATCAGAAGCCGGACTTTCCAACCCGATAGGTAAATCGCTCGGTGTTACGCTTCTGGATTTCAATCGCGATGGTTGGATTGATCTCGCTGTCGCCAACGATACCGAACCTAATCTTCTATACCGGAATAACGGGGACGGCACATTTACCGATGAAGCCCTTGTCATGGGAATCGCCTTCAGCGAGACAGGGAAGGCGCGCGGCAGTATGGGGATTGATGCCGCGGATATTTATAATAGTGGTGGTCTCGCAATCACTATTGGCAATTTTAGCAATGAGAAGACCGCATTCTTTTATGCTGAACCCAATGATTCCTATTTTACGGATAGAGCAGATAACGTAAAAATTGGTGCTGCAAGCCACCGTCTACTAACGTTTGGACTGCTGTTTTTCGATTGTGATTTAGACGGCGCACTTGACCTGTTTTGCGTTAATGGACATATTGAACCAGAGGTGTCGCGCTATCAGCAGCATACCCCGTATGCGCAGATGCCCTCGCTGTTCCGAAATCGTGGTGATGGAACATTTCAAGATATCGCTAAACATGCTGGACTTACACGCGCAAGTGTTGGACGCGGATGCGCTTATGGCGATTACGATAATGACGGTGATCTTGACCTGCTTGTAAGCAACAACGGCGCGACGCAAACGCATGGCAAAGTGTGGCTCCTCCGTAACGACAGTACGCCATCGTATAATTACCTCCGCGTCAGAACAATAGGTACCCGTAGCAACCGTGATGGAATCGGGGCTAAAATCCGATTGACATCAGGCAACACTGTCCAGCAGCAGATGATCCGTACAGGCAGCAGTTACTGTTCTCAAAGTGAAGTGGTATTGACTTTCGGGTTGGGGAACAGTGATATAGTTGCAAACCTTGAAATCCTATGGCCCTCCGGCGAGATAGACCGGTATGTAGAACTCAAAGCGAACCAACTTATAGAGGCAACCGAAGGAGCATCCGAAAAATGAAACTGCGAGTATATGGATGTCTCTTTCTGACAATTTTAGGGCTAATTAGCGGATGCCAAAGTAACGAAAAAACGCCAGCAAAAGAACAGTCTACGTCCGCAACACCGACGAAATCAGCGGTTTCACCCTCTGCACAGGACTACAATAACCGAGGAACCGCTTACCAACGTGCCGGTAGACTCCAAGACGCGGCATCGGCTTACCAGCAAGCTATTAAGATAAAGCCGACGTTGATTGAGGCACATCATAATTTAGGCACAGTGTATGTCATGCAGGGGAAGCTTACCGAAGCGACTGTTGCGTATAAGCGTGTTATCCAATTACGCCCTGACATGGCGGAGGCTTATGTGGACTTAGGCAGAGTCTATGGATTAGCGGGACGGCTTGATGAGGCTATCGCCGAATACCAGAAGGCACTCACGCGTGATCCAACGCTCGTCTACGCGCATTATGGGATTGGTCTCGCTTACAGGCATAAAGGCATGTTACCAGCAGCCACAGTCGCACTCAAGCAGGCGATGGTCCTGCAACCAAACTTCACCGATGCGTTGATGCAGCTTGGCTACATCTACCGAGACACAGAACAGTTCGCCGAAGCAATAGAAGCCTTCACGACAATAACGCAAATCTATCCGAAAAACGCGAAAGCGTATCACGAACTCGGTGTATGCCATACAAAACAGGACGCATACCCCGAAGCCGTCAAGGCTTTTGAAAGAGCTTTACAACTAAATCCCGAAGCAGTTGAGACGCAGAACTTACTGCGGGTAGCTCAGGCACGCGCCGCGCGTCAAAATTAATCGTATCTGTATTTGTAGGAGTGAGCTGCCCCTGCAACCTCTGTTTCACTTTTCAAATCTGTATTTGTAGGCGCGAGTGTTTTTGATTGGGTGTTTTTCTCGCTCGCGACTTCCATTTCACTTTTCAAACGTCGTTCAGAAACCAGATCAACATGCTATATTTTGACGTTGTAGCATGCAAATTGTAGGTTTCCAAAACTTCCAACAGAAAATCCGAACCTGTTTATTAACAAACTGTTTAATTTAATCCAGGACTCACGGGCACAATTTTCAGCATCCACCTTTGAAAAGAGTGGCTTTTCAATAGAATTGGGCGTAAAGCGGTTTGTGGAAGTCCATAATTAACGCCAAAGGAGAAAAAAATGCGTCAGGTTGTGTTTTGTATTTTATGGATAGCAGTGTTCTCTGTACCAACCGTTCTCGTGAACGCTGCGGATATTGAAGATGGACTTTGGATGTATTTACCACTCAACGAAGGGGCAGGCGAACAGGTCATCGACCACGGTCCCAACAATTTTGATACCGAACTCAGTGAAGTTCCTCCGAAATCGGTGGCTGCCGAACATAACGACATCGCAACAGCGATGGAATTTGATGGTAAGTCAAACTATGTCATGATTGACATGGCGGGGCAGGGGAAGGACATCGATTCGCATTTCGACGAGGGAAAGGGGATGACTATTTGCGCCTGGGTGAAAGTGTTAGACGTTGCAACCGATACGCATGGACAGACCCGTCAGCCCGTTGTCATGAAAGGTGGCGCCAATCAGTGGGAGTTCGCGCTCTATGTCTACGACAACTTCGGAGCAGGGATGTCGGTTTGGACGTGTCCGGGTTCAGGGGTCTCGGAGCCGAGCACCGCTGACGCTGCGCCGCAAGACAAATGGATTCACCAATGCGGCACGTTTAAGTTAAAAGAGGGCGTACGGGTCTACGTGGATGGGAACGAAGATCCCGTCGCACAGGCAGATGATAACGGCAACGGCCCCTGCGAAGAAGGCGATCGTCCTGTATTCATCGCACACCGTGAGGATGGGCAGTTTCTAAATGCCGTCATCGCTGAAGTTTATATCTGGGAACGCGTCATTGATATTGATGAAATGAATCTTGCCATGAACACAATTGGCGGATTAACACCGGTTCAACCAGGCGGTAAACTCACAACCACCTGGGGCAACATCAAACGCCGCTAACCCAATTAACGTCAAAGGAGGAAAAAATGCGTCAGATTATGTTTTGTATCGGGTTAATAACAGTGTTCTCCGTATCAACATTGCTCGTGAATGCTGCGGATATTGAGGATGGGCTTTGGATGTATCTGCCTCTGAATGAGGGAGCAGGGAATAAGGTTAGTGATCATGGACCCCACAGTTTTGACACAGAACTCAGTAAAACTGCCCCGAAATGGGTCGATGCCAAACACGATGACATCCGAAAAGCGATGCAATTTGATGGTAAGTCAAACTATGTCATGATTGATATGGCGGGTCAGAAGAAAGACATCGATTCGCATTTCAACGAGAAGCAGGGAATGACTATTTGCGCGTGGGTAAAACCGCTAAAGGTTGGCACCGATGCCCACGGACAAACCCGTCAGCCCATCGTCATGAAAGGTGCCGCTAATCAGTGGGAGTTCGCGCTCTATATTTACGACAATTTCGGTGCAGGGATGTCGGTTTGGACGTGTCCCGGTTCCGGGGTCTCAGAACCAAGCACTGCTGGCACCGCCCCACAAGGCAAATGGATCCACCAATGCGGCACGTTTAAGTTGAAGGAAGGTGTGAAAGTTTACGTGGATGGGGACAAAGCTCCTGTGGCGGAAGCCGCTGATGGCGGTAATGGGCCTTGCGAAGAGGGTAATCGTCCTGTGTTCATCGCACACCGTGAAGATGGACAGTGGCTAAATGCCATCATCGCTGAGGTCTATATGTGGGACCGCGTGATTGATATTGATGAGATGAATCTTGCCATGAAAACAATTGGTGGGTTGGCGGTGCAGCCGGGAGGTAAACTCACAACCACTTGGGGCAATGTGAAACGTCGCTGACCGTAGTCTTAATCAAGATAGGTGCGGTTCACATGCAATCTGCATTCCTAACCGCACCGGACCTCAAAGTAAGGCTAAAAGTTTCCCTATTATGTTGGGCGAGGCCTCTCTGCCTCGCCCTAATTTGTTCATGAGATGACTTCTATTCACCAAAATGGCTCGCAACCAGTGTTAAATCTAAGATATTCACAACGTTATCTCCATTGACATCAGCGGGTGTAGGTCCCGTCTGCCCAAAATTCGCTGCTACCAAAGTCAAATCCAGAATATTGATTACACCATCTTTGTTAACATCCCACGGCAGTGTTGGTGGCTCAACGATTTCACCATCTTCGGTCGTTACAAGAAGCTCTGTTCCGATACGACTCGAAAGGATGGCCTCGCTTAATGAAAGCGTCGAGGCTTTTACAGCGACTACTTCAAACGTTATCGTCAATAAGGTGCCTTGCGTGGCATCTGCTGCCGTGCGGGCTGTCGATGCAAGAGTTATCTCGTCTGTGCCAACAGTCGCAGGGAGGGAAAAGAGGGCACCCGGAAGGTACGTTCCCTGTTCCCATGAGATATATTGAAGTGCCGCCGAGTCGAATTGAAGTGATAGCTGATAACCTGCTACATTTTGGGCGTTAGCAATATCAACAGTGATACTGAACTGTTCACCAATACCAGGCGATTCAATCGAAGCAGGTACTATACTGACAACAATTAAGGGTGGTTCGACGCTGAGGAGTCTCGCAAGTTCATCAATTTCCGCAGGGTTCTGGAGTAACGTATGAACTTCCGGATCATTGATGAACGCCTTAACCTCCACGTCGTCCTTGAGGAGCATTATGAATCTATCCTCGATCTCTGGAGCGATTGTTTTCAGTAGGTCTGGATCCTCTGCTACCAGTTTGATCGTAGCAGGTTGCAATAGTGCTTGTGTATCTGGATGCTTGAGTATTGTGAGAACGTCCGGCAGCAGCTCCCGAATATCCTCGCGTTCAAAAAGCATTTGATACCTGTCAAAAATCAGTGGTGCAAGTGTGAATGCTTCTATTTCAAGTAGACTGGCAAGTTCATCGATCGCTTCACTATCTTGGAGTAACGTTTGAACATCAGGATCCCTAAGCATCATTTGGATGTCAGTATCCTCTTTTAACAACGTTATAAATTCATCACTGATATCCGGTATAAGGGTCTTGAGGATGTCCGGATCATCCAGTACTGCGTTTATAGTCGCAGGCGTTAAAAGCGATTGGTTCTCCGATTTCTTGAGCTCAATAAGAACTGTTGGCAAGACTTCTTGAACATCTTCTCGTTGTAGAAGTTCTTGGTATTCTTGAAATACCTGTTCAGCGAGCGAAGTCGAAACCTCTTGACCGGAAACCTGAGTTGTGTAAACCAAGCACATGCTTAGTATGAAGAGGGTAGTGAACCGTTTAAAGAAAATATGAGACATTATGTTCCACTGGCGAAGCGGATTCCAACCGTGTAAAATAAAGAGAAGGATTTCAGCCTCGCCAGCACCTTTTTAATCCATAGAGTTGTGAACTTGTTGCGCCTAAGCCATTACCTCGCCAGATGTTGGATTCAATTTGAACCCGCCTGCCATAATATTGTTGTAGGGCTCTTCTGGCGCACGTCCAACGGGACGCATCTCTGGGGTGTGATACCCGAATCGAACCGCTTTCCGCCACTGATCTGTTCTATTGACTTCCGACCAGTGGATGAGGCAGTAACTGAAGAAAATCACATCACCCGCTTTTGCAGGTATCGGGATTGAATCAATGAAATCTGGATGAAATTTATCAGTCGGCAGATGCGGGGCAGTACCTTCACCTGTAATGTGTTCGCGAGGTCCCTCTTTATGACTACCGGGAACAACCCGCAGCGCGCCACTTTCAAACGGGGCATCATCGAGATGGACGAGGCAATCAACGAAGTCGAGACCATCGTGTGGATAGAACGGATAATCCTGATGCATCGGGAACGGTGTGCCTTTTTCCGGCGGCTTCGCATGGAGTACCGTATGATGCCACTGGATCGTATCACCGATAAGTGAGCGCACAGCACCTGTCAGTCTTTCGTGAAAGATCACTCTACCCCATGTAGCCGAGTAGAAGTGTGGGTTGTGCATAAAGACAGCCTTCGTCGTCTGCTGATCCTCTTCTTTGAGATAGCGTGTCCGCCAAGGACCCGGCCAACCGATTGTCTCCTGTCCCCAGTTATTAATAATCTGCACCATTTCGGATGCCAGTTCTTTCGTCTCCTCTGGTGCGAAAAGTTGGTCAACCTTGAGATAGCCGTTCTCATTGTAAAAGTCAACCTGTTCTTGCGTTAGCATGTCAATCTCCTTATTGCTATTGAATGTCTGCGCCTAAGTGCCAGAAAATGTCGGTTATTCTAAATTCTACTTTAAAACCTCATATTTTGTCAACTTTCTTTGTGTAAACACTCAGACACCTGCTATTCTCTTGTGGAAGTGACATCCCGGAGTTCCCCAATTATAGTAGATTTCGTAATTACTTATACACTCGTATCGTCGTGTGAACTTTGAAGTTATATGCTACAGGAACAGTTTCCTATGCTACAAGGAAACCCAAACTAAAAGTTTAGGCTACAAGTGTAAAATTATTTTCGGATTTTACTATAAAATATGGCAGTTTGGACAAAAGTTTTTCGGCGATTGCATAACGATGCTCGGTGCCTTCTGCGTCGCGCTGTTCCGCGGCGTAATGGGTATAAGAAGATTCTTCTATTTCTGCCATAGGCGTGTCCTCCAGCGACTGCATCGCAGGTTTGTGTCTTTGGATCCAATTAATGCAAAGTCGATTTGCGATGACGTAGAGCCACCCCGCAAATTGATTCGGATTTTTGAGTGTCGAGAGTTTTTTGTATGCTTGAAGAAAGGTATCTTGTGTAATTTCTTCGGCATAGTGAAAATCGCTAACCTTCCGCCATGCGAGCGCGTGAACACCCCTTTGGTGCCTTCGGACTAAAGTATCGAAAGCATCATCGTCGCCTGACAGAATTCTGCGAATCAGTTGAGCATCGTTTTCCACCGTCACAATCCTCCATGATACACGAACAGATTTATTTCTACCCGCGTTCCCATCATAAGTTATCTCATAAATAATTTATAGTGAAACCTAAAAATAAAGAGATACTTTCATCCGCGGGTAGGTTCGGTTTCCTAACCGAACCTACACAGAGTGTTCTATTAATTCTAAACTTTACTATAATCAACTTAAAAGTATCGTATAGCACATCATCAAGAAAGTCTGCTATTTTTCCATGTTCTATTTGCGTTTAATATCGCCCCAAGTTGTTGCTAATTTTCCAATAGGATCAATAGCAAGGGCACCAGCAATTTCCTCAAAGAAACTTCTCTGATCTATTGCTTTGTCCGGATAGATGTCAACGGTGGCATGCGTTTTATCGTCGAAATGCAGGTTCATATATGCAGTACCAGATTTTTCACTACATCGGTAAAGGAGGACATTCCCACCTTTTTGCAATTCAATTTCGATGTTATAGTCAACTTCCCGCGCGCCCCCTGTCCAGTGAGAATTATTGTACCACTTTTCGCCGTTAATCCAAATCTGTGCGTGGTCGTCATGGGCAGGAGACATCACGGCTTTCATGTCCTCCGGAGCCTTAATAACAATAATACCGTAGGTATCAATGTGATTTATGGGGCCATCCCTGTTCATGTGGTGAGGGTCCGCAGGATTAATTTCAAAGACTTCCCAACGTCTGGTTCCACCATGCTCCCTATCCCATCGGACCAGAACATTTTGCGTCAGTTTTAAACCTTCAATAGTCGAAAGTTTGGGCTGCGTCAGTTTACCCTTGGTGCCTTCCTCAATAAAGTCTTTCCGGGCGGAGCCAAAGAATCCACTATTCTCGTAGTTCCCGTTAGGTCCGTAATACTTCCTGATCCAGTTTTTGTTCTTTGAGTGGTCTTCGTTCAACGCGTCTTCGGCTGGGCTTTTGAACCAATCCGCCTCTTTTAAAGGCCCCCCCTTTATGTTAACCTCCCCTTGCGTGAATGCAAGATGGGAAACGTTCACAACCAGCGCGAACATAATCCCTATAACGAACGCGAACCGGTAAAACTTTTTCATTGAAATTTCCTTCCTTATTATTTTCCTATAGTTTGGACAATTTTAGGAATTATAGTGCGAAAAAGCAGAAAAAGAGGTATCCTTTCATAAACACACAACTGTTTTGAAAGGAACGTAAAAAATGGACCTCCTTTTCTGCTTAGGAGATATTCTATCGGATTTTCGACATTTATTCAATCAACAAAACTTCGCACTTTTCAAAGCGTTTATCTTCGGATTCATCGCCAATATCGGTATTTCTGCGTCTTTACAACAGATTTGACGCTTGAGATACCCCAGATCGTTGAATACTATCGCCAAAGGTGGCATCTCGAAACTGCCTTTCGAGATGCCAAGCAGCATTTCGGATTTGATGCCTATCGCACCAAATCTCGGAAAAGCATCAATCGGTTCGTCCAACTCAGTTTTGTCGCAGCGAGTCTCACAAAGTTGTTATTCACAACACCCAACGCTACGCAGAAAGCGATAAGTGTTGAGAAAGTCTGTCAACGTCTCGGCATTCATTGGTATCGTCCAAAGAAACTTACACAAGGCTTACGGGTGGCTTATCTACGCTCACAAATGGCGGTGGCTTCATTTTCTGCCAAGTTCAAAGAAAAAACAAACTCGCAGAATATTAAGATGAGTTTTCAAGACGATACACCCCTGCCTTTTGACAAGGCAGCATAAGTTTACAATAGTGTCCAAACTTTAGTATAAAATAAATAATACGTGAGAATATGTCGGGTTTCCAAACTATACGTTTATGTCAAACTCATGTTAAAAATGAAATAAATTTGCATTTCTAAATTATATATGTTATCATAGATAATGTAAACTTAGATATGTAAATATAAATAAATTTAAATAGAATCAGTCGAACAGAGACACAAATTAGGCAATTGGTTATCTCGGTCTTTGGGTATCCGTTTTGGATTCTCAACGAAATACAACATGGCACGAAAATTTTAGAAAAGGAAGTAAGAAAATGTTGATTTATACATGGCGCGGAGAAGAGTATCTGGTAACGCAAGATTGGTTGGTAGGCGACCTACACATGCCGATGAACACTGTCACAGAGGCAATCGTTCGAGCTGCCAACAATAGTTGGGATGCCCATCAGATTGAGGCATACATACGCGAGGCAGTGGCAGGACTTGGATTAACGCACGCGGAGGCAGCAGTTGTTCCACCTGCTGAAGAGATATCTTTAGAAAATGCCGAAAGTGGCGAACCGCTGGAACTCGTCATTAATGGCGAAACGTATCATTTCAAGACAGATCAATATGAGACGCTCAAAGACTTTGCTGTCTGGATAGCTGAGACCTTGAATCAGGCAGTGGAACGCGTAACTGCGGCCTATGTTACCCAGTTAGAAACACATTTAGAGAACGCAGGATTCTCGAAAGGCGATATAACATTGAAAATCGAAAAGCGATGAACTTATAGAAGTCAAAAGTCCCGTAGGTGTTTTTGCTTGGTGTGTTTTTGCAATGTAATACAAGGAATGGATTTAGTCTATTCCCAGACTAAATCCGGTATTTCTGCGGATTTCCGTTAGGTTGAACGGATGCCACCAAAACCGTGAAAATCAGAGAAAACACAACCTTCTCCAGATACGCCACGTTCACCGAAGACCGAGTGAAACCCAACTTTACACTGTCAGGGTCTCGGAAACAGCAAAGCTATCCTTTTAGTGATTTTCGCTGTATTTCGTAATAGCATCTCTATAGATGCCGCCCCTCTGGGGCTAAGGTTTTGGGTTAATGCTTGTTTCTACACAGATGCTGAAGAAATACCCAAGCAAATAAACCCTACGGGATTCAAGAGGGTTTTGGGATATACACAGTTTGTGGATAGAACCCGGGGTGGTTAAGCAAGTTTGAATATTAAATTTGCACATTTCCCATCAATATCGGGCGGGGAAACCCTGGGGGAAACACCCAAGCAAAAACACCCTACGGGTTCGGGTCCTGCGGAAAAATCGAAAATTAATACTTTATTATTTAATATTGCTTAAGCAAGTTTCAATATTAAATTTACGTTTTTGATCTTCTGGTCAGTTGGAAGTATGGAAGTTGAGAAGATAGTGAACGTAGCGTTTCTTCCAGTCTTCCAGTTTTCCACCCTTCCTCAAAACATGAAATTTGTTTCTTAATATGGCTTAAGACAAATAGGATGTTACATTTTCCGTGGTAATATTTTTTTTCAACGAAGGATCGCACAAAAAATGCCTCTCAATCCTTACAACGATTGGGTTTACGACCAAATTAAAAAAACACCAAAAAAACGAAAAAAGATACCATTTGGTATCTTTTTCCTCGGATTGGTATCTTTTTTCAGACGGAAGCGCATCGGAATTTTGCTAAATATTTAGAGGTCTCATCCTAAAATTATTTACCTTGTGAATCCGAACCAGACCACCGACAATCAATAACGAAAAAACCAAATCTTGAATTAATTTGCGACCTGTTGTATGATAATCGCATCTTGTATCAAGGAGAGAACACAGAAATGAGTCTTTTGGGGATTGATGTTGGCACGACAGGGTGTAAAGTCATCGCATTTCGTGAGGACGGGACGCTGCTTGCACAAGCGTATGGGGAATATCCGTTGACCCATCCGCAACCCGGTTGGTCGGAACTCGACGCGAATGTCGTCTGGGAAAACATCGCGACCGGCATTCAGCAGGTTGCAACAGAAACGAAATCCGATCCTATTGAGGCAATCAGCGTCGCCTCACAGGGTGAAGCCGTAACACCAGTGTCTGCAGACGGACAGATTTTAGCGAACGCGATTACGACTTTCGATGCGCGCACAGCAGGCATCTGCGACGAACTAAAGCAACACATAACGCCTCTTGAGGTGATGCAAATCACCGGGATGCCGATAAGCGATATCCATACCCTCCCGAAACTGATCTGGATACAACGGAATCAACCTGACATCTATCGGCAGGTATCAAAGTTCCTCGGTTTTGAAGATTTTGTCTACTTCAAACTCGGTATTCCGCCTATGGTGGACTATTCCCTCGCGGCACGCACGATGGCTTTTGACATTATCGACAAATGCTGGTCAGAAAAAATGCTCGGCTTGGCGGATGTAGACGCGACGCTTTTCCCTGAGACCGCACCGTCAGGGACCGTCATCGGTGAGGTGAGTGCCAAGGTTGCTGACGAACTCGGTCTTCCGCAAGGTGTCGTCTGTGTTACAGGTGGACACGACCAACCCTGTGGTGCATTGGGCGCAGGGATCATTCGGAGTGGTGAGGTCATGGACGCAACCGGCACCGTTGAATGTATCGCACCCGCCTTCACAGAACCTGTCATTAATCAACAGATGATAGACGGGAACTTTGCCTGTTATCCGCATGTTGTTGATGGATTGTATGTCACACTCGGTTTCGTATCAAGCGGCGGCGTTGTGCTACGATGGTATAGAGATACCCTCGCGCAAGCAGAACTCGCCCAAGCAGCCGCAGAAGGACGCGATGTCTATGACATACTGTTGGAAGATATTCCCGATTCCCCGGGGACAGTAATGGTACTACCCCACTTTACCGGGTCAGGGACACCTTATCTTGACTTAGAATCGAAAGGCGCGATTGTCGGATTAACACTTTCGACAACCAAAGGTGAACTCGTCAAAGCGGTATTGGAAGGCATCAGTTACGAGATTAAACAAAATCTGGCTATGTTACAAGACGCAGGCGTTGTCATAAACGAGGTGCGTGCTATCGGTGGTGGTGCGAAATCTGAGAGGTGGCTGCAACTCAAAGCCGATATGTTTGGCAAAAAGGTCATCGCTCTGGATATATCAGAAGGTGTCTGTCTCGGCACTGCTATCCTCTCAGGCACAGCGATAGGCAAGTACGATTCCGTTGAAACAGCCGTCGAACAGTTAGTCACACCCCGTGATGTATACTATCCGCGCGAGGCACTCGCGCAACAGTACGATGAAAAGTTGAAGGCATACGCACAGATTTATCCCGCACTTCGCAGCCTGAATTATGAATTGTAAACTCAGTTTGACATACATTGGATCGGAAAGAGAAACCGATGGAAACACACGTTGTCGGAATTGACATCGGCGGTACTAAACTTGCCACTGTTGTCGCGGATAGCACTGGGCACATCCTTAGCAAAGTCCGCAAACCGACGCTCGCAGAAAAGGGACCGGAATACGCCCTTCAATTACTATTTCATATGGTGCGTGAAACAGTTGACTTGGCAGGTTTGACGCAGGAATCGGTTTCAGCAATAGGTGTGAGTTGTGGCGGTCCTTTGGATACGAAAACCGGGGTCGTTTATTCACCACCGAATTTGCCTGGCTGGGACGCGCTGCCCCTTAAAGCGCAGCTTGAATCCGAATTCCACATTCCAGTGACGATCGAAAACGATGCGAATGCAAGTGCACTCGCAGAATTCAGGTTCGGTGGTGGGCGCGGTTACAATGCCGTACTCTATATGACGATGAGTACGGGAATCGGCGGCGGTATTGTTATTGATGGACAGATTTATCACGGAGCCAACGATAGTGCAGGCGAGGTTGGACATCAGATATTGCTACCCGACGGACCACTTTGTGGGTGTGGTAAACGTGGCTGTCTTGAAGCACTCTGTTCGGGTCCTGCAATCGCACGTCGTGCCCAAGATGCGATACGAGAACAACTCGCAAATGGAAAGGCATCAGCGACAACCCTCTTAAATCTTGCCAACAACAGTATCGAAAATGTTAAGTCTGAGCATGTACTCCAAGCGGCGCGGATGGGGGATGTTCTGGCTTTGCAACTCGTTGACGAGACCGCATATTATATGGGATGGGGTATCGCGAATTTGGTAAACATTTTGAATCCTGACATCGTTTTATTAGGAACTATTGCAATCGCTGCGGGTAACCTTTTACTTACTCCGATTCGGAAGACGGTTTCAGAATTTGCTATGGCACGTCCCGCAGAAACTGTTAAAATTGCGCCAGCACAGTTAGGGGACGCATTAGGCGACCTCGCCGCTATCGCATTGGTCGTCTGAAAATTACAACTGTCTATAAAAATTGAAGTGTTTCCGTAGGTTGGGTAGAGTGGTGAATGACCAAAAATCTCCAGTCTATGAGAAAAATCCTGATTTTCAATGACACGTTCATGGAAATAACCATAGCGAAACCCCAACACCCCAAACGCTGATGGTGTGAGAATGCGTTGGGTTTCTCTCGTATCTCGGTGATTTCAGGTTTCTTGATGAACTCAAAAGTCATCTGCTCTATACGATTTTTAGTAGATCTCCGTTCAACCCAACCTACGAGATTCAAGATTTTTTATCAAACTCACGTTAAAGAAAGGAAACTAAGAAATCAACATGGAGAGAATTCAGAACTACATTTCGCATCTTCAGGGTGTTTTGGAACGACTTTCCTTGGAAGATGTCCAACGTTCCATAGATGTTATTATGGACGCATATCACGCCGAAAAACAAATTTTTGTGATTGGCAATGGCGGAAGTGCCTCAACAGCGTCGCACCTCGCTTGTGATCTCGGAAAAGGCACGAGCGTCCCCGGGAAACCTCGCTTCCGAGTCATCAGCCTGACAGACAACGTCGCAACAATGAGCGCGTGGTCTAACGATGTATCCTATGAAGATGTCTTTGTCGAACAACTGAAAAATCTTGTGAACCCCGGAGATGTCGTTATCGGTATCAGTGCAAGTGGGAACTCTGAGAACGTAATCCGTGCAATGCAGCATGCCAGCGAGATTGGGTGCAAAACGATCGGATGGAGTGGATTCGGCGGCGGTACCTTAGCGACAATTTGTGATGTGAATGTTATTGTAGATAGCAATCACTATGGTCCCGTCGAGGATGTCCATTTAATTCTGAATCACGTCCTTCACGTCTGGGTCCGAGAAGAGTTGACATCAACCTAAAAGTAACAGAGGCAATCAGCGGTCAGCGGTCAGTCCCCAGCAAGATTTCTCTTTACTGATAACTGAATGCCGAAGGTCTCCGATAGCCAAAAATACAAATAGACCTTGACGCATGAGATTGCCTTAAGATATAATTCAATTAGTGATCAATCGTTAAATTGTTGCACAAAAAACACTTCGGGACTGAAAAGGACGGAACTTGCAATCCGAACAACGGATGAGGATAATTCCATGAGGCTCAAAACACATCTTCTGGGGTACGTGCTCCTTTTAATCGGATGTTTCTTCGTGAGTGGTGACCTGCTCGCGCAGGATACCGCGCTCGTTTACGTGATTGACATACGGAACGAGATCGGAAGTGGTCTCGGTACTTATATCAGTGACGGGATTCAGTTAGCCGAGGAAGCCGGGGCGGATGCGATTGTTTTTGATGTCGATACACCCGGTGGCAGAGTGGACTCCGCTGTGAATATTATTCGTTCAATTCAAAACACACAGATCCCGACGATCGCTTTTGTCAATCGGCAGGCGATCTCAGCGGGAGCAATGATCTCTATCGCTTGTAATCAGATTGTAATGACTTCCGGGGGCACCATCGGTGACTCCGCACCTGTTAATATTCAAGGAGACGAGGTCGGTGAAAAAGCAGTCTCCTATATCCAAGGGACGATTCGCGCAACCGCCGAACGCGAAAACCGGAATCCTGATATTGCCGAAGCCATGGTCGACAAAGAACTTGTTCTCGTTAAGCTCCGAGATGGGCAAATTATCAAACTCCTTCCCGAAGAATACGCGGTGCGAGAAGAAGAAGGTGAGGAGATGGAAATCCTCTGCGCACAAGGAAAATTGCTCACCTTGTCCACCCGGCAGGCACTTGAATATAGGTTCGTCGACGCGCAAGCAGAAACCCTCACTGAATTATTGACACAGTACGAGATTGTTGAAGTTGCTGGAACTAAGATGCCTCTCACAGAGGAAGCGATCATGCAACGGCAGCGTGAATACGGTGTTTCGCAAGTCAACCGTCTGAAAACATTGGCGGATGCCCGTGTTACAAAAGTTAAAGCCACACTCGCCGATAAGATCGTATTTTTCATCACCAACCCGTTTATCAGTTCGCTCCTACTTTCGTTGGGGCTTCTCGGTATCTTTATAGAGATTCGTTCACCCGGTTTCGGCGTTCCCGGTTTTCTTGGTCTGCTCTGTGTGGGTCTCTTCTTCGGGGGGCACATGCTGACGCAGATCGGTGCTGGATGGGCATTCCTGCTTTTCTTGGTCGGACTTGGGTTAATCGCTTTGGAGGTCTTTGTGATCCCCGGCTTTGGTGTTGCTGGAATCTTGGGTATTGTATTGATGTTGGGGAGTATATTTTTTGTTTTCGACGAAGCACACGATTTTAGCACCGCAGTCCTATGGCTCTCAATCTCTGTGATTTTGACTTCTGCATTGGTTCTTTTCGCCGCGTTTTTCTTACCCGAAACACGGCTTTTCCAGCGGTTCGCGCTGTCAACAGTCATGGATACTGAGATGGGATACCACTCCTCGAGTGCCGAAGATTTTCAGGCATATCTCGGACAATCGGGCACCGCCTTAACGCCGCTGCGGCCCTCTGGGACAGCACGAATCGGTAATAAAAGAGTGGATGTTGTTACCGTTGGCGATTTCATCGCACAAGATAGTAGTGTCAGAGTTGTCGAGGTTGAAGGTCCTAAAGTTTTCGTAGAGGCAGTTGAGGATGCATAATTTTGTTGTGATTGCTTGATAGGTTTGGAGGGACAGTTATGTGGTTTCTAATTTTCCTCATCAGTTTTGGAATTCTATTGGTATTTATTGAACTCTTGATTCTTCCAGGATTTGGGGCGGCAGGCATACCCGGGTGTCTACTTATACTGATAGGTGTCAGCATGGCGTGGTGGAAATTTGGTTGGCAGACCGCACTAACTTCTACCGGGATAACATTGGTGCTGGTCATTCCGTTGGCGATAATCGGGTTATCGCTCCTGCGCAGAACACCCGTCATTCAAACATTCATCTTGAATACAACTGAAAATAAGGAAGCTGGGTTCCAAGCACCACCTTCGGAATTGACAAACCTCGTCGGGAAATCTGGGAAGGCACTCACGCCTTTGCGCCCCGCAGGTGCGGCATTAATCAATGGACATCGCGTTGATATTGTCACACAAGGCGAATTTGTCGCTCCCGAAACAGATATCGAAGTAATTTTTGTGGAAGGAACCCGCGTCGTCGTTCGTAGCTTACAATAGAAGAGTTATCACTTGTCAGTTAGGGGTTTGTGGTGTCAAAGTTTCCTATGGGGTCTACAACAAAACTGAACACCACAGCAAAGTTACTGAAAACTGATAACTGAAACTGACAACTATTCGTAGGAGGCAGATAATGGATCTATTTACAGGGGGAATCGCCCTTGTTGTCCTAATTGTTATCATCACGTTCTTTTGGTTCGTTCCTGTTGGACTTTGGATCGCCGCTATCGCAGCCGGAGTTCCGCTCCGAATTTTTGACCTGATCGGAATGCGCCTCAGACGAGTGAATCCAAATATTATTGTAAAGGGGTTAATCAGTGCACACAAAGCAGGTTTGAAGGTAATAACTTCCGAGTTAGAGGCACATTACCTCGCTGGCGGAAACGTCCTCAACGTTGTCAGCGCACTCATCGCAGCAGATAAAGCGAGAATTGAACTTAATTTTCAACGCTCCGCCGCTATAGACTTGGCTGGACGTGATGTGTTTGAGGCGGTTCAGATCAGCGTTAATCCGCGGGTGATTACCACGGCGAGGATCAGTGCTCTCGCTTTAGATGGTGTTGAATTGATAACGACTGTACGGATCACTGTCCGGACGAATATCAATCGTCTTGTCGGGGGGGCAGGTGAGGAGACGATCATCGCGCGTGTCGGCGAAGGTATTATCAGTGCAATTGGTGCCTCTGAAACCTACGAAGATGTCCTTGAAAACCCGGACATCATCTCTAAGACAGTATTAGATCGAGGCCTTGATGCCGGAACCGCTTTTGAAATCCTTTCTATTGATATTGCTGATGTCAATGTTGGCAAAAATATCGGTGCTGAACTTCAAGCGGAGCAAGCCGAAGCGGATCTTGTCGTCGCACAAGCGAAGGCGGAAGAACGGCGCGCCATGGCGGTCGCTCGGAAACAACAAATGACCGCGAACGTTCAAGAGATGCGTGCAAAGGTGGTTGAAGCTGAAGCGGAGGTCCCCCGCTCCCTCGCGAGTGCGTTCCGTGAAGGCAACTTAAATGTTACAGAGCAGTAATCCTGATACTATAGGCGCGGGCAAATTATCGCGCGACTCTATCTACCTTTTGTAGACGCGGTTTCAAACCGCGCCTACGGAAATATCACGTCAATGGAGAAAAA
Organism: Candidatus Poribacteria bacterium; assembly: GCA_026706025.1. NCBI lineage: Bacteria > Candidatus Poribacteria > Candidatus Poribacteria bacterium. Next base: position 189,308 of record JAPOZO010000052.1, read on the forward strand.
TAAATATGACACCAACAATTGTTGCGATTATCGCTGTTGTGATACTCCTATTTCTAATTACGCTTAGCTGGCTCGTCCCAATCGGGTTGTGGATTACTGCTATTGCGGCGGGTGTTAAGGTCGGAATTTTCGATCTCGTTGCGATGCGTTTGCGGCGTGTCCCACCCGCTGCGATTGTGGAACCACAGATTAACGCAACGAAGGCAGGGTTAAGCCTGTCTCTTGATGATCTTGAAGCACATTTTCTCGCCGGGGGGCGTGTCGCAAGTGTTGTCGCCGCACTTATCGCAGCAGACAAAGCGAACATTGAACTCGGCTTCGCACAAGCCGCCGCAATTGACCTCGCAGGTAGGGATGTCTTGCAAGCCGTCCAGGTCAGTGTTACACCAGAGATTATTGATATTCCCAGTCAAGACGATGCCAGTACCGGCATCACTGCTGTTGCCCGGGACGGTATCCAGTTAATTGTGAAGGCACGCGTTACAGTCCGAGCAGATATCGACCGGCTCGTCGGCGGTGCTACCGAAGATACCATCCGGGCAAGGGTCGGTGAAGGCATTATCACTACGATCGGCTCATCCGGAAGCCACAAGGAAGTTTTAGAAAACCCAGTCCGTATTTCAGAAACAGTTCTTGATAAAGGCTTAGCCGCCGGAACCGCATTTGAGATTCTGTCTATTGATATTGCAGATATAAATGTCGGCGAGAACGTGGGTGCAAAATTACAGACCGATCAAGCGGAAGCGGAACTCAAAATTGCACGTGCAAAGGCTGAAGAGCAACGCGCTCGCGCACAAGCGGAAGAGGAAGAGAATAAGGCACTCGTTGAAGAAATGACAATTAAACTCATTGAGGCTGACGCTGAAGTGCCGCTCGCGATCGCTGACACGCTTACCTCCGAAAGAATGAGCGTCATGGATTATTACGAACTCAGGAATATCCTCGCGGATACGGAGATGCGACAGTCCATCGCCTCGCCTGTTACTGAAGGACAAGAGATAGACACAACGCGTTCTTCGCACTCACTCGGACTTTCATAGCAGTCACTGAAGGGAAACTATAACACGGGTCCCTAAAGGAGAAATTGATGGAGAATCTCATTCAGTTGATAATACCCCTCGCTATTGTGATTCTTTCACTCGTTGTAAGCAATTCGCGGCGGCGGAAGGCACAACAACAGAACGCTGAGAGAAGAATCGAGGAGAACACGCTCTCTGAGAGGGACGGCGACGCATCACCACCACCTTTCATGGAGGATTTTCCATTTGCAACAGAGTTAGAGCAGATGATGACGCAAGAGGACGAAGACGAAACGGAAGCGGTGCCAGCGGCTTCTGAAGAACCGGAACCGCCTGCACCACAAGAGCCAACTCAGCCCGTTGAGAAGCCACAGCCACAACCGCCGCGAGTACCTGTGGAATCCCCAGCCGGGATTCGATCTATCCCTGCTACGTCACTGCTGAATTTGTCGCCTCAAACATTCCGTCAAGGTATCATTCTCAAAGAAATCTTGGAGCGGCCCCGATCGCGACGAACGAGGCAGAACAGATAGGTGCATTTACACGGTACTGACGCAATTGCTGTACACCTATGCCGAGGTGCGTTCTCTGTTCAAGTACATCTATTTCCCTAAGCCCTGAACAGGAAATATCGGATTTTAAATGAAAACCCGCCTCTTTTACAAAATTGCCGTTATTATCCCAGTTTTTCTACTGTTCATAGGGTGTTCGCGCCGCCAAAAAATTACCGAGCCGCAGCCCCCTTTCTATACTGAGATCCCCTCTTATACCCGGCATCTCAAGGGATTCAAAATCTGTCTGGACCCAGGACACGGCGGGCAAGCACACATCTCTGATTACAAACGCGGTCCGACAGGCGTTCGTGAGGCGGATGTCAACCTACAAGTCGCTCTTCATTTACGTAACATGCTACAGGAAGTCGGGGCTACTGTCGTCATGACGCGTGTTGATGATGCTTACGTGAGTTTGGCGGCGCGAAGTCAAATCGCCAACGAAAGTGGGGCTGATTTTTTTATTTCTCTTCACCATAACGGCATTGATAACCCTGAAACTAACTATACCTCTACATGGTATCACGGCGATGCGGACGACTCGCGCCAGAGCCTCGACCTTGCTCGATATGTCCAACAAGGGGTTTCGGACGCGCTGCGATTACCGAGTTCGCCAGCAACAGGTCTCTTTTCGGATAAGTTGATGGCTGCTTCTGGCTTTGGCGTTTTGCGGCTAACGAAATGTCCAGCGGTCTTATGTGAAGCATCTTTCCTCTCAAACCCAGATGAAGAGGCGCGGTTGAAAAAGGACGACTACCTCAGAAACGAGGCTTACGGCTACTTTCTCGGTGTCGCCCGTTACGTTGCCGCAGGGTTTCCGAAGGGGGTTTTGATAGCACCACAACCTGAGACTATTATCCAGACCAGAACGCCACAACTTCAGATTCGAGTCATGGATGGACTCCACGAACGCGGCGCGTGGATGCTCAAACGCCAGCAGGTCTTCACGAACTCTATCCGAGTCAAACTTGATGACGTAAGTGTGCCATATCACTACGATCGCGATACGGATATAATCACGGTTGCTATTGAAAAACCGCTCGCAAACGGTGTCCATTCTGTCGAGACTGAATTGGTGAACTATTATGGTAATCACAGCCTACCTTCGCGGCAGTGGTTTAAAGTCGCACCCGCGGCGGTAGAACTTCGCCTTAATGCTTGGACGGATACGCTTCCGGTTGCGGGTAAAGGTTACGTCAGTATTTCTGTAACCGCGCTTGACGCTGAGGGAACACCCATTGCTGATGGTGAACCGATCTACATGCAAACATCAAACGGGACATTGGCAGAGATCCATCAATTATCAAAGCGCGGTTTATCGAACTTCTATCTCTACGCCCCTGATTCACCCGGTACGGCAACTGTAGAAGCCGCTTATGGTGAAAAGCGGGCATCGTTAACGGTTAACTTTACAGACACGGATATTGCTATTGTGCAAGGGCAAGTTTCTGACGCGGACTCTGGAGAACCGCTGCGAGATGTACAATTACAGGCTCATCCGGGGTTAACCGCAACCACAAATACTGACGGGCACTTCTTCATCACAACCGATCCCACGTCGAAGGCTCCAATCAAAACAACGCTACACATTTCCAAAATGGGTTACTATTCCCACAAACGCAAAATTGACCTTATCCCAAATCAGGCAACGGTTGTGCCTACTAAACTTCATCCTATTGCTGGCGGAGCGTTTGCATCAACAGTCATCATTCTCGACTCACGAAGTGATACACCTCCTACGGAAAAATTGATCGAAACCTTGAGCGAATTACTCGAACTTGCTGGCGCAAAGGTTTATAATATTCATACCCCCGGACAAAGGTTGACCATAGCAGAACGGATACGCCAGATTAACGCTATTGAAGGGAGAGGGTATTATTTGCAAATTAACCATACACAGTGGCGCAAAGATGAACCGCCTTTGACCGCAGCACACTACCGCGGCAATCAAGGGACAGAAACATTTCTAAAACGGATACTCGAACAGTTCAACAAAACACTTTTTCAGACACCCATTGTCACGGTTCAAGATCGGACGACTCCTGAAATCCAGCAGACAAACAAAATGGCAATGACACTTGAAATCCGATCCTTAAATCAGCAAAATACTTCTGCCGTGGAGGAAGCACACGCCATTTTTTTTGGGGCATGGGCTTTCCTAAAATCAGATGGCAAGATTGATGCAGAAGAGCAAAAACGTTTTATAGCATACTTAAAAGAGATACGAAAGTAGCCGTCACTGAAAAGAAAAGTAGTAGGCCCAGTCCCTGTGCCGTCACTGAGCAGAAATCGCATGAATATAATTTCTCGAATCACAAAGCTACAACTCAAGCATCCGTTCAAAATTGCCCGCCGTGCAACAGATGCATACCGACAGGTAATTTCGGTAGAGATTGATGGTGGCATCGGTGAAACAGCACCCGCCCGGTTTTATGGTGAAACCGTCGAGACAGTGAGTATCGCATTAGAAGCTATTGCCCCCGCACTTCCTGACAATCTCGATGCGATCCATGATGTAATGGCGACTGTCGAAACGACGTTTGGTAGCAATTACGCCGCGAAATCTGCCATTGATATGGCACTACATGACCGACTCGGTAAAAAACTCGGCGTTCCGCTCTACCGATTCTGGGGTCTTAACCCGCAGAAAACGCCTTGCACGTCGTTTACTATCGGACTTGATGAACCTGAAGTGATGGCAGAGAAAACTCGAAATGCTGAAGCGTATCCGATCCTAAAAGTCAAACTCGGTACACCTCATGATATTGAGATAATTGAGACGCTCCGCGGTGTAACAGATAAACCCATCTACGTCGATGCGAATACGGCGTGGACACCGAAAGAGGCAGTCCGCAAGATTCGTGAACTTGCCCAATATGGTGTTGAGCTAATTGAACAACCGACGAAACCTGATGATCTGGCAGGACTCAAATTTGTTCGCGAAAACTCAGAATTACCGATCATTGCCGATGAAAGCGTCAAACGCGCGAGTGATATTCCGGCACTTGCTGAGTGCGTTGACGGCATTAATATCAAACTCGTCAAGTGTGGAGGACTACTTGAAGCGCATCGGATGATACACATCGCTCGCGCACACGGCTTGCTTATTATGATCGGTTGTATGATAGAGAGTTCGCTCGGCATCACCGCCGCTGCACACTTGACACCGCTCGTAGACTACGCCGATCTCGATGGCAATCTGCTCATCACAAACGACCCATATACGGGTGTAACTCTTGATAACGGTAAACTAATACTACCAAAACACCCCGGCATCGGGGTTATGTGAAGAATATTCGCAAAATATTAGAATATATGTGGTGATTAGGTGTAGTGATTGGATAGGTTAATCATGGAAATAGGATTAGAAATAATAGTTGCCATTCTTATTTTCGCTCCAATAACTGCTCTTGTTATTCTCATACATAACTTGGCGAAAACAATAGGAAAAAACAAAGACGATAAAGAATACTTAGAATATGTTTATTTAATGATCATTCTAACGACATTATTAATAATCCTAAATTACATAGGCTGAACATAGACTAACCAAGTGTAAAAACTCTTCCATTCTGAATTATGGATATTATTCCATTTTAAGTCCAAAACGACTTATTGCGTTCTTTTTTCCACACAAACTCTAAAGTTGGTTGTTGCTAAAAAATTTACTTTCAGGATATATACAACCGCTAAACCAAATGGAGAAATTTAAAAATGACAAAACAGAACCGAAACGTCCTCATCACCGGCGGCACCGGTATATTAGGGAGTGCTGTTACTAAAGCCTACCTTGCCCAAGGCGATACTGTCGCAGTGACCTATCTGTTTGAAGAAGAGGTCGAACGCTTCAAACAATATAACCCTGACCTCAACGAAGATGTCACCTTCCTCTTTGCGAACGTTACCGAGGAAACCGAAGTTCAGAAGACCATTGAAGCATTCGTATCCAAGTTTGGATCATTGGATGTCTTGGTAAATATCGTAGGTGGATTTGTCGGGGGGATACCAACGGCAGAACTTGAAGAGGACAGATGGGATTTCATGATGAATCTCAACCTCAAATCGGTTTTCCTCTGCTGCAAGACCGTTATTCCGCACATGACAGCACAAAGTTATGGGAAGATCATCAACGTCTCCGCACGCGCAGGCTTAAAAGGCGAGGCGGGTTTGAGTGCCTATTGTGTTTCCAAGGGCGGTGTCCGCACCTTGACCGAGTCGCTGGCTGCTGAGGTAATGGATTCGGGTGTGAACGTTAATGCCATTATGCCGAGCGTTATGGACACCCCTGCTAACCGGGAATCCATGCCCGACGAAGAACACGATCGGTGGGTAGCCCCCGCCGATGTCGCCAAAGTGATCTGCTTCCTCACTTCCGACGATGCTACTATCATCAACGGTGCTGCGATCCCCGTTTACGGCAGAGCCTAATCTACTGACCTCTTTGCCCGGGCGGACTGTAATGTCCGCCCACTTCGTAAAACGATAAAAGAGAATACATTTTCTGCCTTACCTGTTTTCAATTTCCTATAGAAACAGAAAATTGCTAAAATAAAAAGCATCACTTTAAACCTGCCATAAAATCCAACGTCTTATTAAATGTATAGACGTTAAAAAACGCGCCTTTTCATTAGCCTTCACGCGTTCGCGTTACAGGCACAAGTATAAATAGACTTGCCTGAACGACTTTACCTTTCACTCTACCAATCAAGTAAACCCAAAATTGAAAATAATAAAAAAGGAGATATTCCATGAACCACTTGGAATTCTACACACTCGCGAGAAGTCTTTTTGTCCCTTCAGAGACCCAGGCATCTCACTTTCAAAAACTGATGGTTGAGCGTTATCACGTGAACGTCTCCATTGATGATAATCGGTTAGCAACAACAGAAGTAGATCTCGTTTTCAGCAATCCAAATAACGTTCCTATCGGTGGTCTTTTTCTTTTTCCACTACCGGCTGGCGCGAAACAAAAAAATACCGAGATTCGCATTAGTGGCAATCTCACGGAACCACAGTTGCTGAGACAACAGAAATTAACCGAGTTCTACAAACGCATTCTTCAAGCGCAAGACTTGCAAATGCTACAGACAATCGGCACTTCCGCGTTGCAAGTAGAGATCCCACCGATTCCTGATAATAGTGAATGTCGCGTTCAGATTAGATATTCTGAACTTGTTAAGAAAACCGACGAAAGTTTAGTGTACACGCATCACTTGCGAACCAATCAGCTTGTCGAAAGTTTCTTGATGTCGATAGACATTGAAGGTGAGGACGCACTTGGCGGCATTGAGTCCCCATCGCACGACGTTACGGTTACGCAAAACTATGCCAGCGCGAACATGGCTTACTACGCTTCCAATGTCGCATTAGATTCGGATTTCGTCTGTCGATATGCGCTTACCGATGACTTTTTCAATGAAGAAAGGCTGGTTTTCCATGACGTGTCTATGGATAACGCACCGCCATTAACGCTTCACAGCCCTACTTTCAAGCGGAAGCAGCCCGCGCGAGTCATGGAATCCCTTGCGTACAGTGCAATTGTTCCGACATCAGCACAATTAAACCCGCCCAACGGGACTGCTTATCGCGATGTCTTCTTCAAAGGACACGGCACGAACCCCTTTATTGATCCTGAAGACGACAACCAATCAACTTTTGGTATGGATGCCGATAGCGCGTCCTATTCCGTAGTGCGCCGTTATCTCCGAGATGGCTATCTGCCACCGATAGAAGCCGTACGGGTCGAGGAGTTCGTCAACGCTTTTGACTATGACTATACACCGCCAACAGACGACACTTTCGCACTGCATCTTGAGGGCGCACCTTCAAAATTTGGTGAAGGCAAGCGACTCCAGTTGCTACGCATTGGCATCCAAGGACGTGTTGTTCCTGATGTTGATCGCAAGGATGCTATACTCACCTTTGTGATTGATGTCTCTGGTTCAATGAGCTATGAAAATCGGTTGGGGTTGGTGAAAAAGGCATTGCGACTTTTGGTCAAACAACTCCGTCCCGCCGACAAGATTGGCATTGTCGTTTACGGAACAAACGCTCGGGTCATCCTACCGCATACCAGCGTTGTGAATCGTGAACACATCTTGAAAAGCATTGATTCTCTGTGTCCAGAAGGTGTGACAAATGTCGAGGACGGAATTCACAAAGGGTATGAACTCGCTCGCAGGAATTCAGACAGCGATTGCATCAACCGCGTGATTCTCTGTTCAGACGGCGTTGCGAACGAGGGTGTAACATCCGCAGAAGCACTACTCAAGCAAATCCGTAACTATGTTGATGAAGATGGCATCTTCTTAACCACAGTCGGCTTCGGCATGGAGAATTACAACGATGTCCTGATGGAAAACTCGCGAAGAAAGGCAACGGAAATTACGCCTATGTGGATACCCTTAGCGAGGCGCGTCGTATCTTCGTCGAGAATCTCACCGGTACCTTGCAGATTATCGCGAAAGACGCAAAGGTACAGGTCAAGTTCAATCCAGACACCGTGCGATCCTTCCGGCTGATTGGTTATGAAAATCGCCAGATGAAACATGAGGATTTCCGAAACGATGCGGCGGATGCTGGAGAGATCGGATCCGGACACAGCGTCACTGCACTCTATGAAGTTAAACGCAATAAAGGTGTTGATACAGGTAGACTCGCTAAAGTCTCTATACGGTATGAAGACCCCGATACACAGAAAGTAACGGAAGTCAGCGAGAAATTCCGTGTTGAAGACCTTAAAAACCAGTTTGAGGGCACTTCACTCGGATTTCAGTTTGCCGCCACTGTCGCGCAATTTGCTGAAATTCTACGAGAGAGCGTCTGGGCGAAAAATGGTTGTTTGAAGACCGTCCATCAGACGCTTAAAGGCATCTTGCAACAGCATCCAAAGGTTGCCGCAAAAGATGAAACGCAAGCCGAGAAACGCGGGGATGAATTGTTAGCACTCGTGCGGAACGCAAGGTGCATTAAAGAACAGGAACAAGCAAGTTAGGGCATCCGGTGCATGTTCCTATCATTGACGAAACGGTTTTCTCAGTTGCGTCTGCATAAGTCGCTCTAAAATTTGCAGGCGCAACGCCGTTTCAACAGCTGCAACTTCAGGTTTTCCAGCGAGATTATTTGTCTCATTCGGATCGTTTTTCACATCAAACAACAGATAAACTTCGCCATCTTTGTTGAGCGCAGCCTTCCATTCCTGATTTAGCAGCATAATCTCGCCCTCTATCTCAGCAATTGCGAAATCACGGTGCGTCACTTCGGAGTTCGTTAGCACTGGACACAACGATTGCCCGAACTGACGATGCTCCAGTTCACCACCTGCCATTTCAACAAGCGTTGGACCGATATCAATCCATTCCACAGGACTATCACAAATACTACCAGTGTTTGTGCTATCGGGGGTACGAACGAGTAGCGGGATTCGAACTGCGCCGTTGAGGAAGTTGCTTTTATAAATGAGTCCATAGTCTCCGTTCATCTCACCGTGATCGGAGGTATGGACAATGACTGTGTTTTCAAGTTCGCCGCGTGCTGCAATTGTATCAAGGATTTCACCAATTTGTGCATCAATAAGTGTGACATTGCCTGCATAATTCGCACGGAGCCTACCGATTTCACCGGGTTCAAACGCTGGATTCATCCGCTGCATAACCCTATCCAAATGTCCTTGCGGACGTTCTCCGGCAGGTGGACGCGGGACCGCTGGCGGCATCTCCTTCGGATCATACATGCTGGCGTAAGGTTCTGGTGTATCCCAAGGCTCATGTGGTCCGCCGAAGCTCACCCAACAGCACCAAGGTTCCTCTCGATTGTAGTTCTGGAGGTATTGCTTCGCCTGTTGTCCGACGTAGACATCGGCGTAGTCTTCAAGTCCTAACGTTGATGGGCGCACGAGATACGGTTTCGTGCTAAACCGTTCACGATAGTCAGCGCGGTAGCCATCCCAAAGTCCTTTCGCCTCCCATTCCGCTGTCATGTGTGACAGGACGTTCGCGCTTGCCCGCGGCCCACCGATTTCATTCACATCATCTAACCCATAGGCATTCATTAACCCCTCGCGCTCACGCAAGTCCCCACCGTGTGGATGTAGATGCGTTTTGCCGAAAAGACTCGTCCGGTAACCCGCGTCTCGCACCGCTTGCATCCATGTCGGCGTTTCAGCAGGCATCTGATGCTGCATATTGTTCCAAACGCCGGTGTTATGCGGATATAAACCTGTCGCTAAGCTCAACCGTGTCGGAATGCAAACCGGCGAGGTTGTAACACAATTCGTAAATTGAACACCTTCGCTTGCAATACGATCCAAATTCGGAGTCTGCACCCAATCACCACTGCAACCCATCGCGTCCCACCGCTGCTGGTCTGTCATGACTAAAAGAATATTCGGACTTCCCATCTTTAACCTCGTTCGATTCCTGCTTCCGTAAAGGCGTTTGATAATGTCTCGTAAGAGAGTGTCGCAGCAGCGAGCGGATCGTAGTCTTCGCGTGCTTGCACCATGAAACTCACCTCAGCGGTGATGAACCCCTCATAACCGTGTGCTTGCATCTTCTTGAGGTAGTCAACATAATCAAAAGTGCCTTCGCCGGGGATGAGGAACTCAAAGTCCGGGGCAATACCGCGCTGATCCTTGACATGCGTGTGCGCTGAAACCGCTGCCAGTGCCGACACCGTTTCTTCTGTCGGCATACCGACAATATCAAAATGGCTGATGTCGAAGTTAACCTTGAGATATGGCGAATTGACGATTTCCAAGAGTTCAAGCACTTTCGCTGGTGTGTCAATGATTGCCCCGATGTGCGGTTCCATAGCGATCGTAACGCCGCGCAATGCCCCGTAATCGACAAGTGCTCCTATCCGTTCCGCGAGGAAATCTTTGTTTCTGTCCCAATCGTCCGGTTTCCCGCCGGGGGTCGTGTTAACTGCAGGCAGTTCATCCCCTTGTGCGAGTTCGACAGCAAGATCAACGCCACCTTTCAGCCGCCACATATTCTTCGCATGTGCATCAGGGTCTGTTTCGAGTAAACTGGAATGTGCTGCGATTGCTGGCAATGCTAAGTTATGCTGCTTTAACAGAGACGCAATTCGTTTCCGTTCCGCAGCATCAAGCGTGCTGAGTTCAGTCGTAAACCGAGGAATGATGGTAAGTTCAACGCCATCGTATCCAAGGTTCGATAAATGGGAGATGGCGGTATCAATAGGGACAGTAGGCATTCCCCATGTACTATATCCAAGTTTCATTTTTTAATTTTTCCTTGCGGTTAAATAGTGTGGATTTGAACTTTAGCACCCTTTTCTTAAGTCCGCCCTCCACTACGTTACGGGCTACAGGTTTTGTACGATGAAGAGGGTTTCATGATGGTTTCTGGTGAAATTCACGTCCGACGCTAAGTGGTACGTCCGATCCACCAAAAATCTGTGCGAAATGAAATTATGCCTTAAATGGCATAATTTGTCTTTGCTTTACATTTGGAGCACAGTGCAGAAACTTAATAGTTAGAGGATGTCAAAAGATTGAACCGATCCAATCGTTTATTAGGAAATCGACCCGTTGAATGAGCAAAGCGACACGTCCCATAACCGTGTTACCGAACGCTGAACCGAACCCTATCATGAGGAAGGCGATGCCGACCTTTGAAATCCATTTGAGGGGACCTCTGTGTTCTACGGAAAAGAAGAAATAAGTGAGAGTACAAATGACACCAATAACCATAAGAACTGCCTCAAAAATGCCCCAGCCAGAGAGAGTACCCGCATGAACTGCTGCAAATGGTTCAACTGTTCCGCGCGTCTGCTCGAAAATACTAGCTCTCAACACATTCGGTATTGAAAGACCTGCTCCAAACCCGATCAAGATAGCAGTTGGGTATCGAATCAACCAAGTGTGGCGGGGAGACACCCCACTGAAGAATAGCAAACCGACTCCAATCGGAATCAGTTTCCACAATCCACTCCAGCCTGCTTCTCGAGGCACGCCTGGCCAAAACGGTTTCACTGCTGCCCAGAACGGCTCCCAAGCGAAAGGAATAAACCCTTGGTGAACGGATAGAACGATACCGTAACCAACAGACATACCTACAAAGAGGTGTTCTGCAAAACGATAAAACGGGTTATCCTTATATAGGAAACTGTAGATACAAAGCGTCAGTAACGCTGCGATCCAGATACCAAAAATTTCCATTAATTTATCCCTCCCGTCGGCGTTGAATGAAGAATACAATGTTGCCGATAATGACTAATCCCAGAATTAATACATGCACTGGAGAAGCATTGTTTATCCCTTGTGTTCCCTTTTCTGGTACACCGATAAGTTTCTCATATTCGGAGGCTCCCAAATAGCCAGGCATTAATCCGACTAACTGATTGGTTTGAAGGTAAGGGTACATATTGGAAACAATAACGCCAGTAACCCCAGCGGCAATCTGTTGATTATATTTCACATTGACATAAGTGATCCAGAGATCAGTCGTACTACCAGACGCGAGGTCCAAGATGAGGTCAATTTGGTCATAATTGGTGATATCTTTCATCATTGAGATCTCTGTAAGGGGTGTGTTTGTATAATCTTTCTCAAAGACACTTCCAATGCTGATTCCCATCCGAAGCATAACCTGTTCGCCTCCAGGGCGAAATCCGAGGAAGACATAATCGTCGCCGTTGACTGCACCTGTCTCTTCTGCAACCTCCGTTATCAATGTATCGGCGAGGGTTGGCGCAAACGGATAAAGGGTCATCCCAATGACACGGACATTTTTATCAAAGCAATGTCTTAGAACAGCTTTTGCCATAGGATTGAGTTCCGGTAAAGAGGAGGGACCATAATCGAAAGCAATCATGATAGTCGACCCAGCGGGAAGCGCGTCAATGTAATCGTAGATTTTCTGTGTCGGTTCGGAAACGTTGATTGGCAAATTGAGTGGTAAAAGCGTTGGAATGATAACCGCCAGTGCAACAAAAATAAAAATAAGTCGTCGGTCGAGATTCATCAATTTACTGAGCATTCTCTTAATCTCCCCCGCCTATGTAAGAGCGTTCGATCCCGAGTATAAGCCGAATAGCTTGTGAAATCACCCCTAAACTGACACCGAGGATAATCCCTCGCCTGGCAGAAAGATTCGGGTTTCCCAAAATCCATTGCCGAGCTTCTGAAGCACCGTTGTCCCATGGCAACCAGGATAGAACTGTATTCCAAATCAGATCACCAACAGGGACATTTCCGATTAACACAATCATTGCAGAAATTAAGAGTAATGAGGCTTCAAACGTCCGGGCGCGGAAGGCACGGAATGCTGCAGAAGCAATTAAAAAGGCAAGGAGCGAGAACATTGTCGCATCCAGAGGGACTTGAACGTTGTTGAATAACCACGCAAATGCTGGATGCTGCGGTCCAAATGGAAGCCCTATAACTACCATTGTCAGAAGTCCCGCAAAGACAACAAAACTGTATTGCCAATGCTCTGTGCGGCGGCGAATACGTATCACATGGGTTTGGACGAGCGTTATTGTTCCTACGGCAAGCGCAAAAGGCGACATAATTAGTGCCCAATAAACGACCTCATCGTAAATCGATTGAGAGAACGAATGTGGGCTGAACTGCGTAAAACACATCACAACGCCGAAAAGAAAACAGAGCACTAAGGGGACTTGTCGTTTCATAAACATCTCCTCAGTGTTACAGGCTTGAAGATTGCATATAGATGATGTTGAGCCTTCATGGTACCTCCTAATTGACTCGCTGTAAGAGCGTTGTTATCCAAGTAATACCGGATAGTTCAAGGATTACGCCGAGGGCGATAGCACCGAAGATGAGTACCTTTCCCCAATCTTGTCCTCGAAGACTTCCAAGGAGCATCGGTTCTTTCGAGAGGTAAGCACTTGCTGCGTAGAGTTCTTCACCAATTAGGGTGTAATCACAGGCAGCAATGAAGAAAGGAAGTTGGTGCTCAGAGTCTGTTCCCGCAATCTGTATAGCACCGATAGAATTTCCAGTTTCGGCGAGGATAAGCGATTCGGCAGCGAAAGAGCCTTGTAAAAATACTGTCGCTGGTTTCTCACGAACCATGATACCATCAACACCCGCAGCATAAGCGAACTGGTCTTCCGTGAGAAAAAAGATATTCTCCTCGTTGTAAGCATCTGGATGGCCTTCCTCAAGGTACGCAGTTTTCACCATCTCTCGCACAACGTTCATCACAATCGGGTCATTGCATGGCACACGTAGCGGGGTCTCATAGTCAGCAGTTCGCCGCGCGACTTGCGCTAAAATCGTCATACTGGCAACAGTCGCCACGCCACTGACACCACCTAATCCCAATACATACAGAATTGAACGCCCCATCTCCGTGGCTCTCCCGATGGCTTCATCTACTGCCTCAAGTCCAGGAATGCGACGGACAAATACCTCTTTGCCGCTTCGCGCATTATAGATATTCCAAACAATCGCTGCAGAAAAAAGAAGCATGGCGATAAACAGCGGGGTCTTTTCGGTATGAAACCATTCCCCTGTCCCTTTAACCGGGGCAGTCTGTTCAGAATCTACAGTCGCCTCTGTTTCGGAAATAACACGCACAATGTAGGTGTAAATGTTTCCTTTTTCAATAGCGGAATCGACATAAGTCGTTGTTCCAGCAGGCAACAGTTCACCGATTTCTTCAAGCTCGCCATCTGCTATCTGCCGTAGGATTTGATAGCCGCTGATGCCGGTATCCTCAGCTGCTGCATCCCACTTAATAGTAATGCTGGAGCCATCGTCGTTCGGCGTATCCACCGCCGTGACATTTGACGGTACGATAGGTTCCCCTTGGCTGAACGCAGTCTCGATGCTTAGGCATAAAACCAAGCAGATGGCTATCCATTGAATTGTTTTTATCATAAATGTTATATTCCTCGAGAGTGGTTATCAGTTTACTTCGCGGTGAGAATACGCTGCGCTTTCAGTTATCAGTTAAAGAATGCCTCGCAATGTGCTAACTGAGTACTGAAAGATTTTTCGCAGAAAAATCGTACTGAAAACTGACAACTATTAAAAACATTGTGATATGGCTTCTAAAACGTGCTGATCGTCTACATCGTTTCGGATGACTACCTCCCCAATACGCGTCGGTAGAATGAGGCGGAGTTTACCACCGAGCGTCTTTTTGTCTAAATACATAGCATCACATATTGCTTCTGGGGTCAGGTCGGGCGGGAACGTAAGCGGCAATTTCGCACGGTTTAAGAGCGTGCGTTGCCGTTGAAAATCGGTTTCAGAGAACATCCGCAAATTAACCGCCAATTGCGCAGCACAATTCATACCGATAGAGACGGCTTCGCCGTGACGGTATCTGTTGTAGTGCGTCAGTGTTTCAAGCGCGTGGCCAAACGTATGTCCATAGTTAAGCACCATCCGCAACCCGCTCTCTTTCTCATCTTTCGCGACGACTTCCGCTTTGTTGACGCACGCGCTTGCGATCATCTCAATAAGCGTTGTGTCTTCTAAATTTAGGATAGCGTCGAGTTTTTCCTCAACCATTTCAAACAACGGTTCATCGCGGATGACCCCCATTTTGATAACTTCAATAAGTCCTGAACGAATATCGCGTTGTGGTAAGGTTCTGAGCGTATCTACGTCAATGAGTACCAATTTCGGTTGATGAAACGCGCCGATGAGGTTCTTGCCCTTCGGATGATTAATCGCTGTCTTGCCACCAACACTCGCATCAACTTGTGCCTGTAGCGTTGTTGGGATCTGAACGTAAGAGATACCACGCATATATACCGCCGCTGCAAAACCGCCCAAATCACCGATGACACCGCCACCGAGCGCAATAAGTGTTGAACCACGGTCGAGTTGGTGTGCAATCAAACTATCCTGTATCCGAGAGAACTGTGCCAACGATTTGCTTTCTTCACCAGCAGGTGCCTCTATTGTGCTTACATCAAATCCCGCATTTTTAAGGCTTTGGTGAACAGCAGGCATATATTGTGATTTAACAAATGAATCCGAAACGATAAGCACCTTTTGGGATTTGGTATGTGACGTAAGCAGTTCGCCAACCCGATTAAGAAGCGCGCCTCCGATAATGATCGGATAGCTATTATCCCCGAGTTCTACGCGTAAAGTTTTCGTCATTTTGAGGTCCTGACACTTTGTGCAAATACCCGTTTGATATATCCCATAATTTCTCCGAAGGAGCGGCCTGTTGTTTCCACCATATAATCGGCTGTTGCATAATAGGGGTGCCGTTCTTCGAGCATAGTTCTAATCTTCGTGAGCGCATCGGGAGTTTGAAGCAGCGGCCGGTGTGACTGATGTCGAACCCGTTGATAGATTTCCTCTGCTGTCGCATTTAGACAGAAGACGATACCGTTACGTTTAAGTGCTACCATATTCGCTTCTTTTAGAACCACACCGCCGCCCGTAGAGATGACGTAACTATACAGATTTGACACTTTACGGACGGCTTCGCTTTCCAATTCTCGAAAAGCCGGTTCGCCATCTTCCGCGAAGATGTCACTGATACGTCGCCCACTATCGCGTTCAATGACATCGTCAGTATCCACATAGCGCATCCGGAGTTGCATGGAAAGCCGTCTACCTATAGAGGTTTTCCCGGTCCCCATAAAACCGACAAGCACAATGTTGGGTTTCCTTTTTTCCTGACGTTTCACCGGTTCTCCACCTTTATTGCGACTGTTACCGTAACTCTGTTGGGGCGATTTAAAATCGGGTCCCATCCGTTACTGGGAAAGGATTTACTGACAACTGAAAACTATTATACCGCTTTTAAAAAATATTGTAAAGGGTTTTGCATGAATTTTTGAGGTATGGTATAATTACGGCTAACTGGGAAGCCGATCACATCTAAAAGGAGAAAGCAGATGCCACGACAACTTAGGATGGTACGTCCCAATTTGGAAGATTTACCGGCGTTAGAACTTCCGACAGACTACGGTATGCGCACTTATCAGAAAGGCGATGAGGCACACTGGGCACGTATTATCAGTGATTCGTTTGGTGGCAGGGAGCGTACTGCACAGGACACGGAGAACGAGATTACGGGCAGAGATGTTTTTATCCCCGAAGGTTTCTACTTCGCAACCCATCGAGGGGTTCCTGTCGGAACTGCTTGTGCCTGGCGGCAATCTGTAGATGAAAAAGATGTCGGATACGTACACATGGTAGGCGTTGTCGGTGAACACACCGGACACAAACTCGGAAAATGGGTTTCACTTGCTGTTCTCTCCTACTTTCGGGACAACGGGTTCAAATGTTCTATGCTTGACACCGACGATTTTCGTATCCCTGCCATTAAAACCTATCTGAATTTAGGGTTCATACCCGTTTATGTTGAAAAAGGGCAACCAGAGCGATGGTCGGATATCTTTGAGAAATTGGGACTTCCGTCAATGTCAGCACAGATCCTAAACGCCAAAGAAACACTCCCTACAGAACTATGGACGAAGGTCTCACGGTAAAAATACAGTGGAAGATCAACTCAGAATGGTCCTGCACAGTTTAGAAAAACTACCGAGACTCCAGTGTCCTGATGGCTATTACATCCGAACCTATAAAAAAGGGGACGAAGCATATTGGGCACACATAATGGACAGGTCGTTTGTAGACCAAGGCAGAACTACCGAAGATACGTATGCTAATGTTATCAACCAACCTAACTTTGATCCGAACGGTCTCTGCTTTGTTATCCACAAGGACACACCTATCGGCACAGCATGCGCTTGGAATAGGCACCTCCGTGGTAAACCGATCGGTTACATTGATATGCTCGCTGTGCTGCCAGAACACACTGGACATAAGCTCGGAAAGTGGCTAACAGTGTTTCTCCTTCACTATTTTAAAGCGCAGCACGTGTCGTCCGTGATGTTGGACACCGACGATTTTCGCCTACCCGCAATCAAAAATTATCTCAATCTCGGTTTTGTTCCAGTTTATGTCCGTGAAAACCATGTACTGCGTTGGCGGAATGTCTTTGAAAAACTGGAGTTTCTCCAAGCATGAGATGGCTTCTCGCGGTAAAAAACTGTTTTAGTTCACCCGACAACTTTGTTATAGCCGCGATCCTCATCAGCGGTTTCGGTTTGCGGATCGTCGGTCTAAACGTTGGATTACCCGATACACCCGATCCACGTGAGGTGATTATTGCACAAGATGTGCTGAACCTCATTCACTTCACAGCACCACCACAAACCTACAACTGGCCCGGAACGGCGTGGTTTTATATCGTTGCTGCGGTAGGCAAATTGCTCTCAATCGGCGGTTGGCATCTAACGGAAGCCCGCGTCATCCTATTGGCGCGCTGTATCAATACCCTCTTATCCGCTGCCACACTCTGGTTCACCTATTCTATTGGAAAACACGCGGAGAACAGACGCGTGGGACAAATTGCCGCAGGGCTGCTTGCAGTCTCTATGTTGCATGCCACTAACGAATTGCGTTTCGCACTTGTTGACATTCCCGCAACCTTCTGCGTGACGCTTTTTCTCTGGCGTGTCGTGCGTGCGCGCGTTTCTTCAGCGATATTCACATTCCCGACGGCAGTGTGGCTCGGTATCATTGCTGGAGTCGGTTGCGCAGTCAAATTTACGACCATTTTCGCCTGTCTTTCCCTGTTTATTTTTATCCGGAGTGAGCATTTTTACAGAAGACTCGCAACAGTCATTGGTATTTCAATCTTAACCTTTACGTTCCTCTGTCCTTATTGGCTCATCGATCTGATTTCGCCAACGTGGAATCTCTTCTTTGAGGATTTCTGGTATGAAACTACGCACTACCACCGAGGGCACTTCGGTCTCATTTCCACAGCAGAAGCGGGGTTGTTACAACGGTTTGTCTATCTATGGGTACTTTTGAAATGGGGGATGGGGTTGCCACTCGCACTCCTCGTCGCTTTTGGGACACTGCGTGCAATTATTTCGCTTAAGGGCAAAACTGGCGGTGCTCCTATATTGGAAACACTTCTACTTGCTTTTGTTATTCCGTATCTACTATTTATTGGGATACACAAGGTCAAGTTCATTCGTCATCTACTGATACTTTATCCTGCACTCATGGTCCTTGCTGCTATCGCAGTCGCACGCGTCCCGAGTGTTGTAGAGCGTCTTTCCAAGTTCGCATACAGCGGTTCGCCGCATCTTGTAGAAGAAAGACCCAGGAGGCACAATATATTTGGAAAATGGGGATATGGTGTCGTGGTTGGTATCGTTGTGGCTTATTCGTTCGTTTATACTGCCGCTTTTGCCGCTGTGATGCTTGCACAACCGACCCGAATTGCAGCATCCGAATGGATATCCGCGCATATTCCACCGGAGGAAGTTATTGTGAGTGCACCAGTAACCATATTCAACTGGCTTTTACCCGATTTAGATTTAGAGGTGGTAGATCAAGAAGCAGAATGGGTACTTATCGTCATGCCGGACCTTGAGGTGTTCCAAAAATATCAACTGCATCCTCAAGGCTATCAAGATGAAGATTGGTACCCGATTGGCGAGATTGAATTGGAAGAGACAGTGGCGTTCTATACGCGAATCTTGGCGGAAGACAGCCCGTATGAATTGCGCAAAACCTTCCGGTGTACACCAGAATTCCTTGGCATCCGAATATCCGATACCGGTGCCCCGTTCCCGATGCGTGCCCTCGCGCATCCTGAAATCTTGCTTTATCGCCGTCGCCACTAAAGTGTAAGATTTCCAGTCCGAAAACTTTGATGTAATCTGTGCGACATTTACATCAACGGTGGTTTGAAATATTTCTTCTGAATAGGTACGATTGTTGATAGAATCTGATGAAGCACATCCGCTGCGACGTTATCAGCATCAATAATCCGAATGAGTTCTTGCGGATAGTGGTCAATCAGTGGTTCAGTTTCCCATTTGTATAGATCCCAGCGGTATCGAACGACGACTTCCTCGGAATCGTCAATCCGGTTTTCCTTCAGTGAGCGCCCGCGAATCCGCTTAAACATCACCTCTCGGTCTTCGCAGACCATAAAGATGACTTTAAAGATCGTGGTATACGGTTTTATTAATGCAGCTTGTGTGATGTTCCGTGGAATGCCGTCGAGGATGAGCAGATCGCGTTCTGGCGTGTAAAGTCCATCACGCACCTTCGTCTCCATGTAGTCCTGCCAAATTTTGATTGTAATGTCGTCTGGGACTAACTTACCGATGCCAGCGCATTGCTGGAAAATCTGCCCACATTTGGAATTGGTATCAAGTTCTCGGAACATATCCCCGCTGGAAACATGGAAGATACCCGGAATTTGTGCCAGCATCTTGCCTTGTGTTCCCTTACCAACACCGGGGGGACCGACAAGCATCACTGCTTGATAGCGAAGTCCATCCGCCTCGTGTAGAGGGCTCTTATCCGTTGTCATGTCTGTTTTTGTCCTCTGCCGCCTTATGACTCTCCGTTGAGTTGACGCGCTGTGCATACGTCGCAACGGCGCGTCTACAATAGATACTACACACCGATCAGGTGTTCAAGAATATAGAAATCCAAGCCTTCATAGTCTCGCGCTGCGATAAACTCCTGTTCAACTTTTTTATCATACGTCCGTACTTTCTCAAGTAGGTTAAGGAAGGTTCTTCGGCTGCTCAATAGATGTTTGGTTGAGATGTCGCGCGGTTGTGTTCGCATGACTTTCACATCCAATCCAATGAATTCACCGTTTCTGCCGTATCCGTTCTCTTCAAGGACCCGGACTTGATTAAATGCCCGTCGCAAATTGACAGACCCGAACGCCTTATCCTGGTCGAATTTAAGTCCGTTCTGGTCGTTAAGGTGTACGCTCCAAAGTTTCTTATGATGCAGCGCGTATCCCATTTCGTCAGATGGTTCTAACCCTGCCAGAATAGCATGTGCGCTTTCAATTAATCCACCAACCCGTTCCGGCACATCGCTCGCATACGCCAACCCGATGGCGTGTCCAATCGTCGGAATATAGGCAATGTCCATCGGTTCATTCGGTTTCGGTTCAATCAGAATGCGGATTTCCGCGTCGTATTCAAGTAACGCGTTGATGGCATCCAGAATCTGGCCAACCGCGTCCGCAGACGATTTTGTTTCTCGGATATAGGTGCCTTCGCGGGCAAGCCACAACACAAGGTTTTTACACCCAATTTCATTGGCAATATCCACACACCGTTTTGAACGTTCCAGCGCGTACTTTCGCTCTTTGGCAGAATTCGACGTGTAAGCCCCGTCAATTGTCTGGGGCGATTCCCACAGACGCGGGGCAACCACTTCCGGTGTTAAACCGTGATCGTCCAATTGTTTTTTAACGGTTTTTGTCTGTGCTATTAATTGGGCATGGGTCTTTTCATCAATATCAGGTACAATGTCATCATCATGAAATTGAATGCCAACGAAACCGAGATCGCGATAGAAACTAACCTTCTCATCAAAACTAAACGATTCCCGAACAGGGGGACCAAAAGGGTCTGTTCCCTCGTGTATGTTCCATGGACCGAAAGAGAAACAGTATTCTGTCACTCCTTCAAATGATTCGCGCATCTACTTTCTCCTATACGCAGCATTCGCTCTACCTTTTCATTTTATGGTAATCACTTTGAATAATAAAACGCTCCTATAAGGGTAAAGGGTACGAAAAAACTGCTTGACTTTTCTAATAAGTATAAAGTATTATTTAAAATATGTCAAGCAATTCCGTAGATATAGTCTTCAATCCGATGTTGCAATGCCACGCATTCCGAATTAAAACGAATTTTCCTGAAAATATTACCCATGTATCGTACAATCCTATCGCCTTTATATCTATTTTTTTGTTTTATGTGCGTCCTGAACTTATTTGTCTTACCCGCAGGCGCGGGGGATCCCGAAAAGGCATCCGATGAATCTATTCCGACGCAAGAACAAACTTCAATATTAGCGGCAACGTCTGTAGAAAACTTCAGTTTTGAAGATATTTACCAAATAGAACTCAATTTAGACATACCAGCGGACATTGAAATGATTGCCGCGGAGGGCGAAGGCATCAGCGTCACCCTTGAAAAACAGACACAAGCCACAAAAACAGCACATGATGTGCTAATTCGGAACTATTTGGAGAACATCTCCTTAATAGGAACACAGAACAGCGGTATACTGCAGTTGCAGATAAAGTTGCCAGAAATGGATACGACTGACGAAAAACCTAACCCGTTTCCCAGTATCAGGGATCTGCACACCACGCTCCAAGGACAACTCCAGTTGAAATGTACGATTAAAACGCCTGCAGATGTTTCTGTTAAAGTCCAAGCAAAGACAGGAGATATACACCTCAAACATATCCGAGGCAAGATAAAAATTGCGGCAGAAACAGGGAACGTCCAGTTAGATGAGACCTTGGGTACCTACAATGTCACGCTAAAAAAGGGACGCATTGATGGGAAAATTTTGCTAACGCAAGGGCAGAATAAACTGGAGACACAAGACGGCTCAATCGTTTTGACTATACTTGACCCTGTTGCGGCACCGATGGATGTGACTGCCCAAGGGGGCAATATCCGATTAGATTTACCTAAAAATTATGCTGTTGATGTTGAACTTGAGAGCGAAAAGCAGCAGATTGTTATCAACCTTCCTGCCCAAATTGATGATGAGACATCGCTAACGCTTATCAACGGTGGGGGGCCCCTATTTCGTTTAAAAGCGACCCATGCAATTTCGCTGCTATCAAGTTCACCGAATGACGAAGATACACCCGTGGATACTGTGTCGGATCCGTTTGAAGACTCTACCCAACCTGTACCGGAGATAGCACAACCCCCCGTCGTTGATGGCAATTTATTTGAGACAGTGTGGCAGAAGGCAGCGGCACTTTCACCGTTTCAGAACGCAGATGGTGCTGGTGAACCACAGAATCCTACTGAAACGCTTCTGATGTGGGACGCTGAGAATCTATATATCGGCGTAAAAGCCTACGTCGCTGAATCGCAGCTTCCGCATATCTCACAGACACAGCTTGATTCGCCTATTTGGGAAGACGAGTGTATTGAAATCTTGATTGATTCCAACCTTCAAACCGACATTTACTACCACTTTGTTATCAACCCGATTGGCGCGTTCTTTGATCAGAAAGTTAACGTCCCAGGTGCCCCTAATTTCCAATTTGCCCCCCACGATGTCCAACTTACTTTGGATCGGAAGACTTTGCAGACAGCGTTTGATGCCGATAGCAAATGGAATTCAGATGCAAAAGTCGCCACCCAAATTAACACCACCTTTTGGAGCATTGAAGTTGCGCTCCCGCGTGAAATATTGGAAAAACCTTCTAAATCAGACTTGAA
Organism: Candidatus Poribacteria bacterium; assembly: GCA_026706025.1. Taxonomy (NCBI): domain Bacteria; phylum Candidatus Poribacteria; species Candidatus Poribacteria bacterium. Next base: position 212,166 of record JAPOZO010000052.1, read on the forward strand.
AAACAAACCTGCCTTTGAAAACAGATGGTTTTTTAACATCCACCGTAAAGCATACAGCAACGCCGGAAATATGGAAGACCTTGTACCTACCACACAGAGAGAATATAGCTATTGGCTACCAACTTATGATAGCGAACATCCCTGGTGGTCCCACGCACCGCATCAGTATATGGGCATACTTTCTGAACGCTCTGCACCAGCGATGGGTGTATTGGACTTTGTAAAGGCACCACTGACTTCCTTAGAAACCTTCGCATCCGAGGAGAAATTTCGGATTACAGCAATCGAAATTGAAGGTAATACTTCAATTCCAACTGCGATTATCCAGCATCATCTTCCTATTCAGCCTGAGGATATTATCACAGGTTCGCAGCTTTCATGGCTAATAGCGGAATTGCGAGATCATGACTGGTTTCAGGACGCACGTTTGGAGACAAGACAAGCGCATCTCACACCTGGAGAACCCGGGGTTTTTCCAGCTGTCAGTGTGCATATCCAAGTTACAGAAGCCCCTGTAGGACTTGCCCGATTGGTTAGGATTGACGGAAATAGAAGTTTTCCGACCCATTTCATCCAGGAATGGTTTCAGTTGAAACCCGGCTACGTTGCTGTCGAAGCCGCGAGACGCAAACAGCAGCTAATCGCCGATTTCTATTCAAACCGTGGATATGAATTCGCAACCGTTACACATCAATTAGCTAACGATGCCCTTGAATTCACTATTAACGAAGGCACGTTACACGAAATTCGTTTCACCGGAAACGCTCGTATCTCGCGGGCAGAACTGCTGTCGGCTCTTAACCTAAAGACTGAAGACATTGGTGAAAAACAAAGTTCACAAACACCCGATATTTACCGCCATACCCTTGCCCAGTCAAAGATTAACCGCATGGTCAAGGAACTCCGCGAAAACAGTGAGCACTTTAAATCTGTCCGAGATTGGCGTGTCCAACGCGAGGGTGGCAAAAATATCATGATTATTGAGATTGAAGAACAACCCTTCGCTCAACCCGGAGGCTTTCCAATTCTTCAATTCAATCGTGTTCACGGGCTGATGCTCGGAGCAGGTGGAACACTCGCAACTCGCCTGACAGGCAAAGAGCAGGTCTTCGGGTCAGTCAGTTATGGATTTTCAAGCAAAATATGGAACTATCACGCCGGTATCGAAAAAGGGTTCTTCAAGAGACAACCCCTTAAATTTGGCGCGAGTTTCTATAAACTCACTGATGTCAGTTCTAATACCTACTTAAATCAGGGTGATGCTACCTTGGGCGCCGCCTATTACGGTCTCGCCTTTCAAGATTATTATGAACGTTGGGGAACCCAAGGATGGATAATCTACGCGCCCACTGAATGGAGTTTTCTTAGGCTGGAATTCACAGGAGAAAAACACGATAACCTCTCCAAATCAACGGATTGGAGCTACTTAAACCGGAACCAAATCAAGCGTGGTAATTCTCGGATTGATCGTGGACAATTGAGAAACCTCTCTCTCGTTTTTGCATTTGATACCCGGGACCATAGATCAGCAGTCACACGAGATTTCCACACGCTGTTTTTTGCCAATGAACGAACTCGGCGCGGGTGGCGTGCACAGTTCGCGGTCGAAATGACAGGGCAACGTTTCGGCGGTGATTACAACTTCAATTTCTACCGATTTGAAATAGCACGCTATACACCGCTGATCGGTCCACATAACCTGAACGTTCGGATTGCGGGTGATTTTTCCGATGACCCCTTGCCCAGGCAACGCCTTCTTCACCTTGGAGGCGGTTCCACCCTGCGTGGTTATCATTTCAACAGGTACGCTGGAGATAATCGCCTTCTGCTGAATCTTGAGTATAGATTCATCAAAGAGACAATCCGTAGAGATCCTGATGTCACACTTGGATGGACACTCAGCTGCTTCTTGGACGCAGGCAGCATTTGGTGGCACAATGACGCACCTTTTTCCAATTTTGAGACTTTCACAGAACGGATTAAAACCGCAATTGGTGTTGGATGTTCCGTTTTCATAGACCCGTTTGGCACCATGGCACCGTGGAGCGTCGCTATTGAAGTTGCAGAACCACTCGATTCGTCTTTTTCGTTAAGAAATCCGGGAGTTATTTTACGCTTGGACCGTATCTTTTAGGAGAATAGTTGTCGGTTACCGGTTATCAGTAAAGAAGTTGCCAGTGTCCAGTTACCAGTTGCCAGAAAGGACACATCTGGTAACTGGCAACTGGTAACTGGTAACCACTGAAAACCGTACTCTCACTGCGAGGCAAACTGATATCTATGAAAACAACATCACTTTATTACATTCATGAGCAGCTCGGCGCGACTTTTGCAGAAAAGCATCAAGGTTGGAATATTGCTGTCCAGTTCACCGATGCTGTTTCCGAACATCACGCCGTACGAAATAGTGTCGGTATTGTTGATCTATCTTACCGAAACAGGCATCAATTAACTGGTGATGATCGCGCTAAATTTCTACACCGCATCATCTCCAATGATATTGAAGGGCTTTCAGCAGGACAAGGCACATACGCCACGCTCTTAACCCACCGCGGCAAAATCATCGCCGATTTAAATATCTATGTCCTTGAAGACGCAATCATTATTGACACCGCCCCTGAGACCGCAGAAAATCTCTTCGGTGAATTAGACAAGTACATCATCGCTGATGATGTTGAACTCTCTGATTTAACCGCTGAAACTGGCGCGATTGCTGTCCACGGTCCTAAATCGTCCGAACTTGTGCAATCTGTCCTGGGCGTGAGCGATGTCGCTGCTTTGCCAGAACGCCACAACTGTGTTCGTGAAGTAGATGAACGTTTTAAACACCCGATCATCAGTGTAAGGACAGATACTACTGGCGAAGTCGGCTACATGCTTCATACCACTGCCGAGGCGTTGGCATCACTTTGGGAAGCGTTGATGACTGAAGGATCACAATTTAACGTGCAACCTATCGGCTGGAATGCGCTTGAGTCACTGCGAATTGAGGCGGGTATCCCCAGATATGGAACAGAATTAACCGATGCTGTTATCCCTCTCGAAGCGGAATTAGAACACGCCATCGACTTTGAGAAGGGATGTTATATCGGACAAGAGATTGTCGCACGGATGAAATATCGGGGACATCCGAATCGCCTGCTACGTGGTATTGAAATCGACGACAACCCAATAGCCGAAGATGGCTGCGAACTTCGCCCAGGGGCGCGGGTCTTCAACAGCGAAAAAGAGGTCGGTTGGATTACGAGTACGACTTTCGCGCCAACACTCGGAAAACAAATCGCCTTGGGGTACGTTCGGATCGCGGTTACGGAAGCAGGCAGTCGTGTTCAGATTGAGACATCAAATGGGCAAGTTGATGCTACAGTCGTACAACTGCCCTTCTCGGCATAACACGCAAGCCGAAAAAATTATTGTGTAACGTATCACAATAAAGTTCTATCAGCGCGCTGTATAATGTCAATTTTCAGGTTTTGCTCTATAAGCGCGCAGGCAAAACTGTGGAGGAGGAATTTTATAATGGAACATTCCACTTTTCCTTTACCATTAAACCAAAAGTTGTGGATAAATGCCACTCACAACTCAACCATAAGGGATATTCATCATGATACATAAATATTTTAGAATCCAAACGTTGTTGTTGCTGCTCTTACCCATATTTTTAGGTGGCTGTGGTCTTGCCAAGCTATCCAGGATTCAAAAAGAGGGCAATTTAGTTGTCGTAGAATCCACTCTCGCCAAAAATCTCGGAACCCTTGAGCGTTTGGCTAAGACTGGGAATACCGGACTCATTGTCAAGACCGCACGCGCACATTCATCTTACAGCGGTTTTTTGGAAGATAAGATGGAAGAAGCAGAAATCGCTGGAGATTCCGAAACAGCAGCTGAAATGCGTTCACAAGCAATTGCACACTATGTCCGGGCTGAAGAATACGCCTTTAAGGCACTCTCGAAATCCGATAAAACCTTTGAGCAACCCAGAACTGTTGAAATCCCCGTATTTGAAAAGGCACTCCAGAAACTGAAGGAAAAACAGGTTGAACCCCTCTTTTGGGCTGCTTACGCTATGGGACGTGGGATCAGCCTACAGAAAGATGACCCGATGCAAGTTATTGACCTTGTTCGCGTCGAGTTAATGATGCGTCGTGTGCTTGAATTGGACGAAACCTTCTACTTCGGGAGTGCCCACCTTTTCTATGCTGTCTATTACGGTGACCGATCACCATCAATCGGCGGTGATCCAGAGAAAGCGAAGGAACACATTGAGCATGTCGATAAACTTAATGACGGCAAGTTCCTGATGAGCAAATTCTATCTCGCACGATACTATGCCTATCCTAAACAGGACGTGAAACTCTACAAGCAAGCGTTACAAGAGGTCATTGATGCCCCGCAAGATATTTATCCGGGGGAAGAGGCTGCCACATCGCTCGCAAAATCGCGCGCCAAACGCTGGCTTGATCAAGCTGATATGCTTTTCGATCCAGACATAGAGGAAGGAGACTCTGAATGATGATAAAAATGAAGTCCACTTATAAAGCAAACACTGCTAAATTCGCATGCGTGTTTCTATTGATTTTAGGAATGTTATGTTTACCAATAACGCATCTTGCAGCGGAATCCGTTAAGTTCGCGACGCTCGCACCGAAAGGTTCAACATGGATGAATAATTTTGAGGCGATGGGAAAAGAAATTCGCTCCAAAACAGGTGGTGAACTCCAACTCCGTATCTATCCAAACGGTGTCCAAGGAGACGAACTTGATGTTATCCGTAAGATGCGAGCCGGGCTGCTTCACGCAGGTGCTATGACTGCCACTGGACTCGGTGAGATACAAGAAGAGGTCTTAATCTTTCAACTGCCTCGGCTGTTCAAAACCTACGAGGAGCTTGATTACGTTCGGGACTACCTCCGAGAAGATCTTGACAAGGCTTTTATGGATGCCGGGTATATCCTGCTCGGTATGGGGGACATCGGATACTATTATCTATTCAGCAATCAACCCATCCGCACTATCGCCGATCTTCAGTCCCCAAGCGTCAAGATGTGGGCGCGTCCGACGGACAAAATTGCCCTCACATTCTACAAAAACGCCGAGATCGCAACTGTACCGAGAGAAGTAACACAGGTCTTATCTTCGCTCTACTCGGGGCAGCTCAACACCTTAGCGGCGTCTCCTTATGTCACTGTCGCACTCCAATGGTATGATAAGTTCAAATACATGACGGACCTTCCTGTCAATGTTGGGGTTGGGGCAACAGTTATAACGAAGGAGAAATTTGATCAGCTGACCGCGGAACAGCAGCAGGTTTTACGTGAAACCGCCGACGCGTATCAGAGTGATCTCATTCAGAATATTCGCAAAGACAATGACAGGGCACTTGAGGCACTCCAAAAGAAGGCGGGCATTCAGGTGGTTGAATTTGAGGGAGACTCGCGAGAAGCGTGGGACACCATCGCAGCGGAAACCCACAACGCCCTCGTTGGTGAGATTTACTCCCAGGAATTCCTTGATAAGATTAACGCCCTCTTGGAAGCGTACCGAAAAAGCAAATAGATAGCACTGACGCAATGCGTTAGCAACCTTTCTCAGATGGCGCGCTCCCAAAGCGCGCCTACCAAATTTGTCTAAGTCCTGTGATAATTCGATAACTGACAACGGAATGCCTCTGGTTGGACGTGAAATTCATTTGTCTTTTTTCCGAGTGTGTGGTATTATATCCCTTTGAAGATTGAGGAGGGATTCAAAATTCGTGGCATCTATTAATGACATCGCAAATGAATTTATCCGAGAAGAAATTGAAGAATTCTTGGAAGAACCAGATGAAATAGCCCTTGCCATTGACACGTTCGCGCAAGCGACCCCTGCTATGCAAAACATCGCTGCTGCACTGATTGACGGCGACCATCACACTGTCGATGAATTGACCGAAGCAGCTCTGGAAGATGGCACAGAAGCGTTAGAAATTATGGATGATGGACTCATCGCTGGGATGGGCATCGTCGGCATCAAATTCAGAGAGAACTTCATCTTTGTGCCAGAAGTCCTTGCATGCGCGCGCGCAATGAAAGCAGGGATGGCATATATTGAACCGATCCTCTCCGAATCAGGCATTGAACCGATCGGCACAGTGATTATGGGAACCGTCAAAGGCGACCTGCACGACATCGGCAAGAATCTTTGCATTATGATGTTACGCGGCGCAGGTTTCGTGGTACATGATTTGGGTGTCGATACTTCTGAAGATGAATTCATTGAAGCCGTTGAGGAATATGAGGCACCAATTTTGGGGATGTCAGCACTCCTGACGACAACAATGCCGAACATGGGAAAAACAATTGATGCCTTCATTGACGAGGACCTGCGGGAAGAGGTAAAAATTATGGTAGGTGGCGCGCCAGTCACGCAGACATTCGCAGACGACATGGGGGCTGATGGATACGGGAAAGATGCCCTCGCCTGTGTCGCCTTAGCCAAACAGTTTCTTCTTGAAGAACCTGAGGAGTGGTAAGGGGAACGGTTATCGGTTTTAAGGGTTGTCGAATTAAAAAGGTTTTGGTTAAACCGTACCTTTCTTTAACTGAAGACCGAAAACTGATAACTGATAACCAATAAACATGAAAAAAATAGATAAAGCGGAGTATGAGAAACGCCTCAATAAAATTACACAGATCTTTGAAGGGTTGGTTGTTCACGCCGATGAACAGGCAACTTATCGGTGCCCGTACAAAAACCGATTTGACCACTGCACGGCGAAGTTCGGCTGCCGAAACCAGCGGAAAATTGATGAAGGGACAGGTCTTCTCTGTGTCGGAGATGATAAATTAGATTATCGCAGTGCTTGGGAAACTGACGCCCCTGATGGGACATCGGAATCACAAGGCACGATCACATGCGACGGAAAGGTTTATCAACTCACTCCCGGAAAAACCGTTTTTGACTATGCTGATGATTTAACCGTCCAAGTACCGACCTCTTGCTTCCGAACCGGGCAGTGCCACGAATGCATCGTTGAGATTAAACGCGGAATGGACAGTCTCCAACCCCCTAATGAAGCCGAAGCCTTCCTTCGAGACAACTACCGCCTCGCCTGCCAAGCGGTCGTTCTTGATGTTGATGAAGACATTGAGTTTACGCCGCTCCGGCGCACACCGAAGATCCTAACACATACGGTTACAAATGACGATGCAGCACTGGAACTCAGCCCGCGAGTTACGCATCAAGACGGAACTGTTTACTATAACAAGGAACCTGTTGATCGTTACCGAGGACATCTCTACGGGTTAGCCATAGACATCGGGACAACAACGGTAGTAGCGAATTTGGTGGATTTAGAGAACGGAGAGACGGTTTCTGTCAGTTCCTTTGAAAACCCACAGCGTTTCGGGGGCAGCGATATCATGAACCGCATCAGTTATGACGGCGAATTTCAGGGTGAACTGCGCCGCTCGCTTATCGCCGCACTAAACAGTGAGATCATGGAGATGTGTGAGCGACACAACTTCGTCCGACAGGAAATTTATGAAATCGTCGTTGTCGGGAACACAACAATGCGCGATATTTTCTTCAAGCAGGATGTCCAGAGCATCGGACAAAAACCGTATAAATCCCTGATTGAGCATGAATATCGGGACGGCATCCGTTCAACCACTTCGCTTACGGAAAAGACGCGCCGCTTAGGCATTCGTGCGAATCCGAAAGCGATGGTGTACAGCCTACCGTTGATTGCCAGCCATGTCGGTGCAGATGTCGCCGCGGATTTAATCGCAGTTGACATCGCCTCACAGGATGAAGTCATCATGTTGGTTGATGTCGGGACTAATACAGAGGTGGTCGTCGGAAATGCAAATCGGATGGTAGCTGCATCGTGTCCTGCTGGCCCCGCATTTGAAGGCGGCGGTATTGAATACGGGATGCCTGCTTACCCAGGGGCGATTGAGTCTGTGAGATGGAATGGCAGCGAATTCAGTTATAAGACGATTGATGCAGAGACACCGCAAGGCTTATGCGGTTCTGGACTGATTTCACTCCTTGCGGAGTTGCGACGGAACGACCAGATGAGTCCGAAAGGCGTTTTTGCAGAAAGGAAGCAACGTATTATACCGCTTTTGCCGGAACACGGTATTACCTTCTCACGCGAGGATGCAAGTAATCTTGCGCAAGCAAAGGCAGCCAATTACTGCGGACAGTATATTGTCCTGCGACATTTCGGTTGCGCGCCTGAAAACATCACAAAACTCTTTTTGGCAGGCGGTTTTGCCAATTATGTTAACTTACAGGATGCAATTGAAATCGGATTCCTCGCACCTGTTCCAGAAGAAAATGTAGTCAAAATCGGCAACGCAGCAGTAGCAGGCGCGACGGCTGTCCTCCTCTCCGAAAAAAAACGCGTAAGTGTTGAAGCATTTGTCAGCAATATTGAACACATTGAATTGGAAACCACACCCGATTTCTTTGATATATTCGTGGAAGGTTGTCAATTTAAACCGATGGTATAGTGGTTATCGGTTCGGATTTTCTACGAAAATCCTTTCAGTGGTCAGTTGTCAGTTACTGTCTTGTGGCAGTAACAAGGTTTGTACCCGATACAACAGGTTTCCGAACTGATAACTGACGACTCTAAATCTGACAACTGAAAGCGAAGCGAACTGACAACTGGCAACCATTGAGACGAAGGAAAAAAATGCGCGAAAACCCAATAGTTAAAAATTTTCAAGAACGCTTAAAAGTTGATGAACCGATTTTATACGATGGCGGGTTCGGTTCGCAGATGTTTGCTCGCGGTATAGAACTCGCGAACAGCGCACTCGCCAATGAATTGCATCCTGCTACGGTTGTTGACATCCATTCAGATTACATCAACGCAGGTGCTGAGGCGATTGGAACAAATACGTTTGTCGCATCACCACTTCACTTAGAAATGGCGGGGCAAGACACAGCGGGTGCGCAACGTCTGACACGCCTTGCTGTCCAACACGCAAAAATGGCTGTAGAGCAGAGCGGAAAAAATGTATATATCGCAGGTTCCGTCGGCCCCTCTCCCGGTGCGATTGAAGCCGATAGCGGGGATACAACTTTCGGGATTCCAAATGATGACGCGAGAGAGGCACATAAATTGGTGATCCATACACTCGTAGAAGAGGGTGTGGATTTTCTCTGTCTTGAGACGATGTTTTCCGCAAAAGAGGCAGCAATGGCTGTAGATGTCGCACGTGAGACAGGAATCCCTGTTGCGGTGAATTTGACGTACAAATGGACGAAGGAACGGCGGACAGGTAATGTTATTTATCGGACAGATTGGGGAAATTCCCCTGCGGATCTGCTTGAGATTCTCATAAACAACGGACTTTCAGACGGCGGTTCACTGTTAGATGCTGTGAGTATCATTGGTGTAAACTGTGGTGCTGAATCCAGACGCGATGAACATACAGGGATGCCTTATGCGATTGCGGGTATCCAGCAAATCAATACGGCACTCGCTGAAACGGGAGTCAACGGGAAATGGATGATGGCATATCCAAATGCCGGCATGCCGAAGCTCGACGAAAATCATAACACTGTCTATACACAAACACCAGCGGAGATGGCAAGCCACGTTCCCGCACTCATTGAAGCCGGAGCGTACCTGATAGGTGGCTGTTGTGGCACAACACCGAAGCATATTAAAGCCTTCCGTGAAGCAATTGTGGCACATCAGTCCTAAATTAAAAAGCGCGCAGCTTGGAATGAAATGGAAAGCGGGTATACGGAGAGAAAGTTTCAAACTCCAATCCACCTGATCGAACCGCAAGGAAAGTTAGAGAAATGGAAACTGTAACACTCACCTATAAAAGACCCCCGGACCGGGTGAATCACTTCCAACAGGAATTGCTTTATCTCGACGACGATGTGGTTGTCACGTCTCAACGGGTTAAACCGTCCTCACCGATAATTCAAAACGGCGAGACAGTTTTAGGGGATGACTTTGCTGCAATCTGGTTTGTGTTTACAGGGCTTTGGTATGATGTCGGCAAAGTTTATAATCTGGATAATGAGTGGACAGGCTATTATTGTGATGTTCTGAAACCCGTCAAGCGGCGCGTAAATGCGGCAGGAAAACTTGAGTGTTTTGAAATAACCGATCTGTTTTTGGATCTCTGGGTAAATCCAGACGGCACTTATGAAATTCAGGATGAGGACGAATTTGCGGAAGCCATTCAAAATGGCGCAATTGACACTGAATTAGAAAGAAAAGCGCGAGAGGTCCTGAACACATTAATCGCTAAAGTAGAATCAGGGGCTTTAGCGCGTCAGGTACAAGATGTAATTAATAGGGCGAAGTTCACAGATTTACGGGATTATGTAGAGAAATTACCTTAGAAGTCAAAGGGGGATGAGAAGATGGCAACTTTGGCAATAAACGGCGGCGAACCTGTCCGAACTGACGGTTTTCCGGCGTGGCCCACACTCGACGCGGCGGATCTTGAAGCATTTGAAACTATCTATAACAGTAAGCAATGGGGTGTTGGTGGACCGAAAGTTCCAGGATTTGCGCAACAGTTCGCTGAATTCCAAGGTGCGAACTACGGCGTTTGCGTCAATAGCGGCACCTCGGCACTCTATATCGCCCTGAAAGCGGCGGGCGTTTGTCCCGGCGACGAAGTTATCACGACCTCCTATACCTTTCAAGCAACAGTCGTTGCGATTCTGATGACGCATGCCGTGCCTGTCTTTGTCGATACTGCACCGGATAGTTTTCTATTGGATGTTTCCAAGGTAGAAGCCGCGATCACTGAAAAGACGAAAGTCATTTTGCCGGTCCATATCGCAGGATATCCCGCAGATTTAGACGCACTTGTTGACCTTGCGAACCGCCATAATCTCAAGATTGTGGAGGATTGCGCGCAGGCCCACGGTGCGGAGTGGCGCGGACGCGGTGTTGGTAGTTGGGGGCATTTCGGGTGCTTCAGTTTCCAGTCCTCGAAAAACCTTTGCGCTGGCGAGGGTGGCATTGTCTTGATGAACGATCGGGAACTCTATGAACGGGCTTATGCACTGCATAACTGTGGTCGCACGCTGCCTGATGCTGAATTCGGAGACGCAGAACCCTTCGGTGGCAACTTCCGTATGACAGAATGGCAAGCCGGTCTCCTCCTCTCTCGTTTAACCCGACTTGAGGCTGAAACCAATCACCGACACAAGAACATGCGCTGGTTAGACGGTTGGCTTGGCGAGGTTCCGGGTATTAAAGTCACGCCATTGGATCCGCGCGCGACGCGTGGTGGATGCCACGGCTACAAGGCGATCTTTGATTCCGAAGAGTTTGAAGGCATCTCACGCGAGACTTTCCTCCGTGCGATGCGTGCAGAGGGCATACCTATGGGATATTGGTATTCCACCCCTATGTATCGCGCCAACTTCCTCGCCTCTAATCTTTTCGGTCAGAATCTCAATTTTGATGATGTGCAGTGTCCTGAGACTGAAAAAATATGTCAAACAGGTCTTTCTCTAAGCCAAAACGTCCTTATGGCGAGCGAAGAGGCTATGGAGGACATTATTAAGGCAGTTATCAAGATCCGCCGGAACGTCGCCGAACTGAAGTCGGAAACGGCTTGATGTCTCGGTCCCAGCGGTTAGCAAGCCTAATTATTTTTTTCTACTATCCTTTCAGTCGGAGATGACTCTATATAGACGAACCCGATAGGCAAATCTGGGCGTTTCTGTTCACTTTTATTCTCTGCGTATTTGAAACGAAAATAGGGCAGTTTGAATTTTTAACTATCCTTTTCAGCCTTGAGGGTCTCTATATAAGCAAATCGACCTAAAAAGGAGACAATCATGTCTAACGAACATGAATCCCAAAAAGAAATTCGCCGAATCCTACGGCTGTTGGAAACCACAGCACGTATTGTTGAAACTTCAGTAATTTCTTCAGAGCACCTTTTTGACGGTGAGGAGCGGTGCGCACGACAATTCAACAACGCTCTGACCCTTCTAATGGATCTTGAAGCTGTACCCGATGGGCTCTTTGAACCCCTCAAAACAGATGCCACTTTTGGCGACATCTGTTTCGCATGCCACCAAGTCGCAGCGTACGTTAAAGAAGGATGCGTTGACGATTTTGACTTCGATCACATGAAAAAAACCATTGGTGACGAACTAAAAGATGTCAGCGAGGTTGTCCGGCAATCCATGCCCTCCTTTCTCAAAGATATGTGGAGTGGGCAAACAGAAGCAGATAATGTTGATACCGCCGAGACCGTTGAGGTTACCTCGGACGAAGATGCGGACGCGGCATCTGTCGAACAGCGTATTGGCAAACTTGAAGGACAAATGGAGACTGTTGTCGAGATACTCCAAGAAATCCGAACACAACAGCAAAATAATGGGACATAAATTAAGGTGTGCCTGTCTGGGATAGCGTTTAGAACTTCCAGGCAGGTCGCGCCTTCCCTTTAACGCCATAACAAAATCCGAGAAGTTGTAGGAGGAATTCAATGGCGAGGTTCATGAAATTAAAGTCCCTCGCGGTGCTGATAATTTTTTGTAGCAGTGCTTGGGCTTTTAATGCCAACGCGCAAGTTGCGTCCGACGTCACATTAACCCCGGATGGCAATATCCTGAAAAAAATTGAGAAAACATATAATGTCAAGGCTGGCGGAAATCTAACAGTTGCATCGGAATTCGGTGCAATTGACATTCAAACCGCTGAACAGGAGAAGGTTGAGGCTGCTATCATCTTCAGTCCCGCTGGTTCAGGTGTGGTTAATATTGTCGGTAATAATGTCGTCAATAATAATGTCGTCATCCAGAGTAACAGTAATAGAGGCAATGTTGTCATAATAAACGGTAAGGTTCAAAACGGATCAAAATTCAAGTTGGATCCGCGGGTAAAAGAGGCTGTTGAGGATTTTGAAGTAACTTTTGAACACAAGGGTTCCGATGTTCGTATTGACGGGAAATTTAAAAAAGGACGTAAACATTGGCGGAAAGAACTGCGTCAGTTGACAATTCTTTTTCAGGTGACAGTGCCTCAGCAGTACAACATCGACTTGGATACCTCAAACGGTAGTATTTCGGTAGCAGACCTTGATGGTGATGTCCGTGCAAAGACCTCGGCTGGGAGTTTGCGGCTTGGTAGGATCAAAGGTCCTGTGTGGGGACGCACCTCGGCTGGAAGTGTCAAGCTGACCTCCTGTGATAGCACTGTTGATGTGAAAACGTCGTCTGGCAGTATTGAAATTGGTGATGTTGCCGGTGATGTTCAAGCACAAACTTCGTCGGGCAGCATCAAGTTGGAAAGCCTCGCCGGAACTGTAAACGCGAGAACCTCAAGCGGTTCTATCCGAGCTTCTCTAACAGACCAACCTAAGCGTGAATGTAATTTACGCACATCGGCGGGCAGTATCACTGTTACCCTCATACCGGATATCGCTATTAACTTAGATGCAGAAACCAGTGCAGGACGCGTTTCAACACAATTTCCAGTGACTTCGGTCATACACGGAAAAGTGCCTAAAAATAGGTTAAAGGGTAGTATAAACGGCGGTGGTCCCTTGCTAAAATTGCGCACTTCTGCCGGAAGCATCCGTTTGCAAAAGGCAGAAAAGGCAGCAAACTAAGTCCTTTTGAGCATTAAAAGTAACACTTACGCTATAGCAGTGGAGGAACCTATTTTGGAAAAGATTGAAAAAACGTATGGTGTCAAGAGCGGCGGGAGTTTAACTGTTTTATCGGAGTTCGGGGCAATTGAAATCCAAACCGCTGAACACGAGAACGTTGAAGTCGTAATCACGAAAGAATCAAAATCCAAATCGGTTGAGGCTGTTGAAAAAATGCTCGCAGATTTTGAACTGGCGTTTGAACAAGAGGGTTCCGATGTCCATATTCGAGGTGATTTCAAACACGATCGGGAGCATTGGCGGAAACAGTTTAATCTTGCGAAAATTCATTTTCTGATAACGGTCCCACAACAGTATAATGTTGATTTGAATACCCTAAACAGTGACATTTCCGTGGTCAATCTTACTGGTGCTGTCCGTGTAAAGACCTCGGGGGGTAGTTTGCACTTTCAGAGCATTACAGGTACAGTGTCGGGGCATACATCCGGTGGTAGTATTGAGGCAGTTGATGTCACAGGCGATGTTCAGGTGCGAACTTCAGGCGGCAGCCTCCGCTTTGGTGCAATTCAGGGTTTTATTTCAGGTAGGACTTCAGGGGGCAGCATCAAGGTCGTGGACTGTAAGGGCGGAACAGATGTCCGAACTTCCGGAGGTGGTATCTGGTTAGGAGGCATCGGCAGGAATGTGACAGCGCGAACTTCAGGCGGCTCTATCCAAGCCGCTCTGGCAACACAACCGCAGAGTGAATGTAGTTTGCGCACATCGGGCGGTGCGATAACCTGCACACTTATGCCAGATGTTGCAGTTGACTTAGAAGCAAAAACCAGCGGTGGACGCGTCTCAACGGATTTTGCAATGGAATCGGTTATTCAAGGGAAGGCTCCGAAAAATAGGTTGGAAGGTAGTATAAATGGCGGCGGTCCCTTGCTGAAACTGCGCACCTCTGGTGGAAACATTCATTTACAGAAGGCATCGAATTAAACACTTTTTTCAAACTGACAACTCTCACTGCGAGGCAAACTGATAACCATTTTACCAGTGTTTGAACGAATACATCCGCTGTCCGAGAAATAGTCCTAAAATCGCCCAAATACTTCCCATCACAAATTCGCCGAGCATTGTCCCGAAAAAGAGGGGCAGCGTTCGGCGATACGCGCCAATCCCACCGTGCCGAATCAGTATAGACTTTATCAACCATGCCAAAAAGACTGGAAACCAGAGCCTGCCGAAGTTCCAATTCCCCGCAAGCGGATAGGCGAGTGGATGCAGCTGCCACCAGATAAATCGCAAACGCATAAAGAGCGTCGTAAGCGTCAGCGAGATACCGAACCCGAAGAATCCGAGGCGGCTCCAGTCTGTATCGTTAGGGAGCGTCAACCAACGTTGCAAGTCGCTGAAAGCCTCTTGTCCGCGCCATGTTCCCAAACTTCCATGCAGGTAACCCGCATGTAGAAACGCGATAAACCCGATAAGGAGTCCGATAACCGTCGCGCCCCACATGACCCAAAGGAGTTGACGTGTATTAATACGCCCTTTATCCGCAAGTTTAAACCCCTCCAATTGATTCGGCATCGGTTGCGAGCGGTAGTTACGGGTGAACCCATAGAGGAAGGCGAACCCTGTCAATGTCGGTGCTCCAATTTTTCTGGATCCCAAAATTGAAGTGAGGAAAAGCCCAGGACCGGCACGGTAGAAATCCATCGTCGGTGTGCCAAGTTCAGCGCGCATCCGCGTGAACGCTAAAACGAGTATGAAATGGATACTGAAGAACCCAAGCACCCCCCACCACGACATCCCCGCCTTCAGACAAAACCCAAAAACGACTGCAATACTCAGCAGTAGTCCAACAACTGCGCCGCGATACCCAATCGGTTCGTTTACCGTTTCAAGATTTGTTTTCAAACCTAAGATATTACGAATAACCTGCCATAAATGTTTGTGTGTAATCCAGAGCGCGAAAAAACAGAGTCCAAAATACGCACCCAGCGATTGCATGTCAATATGCGGGTATCCGGGTGTCTGGTTCATTCCAGTCATTGCCCCGAAAACCAGTTGTGCCTTCCAGAAAAGATAGAACAGCCAGCAGGAGAGTGATAGGTCTAACGGCATCAAGAAACCGATACCGATAGCGTAAGGGTTTAGGTGAATAGGTGTTGATCCGATGGCACTCAGCGGTTTTTCAGTGAACATCAACCCGATGTCGTAGCGGATAGGGATGCTCGGTACAAATGGATAGAGGAAACTGATACCGTTGAGTAGGTCGAGTCCACATCCGACCGCGAAGCCTATCCAGAGGAGCCGATTTCGATAGAAACTCGCCCCTTTCGTCATTTCAAAAGGGAGTAGGATAATCGGATAACTCAGTTTTTCGTGTTCAATCCACTGTTTACGGAGGATGACACTGAGCATTATCATGGAAAACGCGAGCGCGGAGAAGAAAACCAGCCATGCCATTACAGGGGTAGCCCATGCGCGGATATGCTCGATTTCAAAGAGGTTTGAGGTGCCTTCATAATAGCCGGTTAAGGCACGCCGATTCAGAACAGCGATCCAGTCCGGGATATATCGGAAAAAGAGGGACTGCCACTCGTTTTCTGGTGTTGCAAACCATGCTGCGTGCCCCAAGACGCACATCGTCGCCTGTAAAAGATCGTGTCCGCACACGACGCATGCCAGGGTTACCATGAGGTATATCGTCAACATTTCTGCTTGCGTGAGTTGCCATTTTGGGAGGTAGCGTGTTAGGGGTAGGTTGATGATTGTGACAAGGAAAAGCGTAAAAACGGCGTTGAAGAGAATCGCCATTGTGGTGGGATATTGTGTTGTCCATACTGTTTCTGTCTGAACGACAAGGTAGATATTGAGCGGTAGCGACAGGAGTCCTATCAGGATCGCTCGCCATGTGATGCTTTCAAGTGAAGTGCGTGGCGGTGTGTCCATATTTATGTCTGTGAACGCTTAACGGAATCCTAATACATTTGGTAGATTAGAATGTGGACTCAATACCCCAAAAAAGCATCTGTTTGATCGATGGAGAAGATGGAGCATCAAGCGGAAACGCAAATTCAAACCGAAATATCCCTGCATTGCTAACCTTGGCAAACCCACCCCGTAGCCCGAACCCAATGCTTCGTTTTGGGTCCATTAGGTTAAATGTCCGTTTCCCATTCCAGATATAACCGATATCGGTAAAGCCAGTCGCACTTAAGATGAGCCCAAGGTTGACGGAACGTTTGATAAATGGCTTCGCGATGAAAGTGGCAACGGCTTCAATTCCTTCATCAAGTTTCCTGAAGAGCGTCCCACCACAAACAGTTCGGCTTTCAAGGCGCAGCACCATCATTTTTTCACCGCTAAATTGCCGATAATCGTAACCCCGCAATCCGTTGAAAGCCCCAAGGAGGACCTGGCTTTCACCATGCCAACCAAACTCCAATCTCGTTTTGAATTCTGCTACAAACGTTTGATAAAAATCAAAGAAACCGTTCTTACGAAATCCCTTATCAACTGTATAAATATCGCCTGTATTAAATACGTCGGTGTAGTACCACGAAGTTCGCGCCTGAAACGTGGAATTCTCAATGTGTGTTGTGAAGTATGAACTGATATCTATAAGGGTTGTGCCTAATACCCGATTCCCGCGCGTCCACCCTGATCTCCCTATAAGGTTTGCGTAGCCCTCTGATCTATCTGAACCGTATAAAGGGGAAGCGTGTCCTACTGAGAAAGCGTATTCAGATCCTACTAAAAAAACTTCCTCGCGCCCCATTCTTCTGATAAACTGCGTCTTGTGATAAGTGACACGTTTTCGTCCGACAGTAATACCAACCAGTTTGATGTCGCGATTTGATAGATCCGCCGTGGAAGGAAATTCTTTTTCCATTGGCACATACTTTGAACGGCGTGAAGCCGCCCAAAGCCCAATATAGTTTTGACGCTCTCGGTTCCCAAAATATCGCCGGATCCTACCAGACACGCCTTGTAAATTGACCTCAAATCTATCTGTTCGCTTTAATTTCTGCGAAAACGGATCCATTTCAAACCATGAAAAATCACCTATTGATTCTGACAAGGTAAACCTTGCACTCCAGCGGCTCTTCAATGTGTATTGTGGACGTTCTAATATGATCGCCCATGAATCTCCTTGACGTTTCTGAATGTAAGCACCATCAAAGTTCCAATGTGAGCTGACAACACGGGGCATTTTATACTTCCATGTCAAAAGACTCTTTGTTTTTTCACCGATCTCACTGATCCGTTGATAACGGACCTCAGTGTCGTGGCCGGAACCAAATACGTTGGATTCCCGCAACCCTAAAAGAAACGTACCCCCTTGGCTGTTCAATGCCGGGTCAATTGAAGGAAGCGGAGGCGACCAGAGTTCTGTGACATTCACCTGAATCGCTACCGCATTGGAACTCGCATCCCACAACGGAACAATTTTTGCTGCTCCGATATAAGTCTTATCACGGAGTATTTGCTCACTTTCTTCCTTGTCTGCTTCTATGTAAACATCACCAACTTCAAACAAGAGCTCACGGAGAATAACGTCTTTCTTGGTCTTCTCGTTACCAGATAAATTGATTTCCCCGATAACGCCTTCGTCAATCTCAATACCGAGATAAACGCCATCAGTGAATTTCTTCACAGAGGTATGTTCTTTGTCCATGCGCGCGAAGTGATAACCATTCTCCTTATAAAAACTTATGATCGCTTCAAAATCTGATGCCAAAGCAGTTTCATCATATACACTCCAGACATCTGTCCGCATCAGGGCACGAATTTGCTGTTCGGGAAATGAATCATTGCCTTTGATAACAAGGCTCCGTACAGTATTTGATTCATTTCCTAAACCCGTTGTTCCGTTCTGCGAAGCAGGTGCTGTTTCTGATGAAACTTCAACGTGTATACTGATGCTGAGCAGCGCAATCAAGCACAGAGTTCCAAGTGGGCGCGTAGCGAAGCTAAAATCTACCATTATGTTTCACCGACGATCAAGGCCCCATCGTGCCCCGGATTGTCGCCTCTTCCCTGGAACGAGTGGGTTCCGCGATTTGAGAGGAAACTTTCAAGGAGTATAAAGCAGACAGCCAAAAGAAGCAACTCACCCCATATTTCCCTGCCGTGTCTTTTAACGTTGTAAGCATCAGCTGCCCCCGCTGTCCCATCAATTTCCACACCTGCTACCGTTTGCGCGCCGAGGCGCGCAGCTGCTTGTTGAAGCGGAATCCGTGCTAAGTCAGCTTCAGTCGCGTCAACATTCACCGCGAAAAAATCTCGTTGGAGTCTACCTTGTGTTCGTACCTCAACCTGATAGATGCCGGGACGTTCTGTCCCCTGAAATTGCAGCGTGCCATCTTCAGCAATCGGGACCACGGTACTATTATCAGTACCGGAGCCATCGTTATCTGGCGTATTGACAGTCGTTTTCAAGCGAATAGACGCTTTTCCGCCAGCACTGCGCGGATAACGCGCCGTATAGGTGTCTCCGACATGACCGCCCCATGTTAAAAGATTACGATTCGCTATGGCAGTGTAAAGCACACTCTGTTGGAGCATCGGGAGGAAATACGGGTTAACGAGCAGATCGTTTGTAACGGCTGTAGCGCGAGAGGGTCCGGCATTTGCCGTGGATGTGTTCCGCTGTTGTCTGAGGAGTCCACAGTTATAGAGCAATACGGTGCTTGTTCCCTGATTTCGCTCAACAAGAAACGGCGTTTCATCATCGAAATGTGCGATTACCTCCGATTCAGAGGTAGGACGTAGTACCACACCGCTGTGAAATTGTGGGGCGTATTGCGCA
This sequence comes from Candidatus Poribacteria bacterium, assembly GCA_026706025.1. Lineage (NCBI taxonomy): Bacteria > Candidatus Poribacteria > Candidatus Poribacteria bacterium. The sequence goes on from JAPOZO010000052.1 coordinate 231,570, forward strand.
GAAAAACCTTCGTTCGGAAAGATATCAAAAATAGGATGTGCCGCTTGATACGCACGCACCTGCTGCGGTGGTGTCCACGTGAGCCGACTACCGAGTTGCGCAGGCAACCAAGCATCGCTAAGTGCGTTGTAACTATCTGCATCGCTGGAACTGCTCACAAAGGCTATAACACTTTTACCGTGCCGGATGAACTCTTGCAGCTGCGCATTGATCTGTCGGGTGATCTGCGGCACATCTGCCAGGATGATAACGTCGTAATCTTCAAGCGGAAAGGTTTCAAATGCAGTAGGCGTACATTGCGTCGGTAAAATCATTGTATCGGTTGTTAGCAGTCGGTTGTCGGCTGTCGGTGGGGCGTTAAGAAAATCTCTTTGCTGATTGCTGACGGAAACCGATTGCTGACGGCTATTTTTATCTGGGTTAAGTGCCAATGTAAGGTATTCCGTATCTTCTCCGACACAAAGGACCCGCACTTCACCAACGACATCCAGAGTGAAATAGTGCTGGTTGTCAACGTTGAGGCGATCCTCTGTGAGTGTAAGGGAACCGATATGCGTGCCGGGTGTAGAAAAGTTGTATGTTAAAGTCGTATTCAGCGATTCGTTAGCTGCTGCAGAAAAACTCACAGTTTTTTGTTTCTCGCCGTCAATAGACAGCGTTAGCATATTTCGCGCCAACGGTGCTACCGAATGGTTCGCGGTCGTCACATTCAATTGGAGCGGTAGATTTACACCTATTAGTTGATTGGAGGGACGGACTTCTTCAATATTTGTGTTATGTGCTTCTCCTTCGGCAACCGGAATCAGAGAAACACGCGCACCAGAACGATTGTAGGGGCGAGGTAACCTCGCCCCTACGTTCTCCCATCCGTTCCGGGTGAAGTCTGAAATGAGATAGAGTTCTTTGTTCAATTGTTCTGATTCGGCAAGGATTTCGTGCGCAAGTTCAAGGCTCGTCTGAACGTTCGTGGCGCGATAAGAGACTGCAGCATCGTTAATCGCCGCTGTAACGTTCCGAAGGTCAGGCGTGAGTTGCCGAAAAATAGGATTCGGAACATCCGACATCAAAATAAGTGCGGCACTGTCTCCGTGCCGCAGCGTATCCAGAATATCAATCGCCAAAACTTTCGCTTTTTCAAACCTGATGCCATCAACATCTTGGTACGCCATGCTGTAGGAATTATCCAAAACGATAACGACATCGGTTTTCGCGCGGACGGACGCGACCGGCAGTCCAAGCGTCAGGAACGGACGTGCCAAAGCAAGCGCGATCAGTGCGACGATTGCCATCCGCAAAAGCAAAATCAGCAGCTGCCTGAGTTGAAATCGCCGGGCATTTTCACGATGCGCCGCCATCAGAAACATCAGGCTGCTAAAATCGACCGTCACGACACGACGACGGTTCCAAAGATGGATAATCAGTGGGATACCAGCGGCGAGGAGTCCAAAAAGAAATAGTGGGTTGAGAAATGCCATCAGTAGTTATCAGTTTGCCTCGCAGTGAGAACAGTTAAGAGAGTCGTCAGAGGAATAGTTTTCGGTCATCAGTTTTGGTTTTGATAAATGTACACCTTCTTTTAACATGTTATCATCTCTGAAATGCTAATGGTTTCAGAGATGATTTGGGTTTATTAGGAACCTCTTTAACTGATGACTGATGACTATTCAACGATGGCAATTTCAAGTTGATTGAGTGTTCGGAAAACACCTTCGGCGAATTCCATGAGGTTATCGGATTCCACAGTGCTTCCGCCAAGCTGAATATGATTCGCATCGGCGATGGTCTGTCCCAATGTCGGATCCATCTGGACCCATCTGCCGACGTAGACTTCAGGCCAGAAGTGGTAGTAAAAGGCATCCTTTGCAAATGTGATACCGGAACAGATTCTTGCAGGAATGCCAGCGGCACGTGCCAAAGCAATGAAAAGCACAGTGTGTTCCGTACAATCCCCCGAGAGCGATTCCAAGGCAGTTAATGATGAACCGAAACCACCACTCATTTTTTTCTCGGCAATGGCTGTATGGACCCATTCGCATAATTTTTCTGCCGCACGCCATGAATTGACTTCCCCATCTAATATCTCCTCGGTTTTCGCACGAATCGCTGGCGCGTCGGTTTGAATATACGCACTCGCCCCCAGGAACTCACCTTCTGCGTCCCGAATCGGTAAATTAGGGCAGTCTTCCGCTGCAACCGTTGGCACCTGAATCGAAAGTTTACCTGCGTTTTCACTGTTTACTTCCAGTTTTTGGTGGGAATTAGACATGATTGCATCAGCAATGTTGCCTGTTGGAAGTTTCACCTCTGCTTCAAAGTTTTTTGCTCTCGGTGTGGGACGTTTACCGGAGGGAAGGATACGCGTTTTTAAGACGACATCAACTTCTTGAGTGTCGCCAAGCGCAGTCTCCTTATCCGTCTTCGTAGTTACCATGGAAAGCCCCATCATGGGTATTTCTGTTCGATAGTTCACCCCATCAGAGTCAAGCCATACTTTCGCAGTGATCCCATTCATCATATCCAAGGTCTGGCGTAAAACATAAACCTGCTTTTCCTCTGACTGGTAGGTTAAAGTATCTTGCCTTTCAACCTCGAGATCTGTTTTCACCGGCTTCAACAGATCGAAACTGAATATGTGAAAGTTCCGTTTCTCACCTATTTTAAGACCCTGTCTGAACAGCGATTCTACACCCACATGTTCGGAGATTGTATCCGGTGGTACCGGAACTTCTGATTCAGTGGTTTCACCGTTAAGCGTTGTCTTAATGTAAGCGACACCGTCTACAATCCGTCCCTCCACCTGTTTTAAACCGGATTCATTAGAAGTCGAGAGAAAGTGGCGCGGCATTAAATCAGACCCTGTATACTCAACGCGAGTGATTTCTAATGTTACATCGGTCCCGAGTGCCTTAAAATTCATAAGCATATCAATTTTGTGTCGATCCACCTCCTCCTCTTGATACTCGGTTTTGTCTGTTGACATATGCATATAACCGATCTTGATATTCGACAAGGTGAGATTGTACCAGTGTTCTTGCGGATTTTGTGACATGTTCTCGGGGGTACGCTGTTTTTGGAATTTTTCGAGGAAGGTGGCAATGTTCGATTTCTTGGTCATTTTAAGTGGGACATAATGGTCGCCCCCATCAACAACTGTAACCGGTTTTCCGAGCCGATCGCCATATCCTTCTTTATAGATGCTGATGAGGTAACGCCCCGCGGGCAGACCTGTTCGTGTGTACTCGCCGTTAGCCTTAGTTGTTGCTGCGAATTGTGCGCCGTTTACATCGACAATTTTGACTTCAACGCCTTCAATCGGATTCTGTGCGTTGCTTGTATCCGTAATTTTACCGCGAACGGTTCCACCATTTACAACCTCCTCTTGCGCGAAGACAATACTAACGGACATTCCAGCACAAGCCATTAACATTAACATGAAACTTAAACGAGTCATCTGTTATGTTCTCCTTTGCGGTCTTTTTTAGCTGGGGAAAAGTGTTTTGATTGTTTGTTGTATCTATAATATTATATTATACCTAACCGCTGTGCCTATGTCAAATCATTCTCAAAGCGTTCCAGTCCGTACCAGCTTTGTAAGCACACAATTCTTCAAGCAAAGGTAAAAAAACGCTACACTCGCGTCGCCATCGCAACTGTATGCGTGTTACGCTGTTTTACCTTCCGATAATTTCCAAAAACCGCCTTAAAATTGCGCTTAATAAATTCTCGGAGCCCCGAAATTGTGACGACGTAGAGTCGTCCGTTCGGTTTGAGATAGTGTTTGGCATCCGCCAGAAAAATCTGTAGAAGCTCTTTACCAACATTGGCAGGTAGGTTAGAGACGATAAGATCGAATTCGATGTCAGGCAGGTGGCTGAATCCGTTGCTCAGGCGGACATGGCAATTCTTGAGTTGGTTCTGTTCCACATTTTTGCGGGTGTAATCAACCGCTACAAAGTCCTTGTCGACCATATAGACGGTTGATGTTTGGACGCATTTCGCAAGCGTGACACCGATGGCACCGTATCCGCATCCAAGATCAAGGCAGATGTTCCCCTCTTGGATATCCAGATGTTCAAGCAGTAGACGTGTCCCGGCATCAATGCCCTTTGGTGAGAAGAGCCCCCATGTTGTAGAAAAATCGAGGGATGCGCCGCGCAATTCTGCCCGAAACACAATTTCTCGGGACGGAACATCTACTGCCATTTTATCAGCACTCCAAGCGTATCACCCGGGGAATTCCAGAGGAGGTCAAATGCGGCTTTCGCCTCGGTGTAGTGAAAGCGGTGCGTAATCATGTCAGCGGTGCGAATCTCGCCGTTCTGTATCTTTTTTAGGGCGCGTGCAGCAATCTGTGAACGGGGTTCATCTGTCAAGATACCAGCGACGAGACGCTTGCTCATCATCTTTGAAGAGTGTAGCGGGAGCGGTGCCTGCTGATAGAGCGCGATGAGTTGAATAATGCCGAACTGACGGGTCATATCCTGTGCCTGCTCAAAAGATTTTACGCCAGCGTACCCACCGACGCAATCTATGACCAAGTCCGCGCCTTTTCCATCGGCAAGACGACGTACTTCGTCAACCGGATCTATCTCATTAGCGTTGATAGAAACATCCGCCCCAAGCTGCGTTGATAATTCACAGCGAAGCGGCAGCGCGTCCACAGTGATAATCCGCGCAGGGTTATAGCCACGTAGCACCTGCATCATCAGACTTCCCACCAATCCTTGTCCCAAGACAACGACTGTATCTCCTGCTTTCACACCGGATGAGTCTGACCAAGCGACAGCACTCGTTGCAAGCGGAAGGAAAGTTCCCGCTTCAAAACTAACATCGTCAAAAAGCCGTACAATGCGTCCATCCGATGCGTTAGGCTCAGCGACAACATATTGCGCGTGCGGTGCGACGACCATGACGCGTTGTCCAATCCGATAATCTGTTACCTCTGCACCAACGGCATCCACAACGCCTGTAAGAGAGTAACCCATAATTGACGGAGGGACTGCGTCTTCCATGATATAGCGTCGAAATAGTTCGGAGCCACGGCTAATTAACGTCGTATCTGTCTCCACTCGAATCTGTCGAGCATTTATCTCCGGCATCGGCACCTCTTCGAGTTGGATATTGCCGAAACCTTCTGGTTTGGTTACCTGAAGCATGTCTGTTTTACCTCCAAGCGTAAGGGCGAGGTAGCCTCGCCCCTACTGCAAACGTTGAACTAAATCCTCACGCGTAACAGGTTCGTCAAAAGCCATCAGATAGATATGGAAAGTATCGCTTCTGTCGGAAACAAACACGAGGTGTCGCCCATCAGGTGAGAAAGCCGGTTGGATGGATCTACCGATGTCGTTGGTGATTCGCCGTTCATTTTTGCCGTCTGCATCAATGAGGTAAATTTCCCAGTCGCCATCTCTCGCAGAGACATACGCAATCGTTTTTCCATCAGGCGATACAGTCGGGTTGTAACAATCGTAGCGATTCGGGTTGAAATGTGTCTCATTTTGTCCATCAATATCTATCGTATAGAGTTGATTCACCTCATTGCGTGAGGAGACAAACAAGATGCGTTTGCCATCCGGGAAAAATGTGGGACTGCCATCGTCGGTTTCGTTGAAAGTGATACGTTTGTGTTTGATACTTTCTGGGGTCAGTTGTGCCAGATTGACACCTTCTAAATCAAGGCGGTATAATTCCAGGTTGCCGTCTGCGTTGGATTCATAGACAACCTGATCGCTTGCAGGCGACGTGCGTGGCACACGCGCACCGAAACTCACCGGTAGGACGGCACGCGTAATTTTGCTGTGGATGTGCGTCAGGTTGAACCCGGCGTAGATCGGTGTTGAACCACTACTTTGGATAACGACTTTAACTTCGCGGGAGGATTTTGGTTCACTACTATAAAAAAGGTAATTCGGAGTCGTAAGAAATGTGGGTGAACTGTCATTGAAATCGGTTGTGAAAGTTACGCGGCGTCGGATCCGTCCATTGAGATCCATTAAATAGATTTCACCGTTGTCAGTTCGGAAAGACGCAAAGGCGATCTGTATGCCATCTGGTGAAAAGGTCGGTGAATAGTTATCCGAATCGCCGGCCGTGAGTTGCTTCGTCTGGTAGCTATCTCCGACAAGTCCAATGATTTTGCGGAGTGTTTCGGGGTCCGAAGTACTCCGTTGAACGAGTTTGAGCACACGAAACGCTGAAGTTCTGTCCCCGAATTTAAGATAGGTACGTGCCAATTCCAGACGCGCTGCGATGCGTTCTTCAGGTTGCGCTGCATAGAGTTGTGAGGCTTTTCGTAACTGCTCGACTGCGTCGTTATGCCGTCCTAATTCGTTGTAGACTTTCCCCAGTAAGAGGCGTGCCTTCGGTTCCTCCGGTGCCGTTTCAATAAAAGCCTCTAACCCCTCAACTGCCGCTTGCGGGGTCCCAGCCTCCAAGTGTTTTTCGCTCTCTTTCAAGATAGCCTTGTTATCTTGACATCCGATCACCAAAGCAATGAGGAGCGTACTACAGAGCAGAAATCTGAGAACTTTTAACGAAGTCGCCAAACTTAAATTTACTATCATAAAAACCTGTCATTAACGTTGGTGCCTTCTACGTCTGCCGCGCCAACCATCGCCAATCGCATAGAGCCAACATAAAATTCCTTGGATTGAACCGCTGATCTTCAGTTTCCAAGACGGTCGGTACATCAACTTCTCTCCATCGTCAAATGTCCAGATATGAATAGCGTATCCGGGGGACTTTTCTGAGTCTTCTGTATTGTCCGTTGCGGTTTCCGTTTTCGGGATAGGTTTAAACCGAACTAAATCGCGCCATTCATTTACTGGCATGGAATTGAGATAGAAAATACCGACTGCTGAAGCAAATATTAAGAAGATAATAAATCCCTTCAGGAATTGTCCCAAGTATAACTGACCGAGCCCCGGCAGAATAACGGACAGTATCATCGCAACATAAGAACGGTTAGGAGGAGGCTCACCTTGAGGGTTCCTGAGATGACTGGATTCAGTATAAGCAGTTGTCGGTTCTGCCATGAATTAAGACTCCCCTTGTGCGACAAGGTAGACACCGATACAGATAATCAGAGCACCAATTATCCGAACCTTAGGGATAGATTCTTTGAACAGCAGCCAGGAGAACAGGATGGACAGCACATAGCCAGAGCTTAACATCGGGTACGCAATGCTCAGTTTAATGCGCGACAGGATGATCAACCAGACGAGCGTCGTAAAGCCGTATATCGCTATCCCGCTGAGGACGTAAGGATTCAGAAATGCTTGTGGCAGTTTGCTCAGCGCGTCCCGAACACTGTTGATACGACCCACTATATTCATACCGTGTTTGAACAGGATTTGTCCTATTACCGTCAATAGCACATTGAAAAATAGCAGTATAAAATCTTTCATGCCTTTTATTATATCACCTCACTGTTCTTTTTACAATTTTTATTTTATTTGTGTGATTGGAATATTGAAATCTCTGGTTGTTAATGGTATACTTAACATAGTCCTATCTAATTTCTGTTCCAATCTGGGTGGGAAATGCAGAATATTTATTAGGAATATATTCAAAAGTTTCAGAGTATTCAGATGAGAGTTTACGGAAGTATCAGTGGTTGAGGAGCAGGCACCAGCGAATTTGTCGGCACCACAGCTTGTGGCTGTTCTGGAGCGATTGACGCTTGCGTTGGATGCGCCTGAACAACTTGCCCTTAGCGGTGACACGGATGCGATTGTCTCGGTTTTGGAGCAGTTGACACTTGCGCTGAAGACTTCTGGTCAGAAGGCACTTGGTGAAGGACACGAGACATCTGTACAGGATGTGGAGGTTGTTTCTATGGAAAATGGTGTAAACGGTAGTGGCAGAAAAAATTAACGCAATAAATAGATACGGGCTTGATTAAATTTAGTTTCACAACATATTGATGGTTATCAACATCAATTGTAAAACATGTTCCGGTATCTTTGCCAATTTTTATATAAAAAGTGCGTTGGTAAATGTTGTTTGTAGGTAGCATTAGTATTATATCCTCTCGGTTGAGGTGCCGTCGGCTGAATAGCACGAGTTATTCGTCAACGGGGGGTCGGTAAATGTCGGTCCCGTGGTTTCTCCACCATATTTTCCATTTGCCGTAGTTTCGGCTTTCAAACGGGATTTTATCCCAGACTTCGGGTTGAGGTGTCTCGGTGCCATAAACATCTTGGTGTATGATGAACTCAAGAAATCTGTAAGCCCGCGCGGCAACTTCTGGATCCGGCTGTGCGAGCTGCTCAATAAGTTTTGGGATCCAGAGGTAATATGTGGTTTCATCAAATCTTTGCTCGCTGTATGTCGCAACATCCGGCGGGAAATACTCTGGATATAGTGATTTGAAGTGAAGCCGACATACAACACCCTCGGTAGAATCAAAATAATACCAATCTGTGCCTTCTATGATATGAGGCGCGCCGAAGTGTTTTCGGATCTGCGCATAATTCTTGCCGATGATCGACGGTTTTCGATCGATGGGTGAATACATTTCATGGGTGCTGCATCCAGAGAGTAAAAGCAGAGAAATGAGTATGAGTTGCGTTGTATTCATTCTACCATAGGCTCTGCCGAGCGTGTAGTGTCCATCTTTGATGGCGGTCGTTGTTTCGGTCATGATCTGCCTTTCATCAGCGAATAACGCTTTGAGCGTCGGAGTGCTAAAACAATGCCGTCTTGCCCCCTGCGCTCGTAAGTTACCCATTCCGTGTGAATTACTTTGTTTTCAAGAGGCCACTCTTTGAGTCTAACAAATGGGATAGAGGGGAGATACTGAATAGGAAACTTACGCATAGGGGCTGGATGTAAAAGCCCAACAATCCTCATATCAAATTTACAAATAGCACATAATAAAATTGCCGAAATACTCTGGCGGCAGGACTCTATTTCATCCGTGCCCTTCTTAAATCGGAAAAACACAGATTCTTCCAAACTTGTTTCAAATCCATGAGATGACTTCAGATTGGATGTTGGATTTGGTATTGAGATTTTGGTGTCGCTTGTTAGTAAACGTTCAGCAGCTATTTTATGACTCATCAGAATCGTAGCAGCCTGATGGTCTGATGTTATTACAAGAATACGCGGACAATCATATCCTGACATTTGTTTCGTTTTGCTGGATACTTTTGACCGTAACAAGTGAGTAATCGACTTGTAAGAACTAACTCGACTTTCTATCTCATTTTTCAGACCTGATGCACAGGCTACGTTTTCTGATTCAAGATGGGTAACTTCAGCCACAAATTCAGTTTCGTCTATTTTACAGCGGAAATCCACTCCACCTTTTTCAGTGGATTCTTCTAGGCACACATCGTCAACTTTAGTGTCAAAGAATGAAAATAAGACAGCTTCTGCCTTTGCACTTGCGTGGCAATTTTTTAGACGATCACCATAGAGTTTTACACGGTCAGGAAAATCGTTATTCAAGGCGTGTTGATAGCGTTTGATTAAATCGGTCATCGTAAGCCTATTCATTTTTTAAATTCTCCTTATCGTTTTCTGTGCCTGCAACAGCAAGAGAGATACGTGCGAACTAACGCGGAAGTCTACCTGTGACTTTTTGGAAACCAACTTTGTTATAGGTTTTCACAACACCGTTACCATCTTCACCAGCACCTATGGCAGTTAAGATTTTGCCAGCGTCATTATAGGTGCGGATACGACCGCCTTCAAGATCGTTGCCAGTAATAGATACGGTTATAGTATCTTCTTCGTTGAACATTGACAATCCACTACCTCCCCCGCTGCTGGACACCCAAAAAGCACGCTTACCTTCTTTGGTATTTAATACGAACCCCCCAGCACCGTTACGAAAAACTTCCATAGCAACAACCTTTTCACCAGCAGCGTTGATGAGACTCACACCGCCACGATCGCTATCCGCCGCTGCATCCATAATCACAAACGGGTTGCCGGCGTCATTGACAACGATGATTTTCCGCGCAACGATTTCATCTATAACCTCTTTGGTGTTTCGTTGGGCTTGCGTTGTCTGCAAATTGAATGTTCCGATAAAATATCCGACAGACGCGATCAAAGCACCAAGTGCCATATAAGCCACTTTTGTTTTCCACATATAAAATCTCCTTTAGTTTCCTTTGTTTTAGTGTCGGGTTTTGTGTCTCCCTGCAGGACGTGAAACTTTTTTTGGGCGGATATTTTCAGACTCCTCCACGGGCGAGACTTTAACGTCCTTATCCGACAGATAGGTAGGCACGGGACTGAGCGGAGATGGACAATCACCTGCCCACGTGCTTTATGGGTTTATCACCAATTGGTGTGTTGCAGAGTTAGCGCGCATGATAGGAACACAGGCAAGGTTTCTAATCTCGCCTGTGTAAATAGACTTACAGCGGCTATTCTGCTAATGCAATTATACCACAACCGATACGCGCTCCCACAGCTCCAGAAGATTGCGCGATGAAATCGTCCGCGCCAGCAAAATCGAGGTGTTAACCAATTTGGTGTGATAATACAATAACAGAATAACGTTGCACAATTTAGCCATCATTCTCTTCATCTTCATTTTTATTAGATGGGGCATCTACCCACTTAAGCCCGAACTCCACACGCAATTTGAAGTCTACAAGATTTTCGCGTAGTAGCCGGTTCGGTTGGGAAACCGAACCTACCGGACCTGGTACCGAGATAGTTATTTTTTCTAAAATTGACACCTATGGAGGATCTTTCGGTCGGAACTCCCACCGACTGCTGAGTGCGAAAAACAAATATGCTATAGATTGTAGAGATACGTTACTTTAACCACAACAACCCGGTTTTCCAGCTGCAACTCACGAGTCAAACCTGTTCCAATAGGCGCGTCCCCCCAGGTCTCGTTATAGGCAACGAACAGATGGCTTTTCGGGCTATATTCCCATCCGAATAGGAGACTGAGCAGATAGTGCTCATGAATTTGCGCCGATAGTGGACGCTCTCTACCCGCTTGCGCGAACATCCGCAAAAACGATTCACGGGTGAACAGATAAGTTCCGCGCAACGAACTGACGAAAAATCTGCCGTCAATAGCACCTTCTAAATCAAGACTCTGCGCGTAGCTGCTATCTAACTCTATCGAGAAATTACTCAGTGGACGTAAGGTAGATTCAAGGGTGAGGCTCCGCTGTTTGCCCGCCTGTTGTCGTCCAAAGTTAAAATAGTCAGAGAAGTCTATTTCAATACCGATCGCTATCGGATTTGTGGAGTCGGTATCAATCGAAAACCCGTATCCGTCTGCTATAAATATCTCAGTCAGTTCTGCTGCTCGGCTCCGGTAATAGTATGCGGTAATGTCGTCTAAAAGGGTTTCCCTGAAGTCCATTCCGACGTAAGCGTTGACGTGCCACCTGAATAGATCCTCGTCAAATTCGGGTGAGAGGGAGAGTCCTGGGTTCCGTTCTCTCCATTCGCTGAAATATTCAGGCGTATAAAGACTTTGCGAGAGGCGGGTGGTGATGCCAGAGAAAAACTGGCGGTTGCCCCAGTATGGAGAATAAGAGGTACGCATATAGGCACGTTGCCAGCCCCGGTTGCGTTCTTTTCGTAAAAATCCTGTTTGGTTAATCTCAAAGTGCGGCGCGACGCGTTCAAATCCGATACTACTGCTCCAGAGATAGTTCCGCTGCGCGAAATCAACCGTGTATGCGAAATTATCTTTATCCTCTCCCGGATGGAAACTACCAGCGTACTGACCTGTGAGATGATACGTTTTGCCAAGCGCGAGATTCATATCAATGCCGCCGACTCTGCTGTGTGCCCAATTATCGCCTTCAGGTTGTTCCTTGTTTACAAATAGAATCCCAACATTTGAGCGTTTGAGAATATCGCGTTTAATTCGGATGGCAGAAAACCATGCCGTTTCTTTTCCGGATGAAGTGTTCTCAGAGAAACCGAATTCACCCGTTTGGTTTCCTAAAACGCCAATGGAATAGTTCCCTACCTTCCCTGTGAGTTTGCCACCCCAAAGGATATTCCCACGACTCCCGATACGACGGCTGAACATTAAGTCATAAGGCGTTTCAAAAAAACTATTTCCTTCAACGAAAAACGGTCGTTTTTCTGGAAAACGCGTCGGAAACCTGGTCAAATTAATTTCCAACTGATCTGCCTCAACCTGTGCGAAATCAGGGTTCACAGTAACGTTCGCCTTCAACGCGCTCGTGAGACTGTATTGGACATCCAAACCTGTGCCGAGTTGACGCTCAATATCCACATTAGCAGCACCAGCGGCACCCCCTAAGGCATACGGCGTGATTTCAAAGTTTTTCCCTGTCTCAATCCCCTGAATCCCTACGATATGCCCTAAATCGGACATCCGCGTAACAACACCCGCTTGCGTTAACTGTTTCCAAACCGTTACCTCGCTTTTTCGCCGATTTACTCGCTCTACGTCAAAACCCCAGATTTGTGTCGGTTTATCGGTGAATCGGAAGTTAGAAAACGGGATTTTAAACTCGGCACTCCATCCGAATTCATCAATACTGCTTTCAACCCACCAAATTCCTTTCCAATTAGAGTCGCGCTGCGTATCCTCATACCGATAATTATCGCTCTGAACACCGGCTGGGTTTGTGGCAAATTTATAGCCAGTGCGATGGTCGTGATGTGGGTCGATGAAGAAAGAGATAACATCTGAGGCATAGACATCGCCGCGCCGTGTCATCCGATTGACAATTTTATCGGGTTCGGCATCATAACATCGGAATGCGACATAGATATTATGGGCATCGTAAGCGATACGGAATTCTGTGTCATCCGTTGCGGCGGTACCGCGTGTAGGCTCAAGTTGAATGAAACCGCTACGTGGTGATGCTTGCTGCCATACAGCATCATCCAGCACGCCGTCAATCTGTGGCGGTTCACCTTCGATGCGGTAAGCCTCAACGACGTGTTTACCTGTCCCTTCCGGGTGTGCAAAGAGAAACATTGGATATGAAATGGTTAGCAGTAGGACAATTATGAGTCTTGGCATACACATAATTATAGAGGAGATATACCGTCTTGTCAAATTCTATCATTATATTATGCATCTTTTCTGCTCCAAAGTTGTCTCTTTAACAGAAAAAGTATGTCCCTGACATCTTCTTAATCAAAAGTTTTTAATTCATTCTCCTTCTTTCTACCTAATACCAATTCTGATTGTGATTCCTCTTAAAAGAATTTACTGTCTTTGGTTACGCTCGGTTCGGTTAGGAATGCAGGTCGCAACCCCCCTTTATCCCCCTAGAAGAAACACCCCAGCAAAAACACCCCCCATATCCCCCTTATCAGCGGGGCAGGGGCAGGTGAGTACACCGCAAAACCGCACCTACGGGACTTATGATTTCTCTAAAATTATGCACCTTTTTCGCTGATAAATTGTCTCATTAATAACAGGACTTACGCAAATCCCTCCCACGTTTTGAAAAACAGACTGACCATAAATTCCAGATTTTTTCGTAAATTTTTCAAATTATGCGAATTTTCAGCCCAAAGTTTCGTCTTTAATAATAGAGGGTATGAACCGTATCGTCCCGCGGAACGTTAAAAGATAGAGATTTACTCATAGATTTTACACACCCGATCGCCCAAGATATTATTGTTGCGCAAGCTATCGCTGTTGCTAAAAGTGGGTTATGGGATGGTATCCTTTTCAGTTACTGGAATGAAAAAAGAGTTGTACTTAAAGATTATCGTTTTTATGAGGCAGAACAGAACGCTCGAGAAATCATACTCCAACGTATTCGTGATGCTGTTGAAGACGATTTTCTGATAATTGTTGGCAGTACAGGTAAGTTGAGTTTTGGGACACCTTATGTCAACGGTATTATCCTGTACAGCGACCGCCAAGATTTCAGTAACGATCAATATACACGATTTATTGAACTCGAAAGTAACCTGCTCTGGGCAGAAAAAAATCTACGTCAACCGAAAATCAATTATTTGCAAGCCAAGGGTATTGGAAGCGAATTGCCATTGAGTCCAACGAACAAGCGAGCAATGCGTTGTTTTACGACCCTTTCTCTGACGCATTCCGATGGATATTTTCTTTATACGATGGGTGTTGACTGGAGAGAACCGCATCCGCACGATGATTTTTATTGGAATTATCCTCATAAACATACGAATTGGGATTATTGGAACCGGCATACAAATTCACACGATACTTTTCTGCACGCGCATGGAGGTGCCCATTATTGGTATGACTTCTGGGATGCCGATCTTGGACATTCCATTGGGAAGCAGGGGCGGTTGTATCTGAACCGAGAGGGTTTATTCATCCGCGAGTTCACCAAGGGATGGGCAGTTTACAACCGCAGTGGGAAAGTACAGAAGATCCAACTACCAGAATCTGCGACTGGTGTTGCCAGTGGTATCACTGGTACATCACACACCGTCCCAGATTTAGACGGTGAGATTTATTTGAAGTTGGTTTCATCACCAACCGATGTCAACGGCGATGGTGTTAGTAATAAATTAAAAAGGATTAACGATGAATAAAATAAGGTCTATTTTACTATTTGTGATGCTTGGGTTTTTTGCCCTTTTTTCAACGCCTGCTGAAGAAGCAAAACTGTCGGTAATAGAACGCCTGAATGCGAGAAATTTCCCCTCACTTTTCGCGGCGTGGGCTGGGTGTCACTATATACCACCGGACGCAAATTGGACTGAAAGGCGACACGATTTGGTGTGGGGGCACCGTATCCCAGAAGGACGGTTTGAAAAAATTGATGGCAAGATTGTCCTCACTGGGGATGTTGAGGCTGCAAGAGAAAGGTGGTCAGAACACCGTCGGTATAACCCGAATATGATATTCCTCATGGATATTCCTTTCTCCGTTGCCCCACTCGAGGGTAGCAAAAACACATTATTTGGAGAAATTTTTCCAGATGATTGGCCTTTCATGATAATCCACGAAACAGGTGAGGAAGTTTTAGGGTTTACAGGTGATCACGTAAACCCACAGTCACGACTCATAGATTTCACACATATAGAGGCACAAAAAGTGATTGTCGGGATGGCGAAAGCCGTAGATGATAGTGAATTCTTTGACGGCATCTTTATTGATTGGTGGGATGAAACAGGTTTGACATTAGATGGTTACAGAACACTTGAGGAAGAATTTGAAGCACGTATACATATCCTGCAATCTATTCGGGATATAGTGAGCGATGATTTTCTGATTGTTGTCAATGGGAATCATGAAACTGCAAAGCATGCTGCCCCTTATATCAATGGTGTGCTGAGGGAGACGTTTCGTCATGCAATGCCTGATGACTTTGAACATCTTTCTATGATGTGGTTTGAGGAGGGTTTCCGCTGGGTTGAATCAGAGTGTCGCGTCCCACAGATACCGTGTTTTGAGGCAGAAGGGATTGGGGTTCAATCTCCGATGAGTCCTGAAAACCTACAGGATATGCGGTGCTTGACAGCATTGTATTTGACGCATTCGGACGGATTTTTTACTTACACGATGGGCGTTAATTTACGTGATAGACAGAATCACGTACATGATAGTCATTGGGTTGGTGGGCCTGACCATGATGACCTACACGCAAGAAGCATTGTTCATGAGCACCATCACGAGCATTACTGTTACGATTTTTGGTATGCCGATTTGGGTCGTCCGATCGGAGAGAAATTTCAACTTTATGAGGATAGAGAGGGGCTATTTATCCGTGAGTTCACTAACGGCTGGGCAGTCTATAATCGGAGTGGAGAAGAGCAGATTGTCAAACTTCCCGTCAAATCAAGTGGCGTGGAGAGTCGGATTACGGCTATCGAACATACAATCCCTGATTTAGATGGCGAGATCTACTTGAAAAGTACTGGCGAGGTTGCTGACCTCAACAGCGATGGGGTTGTCAACATACTGGATTTGGTATTGGTCGCCAATGCTTTCGGGGAAGCGACACCCGATCTCAACGGCGATGGCGTGGTGAATATCCTTGACCTCGTTATTGTCGCAAATAATTTCACTGACAATTGATTCTGATGATATGTAGGACGCAGAGAAGCAACCCGGAATGGACGACTCCCTGAAATGGTGCGCTGATTTTGAAACGGGATTTATTGAAGATCGTATGGAAAGGAGAGTTTTGATGAGAAGATTACTTTTCCTTTTGTTGATCGCTTGTTCTTCTGTTGTTGGGTGTAGCGACAACGTTGACATCGGACTCGTTGTGGAGCAACTTCAGGCTCAAACGGAGCAGTCCACTGTTCAAACAACACTGCCACCAGAGGTACTTGAAGCGATGAAGTTCCAAGCGGATAAGATGGATAAACAGCTAAAAAACATACTGACCATAGCTGATCGCCACATAGAAAATCCCGAGATAGTGGAGCACTGGAAACAGAAGAAGCAACAGGTTCTTAAAAAAGGGTTACCAGATATAGATTTCCACGCACTCCAAAAGGCGTTCTATACCAAGTATATTGATGCCGGTGGCATTGCGATTGTGTCACCTGATAAGGTCAAAGATGTGTTTTTACTTGCTGCCAGAGACGCTATTCTCGTCATGACCTCCAAGTTTCCTGAACTTCGGGAGCGACTGCTCGCCAAACACGGCAGGTTTTATATGATACTTGTTAAGGACCCTAAAGATTTGCGGGACATACCTGAGATGCAGTTGAATAACTCAGTTATCAATGATACAGAATATCGTTACTCTGGTGCATGCAGTAAAAATACCGGATTTGAAGTGGAGGGTGAAATCGCCGATTATGTAAGAGGCTACTGTTTTGCGCATGTCCATGAAAGATCCGCCTGCCCGCCGCTAAACATATTTATACATGAGTTTGCGCATGCATTAGAGTGGGAGATGGAGTATTTAAAGCCTGGTATTCGGGATCGAATCAAAGAGGCTTATGATCAGATGATAGCAGAGTTCGGAGAGGAAGCAAAATCAAAATACCACATGGCAGTAGCACCGCATGAATACTTTGCGGTAGGGGTTGAGTGGTGGTTTCGGAATTTATCGTGGTCTGAGAAACTTATTGAAGAACATCCGATGCTGGCGGAACTTCTTGCAGAATGGTTTCCGAGGGTCGAGTGCTCTATGGATTGGGATTTAATAATTACAGAGTCCGGAATCACAGAAGCCGTTTATGACTCCATTTCTTGGAAATTGGTCGATGATGAATAATTGAAAGGAAACAAAAATGCCACATAGAAGGGTGCTGCCTACTATACTTATGATGTCCATGCAGCAGCGATTACAATGCTTTGGCGTATCCGT
Organism: Candidatus Poribacteria bacterium; assembly: GCA_026706025.1. Taxonomy (NCBI): domain Bacteria; phylum Candidatus Poribacteria; species Candidatus Poribacteria bacterium. Next base: position 248,810 of record JAPOZO010000052.1, read on the forward strand.
GAGGGGGTTGATGAAGTCAGGGATGATTTTCGTTAACTCAAATCGCACCAAGATACCGCGTTCGGCATCCTACGTCAATGGGATGTACATGGAAACTATAAATTCTCCTTCACATGGTTATACCCACCAAAACCTTATTGAGATTGAAAAACACTCCTCTGGGGCAAGCAACATCTTTAAATACTTTTTCAGTTTGATAGTACTTTTTGTAGTGATTTCACCTGTATTAGGTGAGTTTTCGGTTAGAGAAAAACTTGATAATCGAAGTATGCCCTCTATTTTTATTCCGTGGGGTGGGGTTTTTGTGGATCGCCCTGAACTTACTGATGCACAGATGATAGCATATCACGATCTATTTTGGTCACCCGAATTTGAGCTCTATTTCGAGATAATAGATGGGAAGGTTGAACTTCTTGGAGATTTTCAAGAAGCGAGCAGACAACAGGATGAACTTCTCCGAATAAATCCGAATATGGTTTTCATTTTACAAATTAATATGAGAGGCGCGGATCCATACTCATGGCACCTAAAGGGGCTTTATACAGAAGGCTTTCCGTGGATCACAACCGGTGATGGGAGTCAAGTGTTAGATTCACCGCCGGAGCATTATGTTGACTTTCTCATAGATTTTACACATCCAAAAGCACAAGAAATTATTATTGGTCAGGTCATCGCTGTTGCTGAAAGCGGGTTATGGAACGGTGTTTTTTTCGATTTCTGGAATGAGAAAGGGATCGTCCTTGAAGGATACCGCACTTATGAGGCTGAACAACAGGCACGTACTGATATTTTACAGGGCATCCGTGAAACCGTGTCAGATGATTTTTTGATAATCGTCAATAATACCGGTAAACTCAAACGCGCCACGCCTTATGTAAATGGTATCTTCATGGAAACCTTCCGTGAAGATCTAAAAAACTACACACACGACGGACTTAAGTATCTTGAAAATATTTTACTTTGGGCGGAGGATAACCTTCGGGAACCACAAATAATTTGTTTGGAAGCGGAAGGTATTGGTGCTGAACTGCCCACAAGTCTGAATAATCGACGCGAGTTGAGAAAAATGACAACCCTAAGCTTAACGCATTCCGAAGGCTATATGACCTACACGCTTGGAGTACAGTGGGGTGAACCTCATCCACATATAGAAAACTATTGGGAGATTCACAGTGAATCACATGACACTTTGCTGCATATTCATCACCATGAAAGCTATTGGAATGATTTCTGGAGTGCTGATCTCGGTCAACCTATCGGTGAAAGGGGGCAACTCTACGAAGGGATTGATGGACTTTTTATTCGAGAGTTCACTAACGGCTGGGTGGTCTATAACCGTAGTGGGAAAGCACAAGATATCCAACTACCCATGCAAGGTACCGGCGTAGAAAGCGGTATCACAAGCATAACACATACTCTTCCCGATTTGGATGGCGAGATCTATCTGAAACAGGAAACCGAACCATCTACGGATGTCAATGGCGATGGTGTTGTGAATATACAAGATTTAGTGATAGTCGCGAATGCCCTTGGTAAAGCGGAGCCGGATCTGAATGGTGATGGCGTTGTGAATATACAAGATTTAGTGATTGTTGCAGATAATTTTTGAAGGAAAAGGGTGGACGGACACACAACGTACCCCAAATTTTACTACCTCGGTGGTGGTTACGATTACCCAAGGTTCTTTAAGTGTTACTATCATTTCGGAACTTTTCAATCTTATGATATTCTTATTTGCCAAAAATTTGTCACTTTTCCTTGAAATAATCGTTAAATTCTCTTAAAATTCTTTAACTCTCGTTTAACTCTCGTTAAAGAGATAACTTTCAACCTTTTTTTTAGCGTTATATCGCATATATCCCAAAAATTTCCGCCAGCACGCCTCGTGCGACTTCAACGAAGAAGGATACAAGACAATGGTTGAACTTACACGGAAAGACATCGAATTTTTCAAAACTGAAGGATACTTGGTCAAACGGAACGTCCTTGATCCAGAATTAATGGAACGCGCACGGACAAGACTCTGGGACGGTGCGCCCGAAGGACGTAAACGTGAGGATCCTGAAACTTGGATAGGTCCCTTCACGCCTGAAGAGGAAAACGTTGACAAAAGCAATAATCGCCGAGGTTTCCGCTGGAACTTCCGTGAGCCGGGTGGAGAGGGTTGGATGGTTCAACTCCTTGCCACCGATCCAAACGTCTGGGGAATGGCGGAGCAGCTTTTAGGCGAAGGGAACCTCGTACAACCAGAACGCGTTCGAGGTATTTACTGCACGCTGCCTTATGGAGATGTCCCTAAAAAATCAATCGGGTGTCATGTGGACGCGCACCCGTTTCATCTCGGAGCGGTCGGTTATATTGACGATGTACCCCCAGAGGGCGGTGGGTTTACTGTCTGGCCCGGGAGCCATCAAGTCTTCTATTACGATTACCATTCCCAATACAAGAACGAACCGACACCACAGTATGATGTTGACCGCGAACGTATCAGCAGAGGTCCAGGGATTGAATGCCACGGCAACGCTGGAGATATCGTTTTCTGGCACCATCGCATCGGACATGCTGCTGGACATAACTATTCACGGCAGATCCGGCAGGCGGTGCTATACGATTTCCGAAAGACAGAATTGGAACGGACGCAAGAGGAGCCGCCTAATGAGGACATGTGGCGGGATTGGCCCGGCATCAAGGCGTTAGAAAATGGTTCATCATAGCATTACGTAGGTGTGGTTTGTAGCCACGTTCCTATGCTTCAGTCTAACAGGTTTGTAGGCGCGGTTTTATGAAGATTAATTTTTTAATTCGGTAATTCCTTGGTGAAGCCCGGTGCGGTTAGGAAACCGCACCTACCGGGCCTGGGGGAAATTAGGATTACCGAATTATTTTCTTAAACTTCATTTAACCGCGCCTTCTGTAGTTATCTCAAGCCCAATTCCTTCAATGTTCCTGCCATCATATCATGCGCGATTTGCGCTTTCTCCATCCGCATGTGCGGAAACGTCTCCACCGAGATATACTTATCGTATCCCACTTTCCCTAAACTCGCTGCGAAGGTCCGAAAATCCAATTCATCTCCTTCTTCACCGGGAATCAGAAAGGTGCTGTAGGGATACATGCCTGTCACGCCTTTCACATGACAATGCGCCGTCAGCGGTCCCAATTTTTCGGTAACCTCAGCGATGTCCTCACCGAGATGATAGAAATTCGTGATGTCGTTAAGCGACTTCAGCGCATCTGATCCGACATGCTCAATCAGAAGCGTTACTTTTGCAGACGCATCAATGGTTGTTGCCTCGTGGTTGTGGATGTTCATTGTGATGCCGAGTTCTTCCGCGCGACGACAGATCGGTTTCAACACATCGACAAGGAGCCGCCATGCGAATGCGTCGCCGTTATCACCACCGTAGCCAGTGAGAAAGTTAACACCACCTGCACCAAGTGCGACTGCTACATCTTGCAGAAGCGCGTAGTGGTCAACTGCTTTCTGTTGATCTTCCGCTGCCAGTTGGTATAGCGCCCCTCCGGTAAACGGATTGATAACAGAAACCTTTAATCCACTGTCGGCTACCATCGTTTTGACCTCTTTGAGCAAGTCGTCTGTGACTTCTCCAGAAGGAATATGTGCTTCTGGACCGCACATCATCTCAATCGCATCATAGCCAGCATCGGCGAGAATTGTGATGACTTCGTTTAGCGGAATGTCCTTCATCCCACCCGCATGATAAGAGATACCAATCACTGTTATTTCTCCTTTGCTTGTTCACTCTTTCGTTCTTCCTGTTATATCCCATAGGTGTACGGCCCCGTCGTTGTGCGCACTGGCAAGTGTGATACTATCAGGGGCAAACTGCAACGCTTTTATTTCTCTATTACCAGTCGTGATGATAGAGAGCAAACGATAATTCTCCATGTCCCAGATGAAAATCTTGTTCCACCAACGCTTACCGACACTGGCAAGCGTATTGCCATCTGGCGAAAAAGTTAACAGATTGACCCATCCCCCCGGGCTATTGAATATATGAAGCAACTGTCCGGTGTCAGTATCCCACAGTTGGATTTTCGCAGTAGCAACATCGTATAACCGAACTTCTCTGTCTTGACCGCCACTGGCGAGAATTTTACCGTCTGGTGAAAATGCCAGGGCACTGACCCGATAGGTATCTGGTATAAGGAAGAATAGAGAACCTTCCTTACCAGTATTCAATCCAATAGCAGGTTCACCTACAAATCGGAAGTGAGTAAACCACTGTTCTATCGAAAAGCGGCGATATACCTCTTTTTCCGGGATCCGACGCGGCATGAAACTATTAACTTTCCAAATCCAACGCGTAATGATTTTATCACTCAATGCGGCAGCATACGCAATCGTTCCAATACTGTTAAGAATCCTGTCGTGCGCGAACAGGCCAAAACTATACAACTCACGGCGACCAGTGGCACTGTCACATACATCAATAACACCATTTTGACTGGCGATCAGGAGTTTGGCACTATCTGGAGAAAATTCTAACGCAGTAAGCGGTGAAATGAACTCTGTAAAAGTCAATCGTGAAGTAACGGTTTTGATATCCCACAACCGAATCGTATAAGGTGCCATCTGATAATGCGCTATCTTCTGTATGGGTACGGAAGGATCCCATAAGATCGTTGGATGGGTACTGCTCCGTTCTCTATCCCGACTCACACTCGCCAATGTTTTGCCATCCGGTGAGAACGCTATGGCATGAACCGGCCCGGTATGTCCTTTAAAGGTGGACAGATGCTTACCAGTATCAACATTCCACAGATGCGCTTCTTGTGCTATACCGGTCGCGAGCGTTTGTCCATCGGGTGAAAAAGCAATTGCATTTACGCCTTGCCATCTTCCATGATTGGACGGCTCTTTGAACGTGGCAAGATGTGTGTAAGTTTGGGCATACGCTTTGGGTAAATATGGAGCATCTCGTAATAATAGCGGAAATATGACGCTCTCCGCAACAAGGAGTAAAATCACATCAAATACTGCACAGGTGAAGAGTAAAAGAATTCCGAACGGTTGTGTCTCTCTCATCAAAATATTCGGGCAGGATACCCCTTGCTTTAGCTGGGGGAGAAATGCCCGATCCTATAATTAAAGTTTAGTTTTCTTAGGACTTTGAAGTCCATTCGTTTTGCACCCGTTGTGAGTCGTTTTCCATCCAAACTGTAGAGAGAAAACAAACCTTTGGCGTTGAGCCCTGCTAACCTTGTTAATCCGTATTTGATATGCTTAACAAGGGTATTCTTTACTAAACCCTTACACAGCACAGTGCCCCCATATCTTGAACGAATGCCGCCCTTTTTGTATTGTTCTCTATGCAGATTGCGCCTTGCTATAGGGATCGGTGATATACACATCACTGCTTTGTTGTCTACACTGCTGGTGCCACCGACAGTATAATGTGCCAAGCACCAACTATCGACACAATGTGCATCAAAGTCTTCAGATGACTTCTTCGATGACTTCTTGAGTCCGAGTTTATCACGAAGCTCTTGCGTTTCGTAGCCCTGAAGCAGCAGCAACTCCCACCGTTTTTCGATTTCGCTATAGAACCACTGTTTGCCAACTTCAAGTGGACTAAAAGAGGTATTCCACTTCTTGGCATGTGCTATCGTTCTTGCTTTGATATCCTCAACACAGACATGCGTCACAGGAAACAGTTTTGATAACCAATCAAGGATGCGAAGTTTCCAGTCCCAGCGTGCGCGGGTGCCAGCAGGTATACGCTGCTTGTTCGCGAGACGGTTGGTTCTCTGCTTGCGGTTCGGACACTTCCGTGAACGTCTACTTCTACGCAACTCGCGACGCTTTGCGACTTTCTTACCCACTTGATTATGGGCGTCTGCTTGCACATTCAAGTAGGTGTGTGCTGCCGATTTGGTGCTAAAGCCTTCTTTCTTGCTACCGGGATCAACACCGACAGCAATCTCTTGTGTATTCCTATCAGACGGTTCTTTGTTGAGACGGATACAATATATGCCATTATTTACGTAGGGTGTTGCTTCGCCACGCTTGACGAGTTTTCTGGCGCGTGCGGCGTGTAGTGGCATGAGTTGTTGTCCGTCTTTGGTTCTAACAGGCACAAACATAAGTTTGTATTCTCCCTTACGGGGTATATGTTTCCCCTTCCAGATCACAGTATCGAAGAAGAATCAGACTTGGGGAGCATCCGAAACGTCGTTCTAACTACCACGCTAAGATACTGCGATATGTTACTGTAGTCAACGGTTTACCTTGTGGAGTGGACGTTTGGTATACGCTTCGCACAAGCCCCCGACTTCAGTCGGGGGTTATTGACTTTGATCACTTCAGTTTGGGTAATCTTATCAGCATGGCCACAAACACACTGTAACGACAAACAAATTAGAGATTAGCACTGTTCTGATCTGAAGTGAATGAATGTATCTTTTATGTTTCGTAGGTCTGTATCATTCCCTTATAAGGAGCGTTCCTTCCTGTGTCACGCATAGAAGTTTTTGGCTATCTGTCGAAAAGATCAACTCACGGATAGCACCTTCTGTGATGGGAAACGCGGACATAAGGGCATCAGTGCCGACATTCCATAGTTGAATGTGCCGATCCCTGCCGCCACTTGCAAGCAGTTCGCCATCGCGAGAAAATGCGACAGTATCGACCGAGTCAGTATGTCCCCTTAAGATAGATAGCACACGTTCGCTATCCACATCCCACAATCGAACAAGTGTGTCCGAACCACCACTCGCCAGCACTTTACCTCGTGGCGAAAACGCGAGCGTCAAAACAAGTCCATCATGTGCCGTGAAGGTTGACAAAAACCTACCCGTCTCAACTTCCCATAATCGAATCTTACCGTCTCCGCTACCACTTGCAAGCGTTGTGCCATCCGGTGAAAATGCCAAACTCCTAATACGTCCTGGAGCTTCAGTTGCACTGGCAAGCAACCGTTCAGTGCGCGGATCCCATCCCGGAAGCGGAACGCCATCCGGCGATGAGGAGGCTAATGCTTGTACTAAATTGGAATCTCCGGCGAGCGTCAATGTCTCACGAGCAGTCGCGGTATCCCATAGGCGAAGTGTATTGTCTTCACTGCCACTCGCGAGTACGGTATTATCTGGCGCGAATGCCAATGCGCGCACCCGTTCCGTATAACCTGAGAGCATCGCAAATTGCGCACCACTATCCGTATCATATATCCAGATACGACCATCACCGCCTGCGGCGAGTCGGGTGCCGTCTGGTGAGAATGCGATGTCCGTCACTTCACCTTTACTCAGCCTCAATTTGAGTCCCGGTGGCAACTCAGATTCAATGCTGTTCTGGAACAAGTCTATTTTTTCCATAATGTTTCTCTCATCAAATTAGGCAGCAGTCCAATCCAAAACAACCCCAGTATACACATTCGGTTCATTGAGGAGGCCATCATACGCCTGCTTAATCTGCTCCGGGTTGAGACGATGCGAGATTAAGGGTTCAACGTGCAGCTGCCCGCGCGCCATCCAGTCAAAGATAGTTTGTTGTTTACTCCACTGAGAAGTTCGGTTGCCGATGTCCGGATACATCGGTACACACCATTCTAATGCCCCACGGATGGTAATCCATCGTAGATGCGTTTCAGACAGCAGATCCGTTAGATCGCCATGAACTGAGACGCGTGGCGAACCGAGAATGATGAGCTGCCCATGATTAGCGGTGACACGGAGTGCCTGCATGACGACACCACTGTGTCCGACTGCATCGACGGTAATGTTGCCGAGTCCGCCGCCGGTAATTTCTTGAACCGCTGCTTGTGCTTCATCCGCACTGCCACCGACGGTGTGTTGAATCCCGCACCGCTCCGCGAGTTTCCGTCGCGCTGCTACCGGGTCCACACCGATAACGCGACACCCGTGAATTTGAAACATTTGCGATGCCAGATTCCCGACAAGCCCTAACCCGAAAACAACAACCCACGGGTTCGTGCCAATTTCTCCGACAACTATCGCCGTCATCGCAACGCCTGCCATTCGGGATGCCGCAACGACAGCCGGATCTACCGCTTCTCTGACAGGTGCGACCAGTCGGTCTTCTGAGTAACGAATCGTTGAGGCGTGTCGTCCATAAGTGAAGACTCGGTCACCCGGAGCCGCGCGGGTCACATCTGAACCGACTTCACGGACAACCCCAACATTCGCATAGCCAGAACGCCACGGATATTCGCACCAAGCACCTTTTTGAAAAACTTTCGGCTCTTTCGCCGTATAGTTTGCGAGTTCCGTCCCACTACTAATAAAGGTGTATTCTGTGTCTATCAGTAATTCGTTGGCAGCGAGCACCGGCGCATCTATGTCGGCAGTCTGCAGTTCAACTTGGTTTTGACCAGTTACAACGACTTCTCTTATTCTCATGACGAATCTTCCTCTCCTAACTCGTTTAATTCTTCTTGTTTAATTTTTTGAATTAATCTCTGCATCCGTTTGTATCTTACAAGCCCAACAAAAAAGGTAGCAATACCCAATAAAATAAAGATGATGCCGATTACCTCAATGACATGTGAGCTAAAGATGGCGACCTGCGAGCTAAAGATGTCTTTGAAGTGCACAAAGGATAAACCTGCGACAAATAGTGTTAGTGCTGTACGAATATAGGCGAGGAAAGTACGCTCATTGGCAAGAATAGTCCGGTCTGCCGCGAGGTGATCGCGCAAGATAAGTTGGTCTTCTAATCCTGTATAGGGCGTTGGTTTATCTTGCATCTGCTCCTTATCCTTGCTTTAAAAGAGATTTAAAATAATGACCCCGGTAAGCCATCCATAAAAAGTCTGCATGCACCGTAACCGCTTTGCTGTGCGCCGATATTCCACCGTATAACGCGCCGGGTTTTGAAAGTAAAGTGATTGTCGTTGAGGCACAGACAAGTCAATTGTCGGTGTTAAGACACTCAGGACAATAGTGCTTATGCCGAGCAGGACAATATTGACTGTAGGCACGATACTGAGAATCACTCCGAATAGTGTCCATCGCCATTTTGCAACGCTTCGCGATGCGTCTAATCTTGCCGCATGAATCAGCGATACAGAAGGCGTTTGCGTTATAGAAGCCATGCGTGATGTCCGTATTGTCACCGAGCCGCCCTTACCCTAAAACGCATGCTGACGCTAACACGCATTAACCCTCGTACCTTAGATTCTTGCCGTTGTCGGGCCCGCCTTGTCCCCAAACCCAGACATTACGGAAGTATGCCTGTTTTTCAGGGGGTAACCCTTCAATAATGTGCTTTGGTACTGACGGCTTGTGAAATTGGCACCCAACGAAATTGTAGCAATTGAAGATAGCGATCCGCGGGCGATCCGGATTTTGCCATGCAACTCCCGAATGACAAAGGTTTTCTGTGAAGATAATCACAGAACCTGGCGGACAACTGTAGGTCTCAAAGAGCGGCGAATCTGTCTGCCGGTGCGTTTCAGGAATTCGGAAATTCGCTTTATGGCTCCCCGGCAAGAATAGCGTCCCACCTTCACCCGCTTTGACTTCGTTCAGTTCAAAGACAACGCGCGTTAATGCAGCGTATATCTTCCCATCGTGGCACTGGTAGTTGAAGTTCGGATTTACATTTCGTACACCACCGTGTGGTGGCGGTCCACCATCTCCTACTGTCCGATAGGTGAACCAACTCGACTCCATCCGGATCTCTCCAAGAATCTCACGAAGAATACCAATCACGACAGGGTGGTCAATTAAAAATGAGGCAGTCCCACCCGGAAACCGCCGTTCGTGTGCCGGTAAAGATTCCGGGTCAGTACGAATCGTCTCAATCTGCACTTTCAGTGCTGTAATCTCCGAAGTTGTCAAGACTTCAGGGATTAGCAGATAACCCTTGAGATCAAAGATAAATTTCTGTTCTTCAGTCATAACAACAATCCTTTCAAGCAAACAACGCTGTTGATCCTCTAACACTATTATAGCAAATTTTTCCTTTAATTCAAACGATTTTTCTTTTTTGTAGGAGCGACACGCACTGACAACTTCTCGAAAAATTGATAACCTTTTCTTGACACTGATGCCTACTATATGCTATATTTAAAGACATACCACAAATGGCGTTTTTCAGTTGAAGCAACGCCGCGGAATTGAACTTTATTTATCAAAAAGAAACGGAGTAACCAGTTTGATGGATTACAAACAAGCGTTAGACAACAAAATCGCAGATTATAACTTGCTTAACCACCCATTTTACCAAGCGTGGAGTGCTGGCGAGTTGCCAGTCGATGCATTACGCGCTTATGCGCGTGAATACGGTGCCTTTATCTCTACGGTCCCTAAGGGATGGGAGACACTTGACGATGCCGAAACCGCAGCGGAGGAGACGGAGCACATTGATATGTGGGCCGATTTTGCCGATGGACTCGACACAGTGGTCTCTGAAGCACAGATCCCACAGGTGAAGGTATTGCTTGAAACAGCAGATGAACTTTTCTCCGAACCCGCAACCGCACTCGGTGCGCTCTATGCGTTTGAGGCACAGCAACCGGCAACAGCGCAATCAAAACTCGCCGGTTTGAAGGAATTCTACCAACTCCCTGAAACGGTTGAGCCGTATTTTGAAACGCATTCGCACAATGAGCATGAAGCGGAGAAACTGCTTGAATGCATCGGCGCGTTACCATCGGAATCTCACACCACTGTCGTGCAGGCATGTGAACAGATGAGTGTCGCCTTGTGGAATGCGCTCACAGGAATTCATGATGCCGAATGCGCATGATACAGTGACATCATATTTTGATGCCCTCGTTGCCAGAGATGCTGAAACCCTCATTGAAATGATGCTTCCTGCTACACACTACGTCAAGATCGGCACCGATGCAGACGAAGTTGTTGAAGGCAGCACAGAAATCGTGGCGTATTATCGAAACCACGTCGCAAGCACTGAGGATTTCAGCATCAAGTTTATTAATTTTGACGTACAGGAACGCGACAATGTCGCGTGGTTCTACACACGACAAGTCTGGAAGCTCAAATGGCAAGGCACACCAGAGGAATTCGTGATGCGGATGACAGGTGTTTTGGAAAAAGTAGATGACGCGTGGAAGTTCGCGCAGATCCACGCCTCAATCGGGGCATCAACAACGGAGGACGCATTGTGATAACTCTTTCTAAAGAAATTCAAAAAGCGATCAAGGACGCTCAGGAGGATCCTGTACGGTTAGTGGATCCAGAAACAAAAGCGGAATATGTTGTGTTACCTGTTGAAACATTTGAACGGATGCGAAAAGGTGTATACTACGACGACGGTCCAATAACAGAAGAGGAACAAACTGCCTTACTCGTTGAAATGGGACTCAGTATTGGTTGGGATGATCCAGAGATGGACGTTTACAACGACATGGTTCCTCGGAGGGATGATGAAAGTTCAACGCGGTGAAATAGAGAAACCCTTGCAAATTTCAACGATCTCTTTTGACGGTGATATGACCTTATGGGATTTTCGGAAGGTGATGCGGCATTCGCTCAAACAAACATTAGCTGAGCTGCAAAAACAGATACCAACGCTGCGTGCCTCGAAACTTACCGTTGACGAAATGATTGCAATCCGCGACCAATTGGCTGAAGAGGTAAAAGGCGAAATCTGGAGTCTGTTGGAAATTAGACAGCGCGCCTTTGAACGGACACTTGAACACATCGGACACCCAGATAAAGACCTCGCTGCGCACCTCAATGCAATATACCGTAAACATCGCTACGGGGATATAGAACTGTATCCAGATGTTGTCCCGACCTTTGATACTTTAGCACCACACTTCAAGTTGGGATTGCTCTCGAATGGAAATACTTACCCCGAAAATTGTGGGCTCGACGGACGTTTCGCCTTTGTTGTCTTTTCCCAAGATGTACAAGTTGAGAAACCGGATCCAAAAATCTTTCAGATCACAGCAGAAAGAGCAGGTTGCGAACTAACACAAATGCTGCATGTAGGGGATTCTCTTAAGAACGATGTTGCGGGAGCAAAAAACGTTGGCGCGCCTTCTGTCTGGCTCAACCGTGAAGGTGTATCCAACGACACAGATATTCAACCCGACTACGAAGTAACATCATTGGCTGAAATCCCTGCGATTGTTGGGTTGGATAATCTGTAGCATCCAAAATCCTTTGCAAAAAACTATCTCTTTATGCTACTATAGTAAACATGGAGCGCACGAACAGCGTTACAACAAAAAACACTCTAAATATAAAAAAGTCAAGCGCGTCTCGACTTGCACTGGTAGAGAGCAATACACCAGAGGCACTCCGAAAACTCTGCCGTGATTATTGGACTTGGCACTTTGACGAATCGCTATCTGATGCTGTTCAGTTGCTGTTAAGCACAGAACTCGGTTGGGAAACGATGCCACAGCTCACAACACCACCGGTCGGTGAAGTTATCTCACCACTCGGTTACGCGCTTGCACACGAAGATAAAAAAGTCTATGATGCCGCATTACACGTATTAGATGCAACTGTTCACATTCCCGCAGGGACAGCATACATCGGCGAAGAGAATGCCCCGCTTGAGATGGATGGGTTTGGGATTGGAGTCTACCCTGTAACCAACGCACAATACCAACGATTTGTTCAGGATACAGGACACACGCCACCGCAGGATTGGACAGACGGCATCTATCCAGCAAACAGGGGGGATCACCCGGTCATCTGGGTTACTTGTGAAGATGCTGAGGCATATGCCGGTTATATCGGCGGCAGACTACCGACGTTTTCTGAGTGGCAATACGCTGCACGCGGAGTTGCCGATGACAGACTTTTCCCGTGGGGATATGAGATTGACAAGCCGCGATGCAACACCGCAGAACTCGGCGCAGGCACAACGACACCCGTCGTTAGTTTCAGGGACGGCATCAGTCCTTTCGGTTGCTACGATATGGTCGGTAATGTTTGGGAATGGACGGCTACCCCTTATGACGATGATGGGGGTTTCCGTGTAGCATGTGGCGGGGCATGGTATTACAATCATGACTATAGTACCTGCACGAGTTACGATTTCTTTAGCAACGGATACGCGGAATTTGTGATTGGGTTCCGTATTGCGTGTTAGGTCATGGAAAAAACAGATGAAAGACAACAAAACCGACGCAGAAAACGCCTTAGTACCTGATGATTCCGGAGTGTCCTCAAGCCAGGCACAAAAGGAACTTATCCAGCGTGGACAGGTCGATATTCATACGCATCAGACCGCCGCGAAACACTTAAAAGATGGCGCGGATGCTTTAAACGCTCGAAATTTTGCGAAAGCGATTGAAGAATTTCAGCAGGTCATTCAGTATAACCGTGAATCGGCGGAGGCGCATTTCCATCTCGGTTTGGCGCATTTTATGCTCGGTGAATATGAAAAGGCGATAGATGCGTATAAAATGGCGGTCGCTTGTGAACCGAGCGAAGCGACAGCGCACATTAATCTTGCTGCAACTTATCGCTTGTTGAAACGCTACGACGAGGCGGTTGAGGTTTACACGCGTGCCATCCGTTTTATTCCAAATCACGCTGAGTTGCATTCTGAGCTGGGGGCAGTCTATACATTTCAAGGCAAGCGGCGTGAGGCAATCAACGCATACAAAGCAGCGATGCGAATTAAATTGAAACTTATTGGAGATACTTCATAAGACGGACAGACGGCATGCAGTTTACTGAATGCCATCACGGAGAATGTCATGTTTGTTTCCGATGAAGATTTGATGATGAAATGTGGTAAAGGGGATATAGGGGCGTTCGAGTTGCTCGTGCGACGGTATCAAAACCCGCTGATTAACTATATCCACCGTTCTATTGACGACTATCACCGCTCCGAAGACCTTTCTCAGGAAACGTTCCTTCGGGTCCTCAAGAGCGCGAACCGTTATGAACCGACCGCATCGTTCAGAAGCTGGCTCTACACAATCGCCACGAATTTGTGTCGGAACGAGATTCGGAACCGTTCACGTCGAAATACCTGTTCCCTTGAGGGTCTGGTTGAAGAAGGCGAGGATGTGCATCACACTGAGATCATGCGGGATACCCGCTATCTGCCGGATATACTCCTCGAAAAAAAGGAACAGCGACAGATGATCCGCAAAGCGCTTGCACAGTTACCAGAAAATCAACGTGTCGCATTGACGCTCGTTACATATCAAGATTTACGATATGAAGAGGTTGCGGAAATTCTCGGATGCTCGGTAGGGGCTGTTAAAGCGTTGATTCATCGCGCTCGGCAAAAGATGAAAAAACTTCTTATCAAAGCCGGAATAGGGGAGGAGAGGGTCAATGAAAAAATATAGACAGACCGAATCCTCAGACATATACAGCTCGGAATGTGAGGCACTACTTGCGAGTCCAGACGAACTCTCCGCTTACATCGATAAAGAGTTACCCGTATGGAAACGCCATCTCATCCGACGGCACCTCAAAAAGTGCGAAATTTGTGCTGATCGTGTGCAACGTTTACAACAGACCGATAGTTTCCTCCGTCACGCCGGAGAAGTAGAAGTCTCTGATGATTTCTTAAGCGGAGTGATGGCGCGCGCGTCTGAAGCTGCACTGCATCAGCGACAACACGATTCGCTGCGCTCTCACGTCGCACGGTTCGTTGAAACATCGCTTGGATGGACGCGGCACCTCTCTCCATTGATGGGTAGCCTACGTTACAATATCCGGACGCGGAGTCCAGTTTATATCTTCATACTGACTTTTGCCGTTTTTACAATGGTAGGCGTAACGCTTTACCCGCCTTCTGGTGATAAATTATTAGAGAAATCGCATGAACTTGAACTGAATGCCGAAAAGTTAATTTCCTTTGAGGTTATTCAGCCCGAACCACCTAAGCGTTTACTTACAACCTACCTTCAAGGAGAGTAAGTTGCCCCTTCAAGGCATGCGTTCCTATCTGCTTGACGAAGTTTTTCCGTAACAACCTTATATTGGGCTTGAAAAATGAAATCAGAAATTCGTTTATATAAGACTTGGAAAACAAAATCAGCAACGCGTAAAGCATTATCCGTTTCTCTGGTATTCCATCTGTTTTTTCTCGTCACAACCTTTTATGTCGTGGTGCAGAATCAACCGATAGCGCCAGATAAGGCAAATCTCGCAGCGGAACTTATCTCAGTCGAAAATACTGCCCGCCCGAAACCTCCAGTGAAAAAGCTCATGCCGCGTCTTCACACGCCTTTACGGGACCTTGCGGATGTTACGACTACGGAATCCCCGCCAACTCTGGTATCTCCTACCGCCGTGCCGACTGAAAATTCGCGACCCGCCTTAGGACGCAGCTTGCAACCCGATACTGAAACAGAGAAACCCTCGGCAGCACTTGACCTATCGAAAGATAACTGGAACGATGTCAGCACCGCTGCCCAGACGCTTCGCGACATTGAAGGGAATTTATCAAAAACAGAAGCAGCGAGTCCCGCAGGGAACACGACCTTTGGGGCGAAACGCTCAGGCCCCCCAAGAATTCAACGCGCCCCCAAAGTTTCGACCCTCAAAATAGTGGAAGAGGAGATACCAGCCGCACTCGTGCAGGAGATTCGAGAGAAACGGAAAGTGTTGCCCAAGGCGTCGTTTCCACAGGTTATGAAAAAACTTGCACAGGAAATCGTCGAAACAAGTGAGGGCGGTCCAATTGACGTGGTTTTCGTCATTGATGCCAGCGGCAGCATGGGGGATAATATCAGAGCTGTCACCGAACATCTCAAAGAGATGGTAGACATCTACAAAGCCTCCAAAGTAGATTATGAACTCGGTTTAACAAAATTCTGGGCAGGTAAAAGTGGGAACAAAATTACAGTCGTTCAGTTAACAAAAAGTTTCACAGAATACAAGCGCACGCTCCAAGAAATCATAACCCATCAGGATGAAAATGCCTTGGATGCTGTCGTGCAAACTGTCAAAGAACTCCGGTTCCGTCCTACATCTAAAAAGCATTTTATCCTTGTGACCGATGAACCTTTCACAAGCCGAATCGGATTGAGTGTAGCAGCTACCATCGCGCATTGCCGAGAGTTTGGTATCTATGTCAATGTTCTTGGGCTCCCGCTTGATGAACATCAAATGCTTGCTGCTGAGACGGGCGGTAAATGGCATCTCATTCCTGAAGATCCACGATCGCCAGCGGTACAGAATCTGGCACAGAGACCGAATATATCGATGAATCCGAGAACAAAAGCTGTATCGCTACGCAACGCACAATGGACCGACGTTTATACAAAAATCGGCAGCGATGTACTCAAACATGGCAGTTACGCGTCCGTCGATATTATCCTATTCATTGATAGTAGCGAAAGTATGGACGATAAACTCCCAAATTTTTTACAGCAACTTGAGATACTCGTTCGGGATTGGGATAACGCTTTAATAGACTATCAGATAGGGGTTGTCCGTTTCCGGTCGCGCGCGTCTGTGAACATGATCAACGTCTACAATCCACCGCAAACGCTTGAAAAGGTCCGAAAAATCGTTGAATTGCCGTGTCAAGACGATGAAATGTTATTGGACGCCATAGCGGACGGACTCCGACGACTAAAACTCCGATCGAATGCAAAACCGTATTTCATTCTCGTTACAGATGAGCTAGCGAAAGGTGAATACTCGCCACTCGCGATTATCCAAATGTTAGAACAAAAACAGGTTCTCGTCAGCGTCGTCGGCACCTATGACGATTTTCAACAAGCGGTGGCGATCAAAACCCATGGCGTTTGGGTGCCTATCCCAGAGGGACAGCGGACAAACAATTCGTACTGGTAGAGGCTCAAATCACCTAAAACCTGAAGGGATGAACAGTTATCAGTAACGAACACCCTCGAAATTCATCAAAAACCCTGAAAAATCGGAGCGGGAACCCAACCATTAAAAATATGAAAATCGCAGTACTTGTCTCAGGGAGTGGAACGAATCTCCAAACCCTGATTGAGCAGCTACATCAAGACGAAACAAGTGGTATTGAGATCGCAGTGGTCATTAGCGACAGACGAAAAGCTTATGCACTCACACGTGCGAAACGTGTAAATATACCGACACACGTTGTTAAAACCCAAGATTTTAAGAATCGTGTCGATTTTGATACAGAAATTTCAAATCTCATTGAATATTATGCCGTGGAACTCGTTGTCCTCGCGGGATTTATGAAGCTGTTCCAACCCCCCTTCGTCCGAAAATACCAAAATCGTATTATCAATGTCCATCCCGCACTTTTACCTGCCTTCCCGGGGGCGCATCCTGTTGCTGATACATTAGCGTATGGCGTGAAAATCGCCGGCGTCACCGTTCACTTCGTTGACGAGGGTATAGATTCCGGTCCCATCATCGCTCAGGCAGCCGTTCCGGTTTTAGATACGGATGACGCGGAGAGTTTACACAACCGGATTCAGGTGGAAGAACACAAACTCTATCCTGAGGTGATTAAGTGGTATGCACAGGGGCGACTGAAAGTTGAAGGCCGCAAAGTGATTGTGCAATAGCTGTCAGTCTTTGGTTATCGGTTTTCAGTTACGAGATTTCTGGTAGTGATAACAGAATCAGTAACTGCCCTACACTGCTCTTAACTCTCACTGCGAGGCAAACTGACAACCGATAACTGATAACCAATAAAACTGATAACCAATACAATGTTAGCAATTTCAACAATGTGGAACGCCTTGAAACAGCAAGACGGTGCCGCCTTATTTGACGAACTCAAAAACCTTGGCTTTGAAGCACTTGAACTCAGCAGACATCTGACACCGGATCAAGTCGAGCAGCTTAAGCCGTATTTCCGTGAAAATCCGCCCTGCTCTATCCACAATTTTTGCCCTATCCTCCCCGGTACATCTCAGGTAGATGCAGAGAAGGACAAGATTTTACTTTCAAGCCTCAACGCAGATGAACGGAAGGAGGCAGTTCGGCGCACGCTCCAAACGATGGAGCTTGCCCTTGAATTAGAAGTCCCAACGGTGGTTCTCCATCTCGGTAAAGTGGATACCTACGACCGATCATACCTAATGACGGATCTTTACACTTATGGCGAGCGCGAGTTTGAAGCCTTCGGTGAAAAAGTGACGGAAGCCACAGAATGGCGGAAGCGAAAAGAAACTAAGCATCAAGATGCTGTCTTACGGAGCCTTGACGAATTAAACGAAAGTGCCTTACGGATGGAGCTCTGTATCGCTATTGAAAACCGTCCACATTACTATCAAATCCCGAATTTCGATGAGGTCGGATTGTTCTTTGAGAAGTTTTACGGGAGTCCAATGCGTTATTGGCATGATGTCGGGCATGCAGCACGACAGGAAAAACTCGGTGTGTGTTGGGCAGATGAATGGCTTGAGCATTATGCCGAGCATCTTGTGGGTGTAAACCTACATGATCTCCAAGACCTTGAGGCGTATCACCCACCAGGTACCGGAAACCTTGAATGGGACGAAATCTTCAAGATGCTGCCTGCCGAGATATTAAAAGTGTTAGAAATTCGTCCTTGCGAAACGGAACTGGTTATAGAGGCGCGGGAATTGTGCGAATCCTTAGCACAATCGCGTGAACAATCCGATGCCTAAAACACCGCCAAGTGCCACCTACTTTTTCACGCAAGTGGAACACGAAGTTCTCAAGTCCGTATGTGCGTATATGGTGGGAGTCCCGTGCGATGCAGCGTTGGATATACCGGTCATTACTATTGACACGTTCATTAAGCAGCTGCCCAAGGTGTTACGGACGCAACTCCGTTTTGCGCTCCTCCTATTCCAGTGGGGACCGTTACTCTTTATCAGGAAACCGTGTCGTTTTACACAGCTTGACCCGAATGATGCGGTGAAATATATAGACGGTTGGGCGAAAAGTCGTCTCGGGGTCAGGCGAAAACTTTTTCGGGGTTTACGGGACATCGCGTTTCTCGGCTACTATAGTTCCCGCTAAGGAATATAGACGAAAATTGAATCTTTTACGGAAATTGCAGAAAAGCAGCTTTTAAGTTGACAAAATTTTGGTAATTTGCAACAATTGAAAATTAAAGACAGATTATGTATTTGAAATTTGAGTTTCAGTACCTATGAGATGTAAAAAGTCGTAAGGAGGTATAAATAGAAGTGATTCGACGAATGATTTGCACATGGAGTATTGCCCTGCTACTCTGCGCGTTGTTACCAATCATATCAGTGGACGCGCAACGAGATGAAGCGACAGTTGCCGCAAACTGGACTTTTAACGATGGTAGTGCTGATGATACTTCAAAGAAAAAACTTAACGGTAATGTTGTTGGGGGTGCCAAGGCTGTTGACGGTATCGCTGGAAAAGCGTTGAAGTTCGACGGCAAAGATGACGGCATAAAAATTCCAGATTCAGTGGACATAAACACAGGCGGTCCCTATACTAACCGAACGGTCGCTGCGCTCTTCAACTGCGATAATGTGAAGATTAATGATCGGAAGCAGGTCATTTATGAAGAAGGCGGAGCGACACGGGGTTTAGTCATCTATGTACACGACGGCAAGCTTTACGGCGCTGGTTGGAATCGCGCGGAATATAACTGGAACGGGGCTTGGCCCTCTGCCGATGTTAAGTCAAAACGTTGGTATCACGTCGGCATCGTCATACGAGACGCAGCCGGTAAGGTAGAGAGCAAAAAGTTTGAGATGTGGGTTGATGGCAAACGCATTGCCCAAGAAAAGGGCGGACAACTCCATGCACATGGCGACGATATCGGCATCGGTCATCTCAACCAGAACACTGTCTACCATGATGGTAGTGGTGGCGGCGCAACCAATGTTGACTGGTTTGGTGGTTTGATCGACGAAGTCGTCGTCTACGGCTCCGCTTTTGACGAGGGCGATTTCGCAAAACTCGCGCAGCCACTCAGCGTTGAACCGCAAGGCAAATTCACAACAACCTGGGCAGGTCTGAAAGCCCAACGAACGGAAAAGTAACCTCAACATCAAAATTGCGTTTTTAACAATGATAATCTATAAAGGAGATATGCCAAAATGGCAAAATATCGTTTTATTTTTCTTTTCAGCGTTTTAATCATGTTGGTAGCTCTAACGACTTACGCTGCGAAAGATGAAGCAACTGTAGAAGGCGTTTGGAACTTTGACAATGGCGATGCTGCTGACACCTCTGGGAAAGGTTTGGATGGAAATATCGTCGGAGACCCAGAAGTTGTTGATGGCATTGTTGGCAAAGCACTACTTTTTGATGGTGTGGATGATGGCGTTAAACTCCCTGATTCTGTCGGTATTAATACGCTCGCACAACCCAATTTCTACACAGATCGGACTATCGCTGCTTATTTTAACTGCACAGATGTCGATATCACCGAGCAAAAGCAGACGATTTTTGAAGAAGGTGGACGCACCCGAGGTCTTGTCCTTAATGTCTTTGATGGTCAGGTTTATGTCGCTGGATGGAACCGTGCCGAATACCAATGGGCTGGTGCGTGGCCTTCTGCGCCTGTAGAGTCCGGAAAATGGTATCACGTTGCTTTGGTTATTCGGGATGCTACAAACGCAGTTGAACCGAATAAATTCGAGATGTGGCTGAATGGTGAACTCATCGCAAGTGAAGATGGCGGTGCACTTTTCGGGCACGGCGATGATATCGGTGTCGCGCATGTTAATTCAAACGCCGTTTTTCATGATGAAGATGGCGCGGGGAACAATATTCACTATTTCGGTGGTATCATTGACGAAGTCATCGTCTACGGTTCCGCTTTTGATGCAGCCGATTTTGCCGCTTATGCAGCACCCGTCGTAAGCGTTGAACCGCAGGACAAATTTACCACGACGTGGGCAAGCATCAAAGCACAACGAACACGTCAATAGAACTTATTTCTATTTATGTTTGTATGGTAGGGCGAGGTTCCCGTACCTCAGCCCTACACTGCTTTAAAGGACGACAACATGTTGGGTGCAATTATCGGCGATATTGTCGGTTCGATCTACGAACCCAAAGATCACCGTATCAAAACCAAAGATTTCCCTTTCTTTGGTGAAAACTGCCGTTTCACGGATGATTCGGTCTGCACAACCGCTGTCGCGGATGCTCTCCTGCATGAGCTCTCACCGGCGGAGACAATGCGCAAGTGGGGAAAACGATACCCCAACTGCGGCTTCAGCCAGATATTTAAAACATGGATTTATGCTGAATCTGAGGAAGACGCACCTAACTGTACGTTTCGTAACGGCGCAGCGATGCGCGTCTCACCGGCAGCGTTCCTGAATCGCCATGATCTTGACGCAGCTCTTCTCGCAGCCGACAAAGTGACCGTTATCAGCCACGATCATCCAGAAGGCATAAAAGGTGCACGCGCAACTACACACGCTATCTGGCTCGCTTATCAAGGTGAAAATGCGCCAGCGATCCGTGAGGCTATCGCCACTGAATACGGCTATGACTTGACGCAGACGGTTGACGACATCCGTCCGGACTACGCTTTCGATATGACGTGTCAAGGTGCCGTGCCACAGGCGGTCACGTGTGCTTTGGAATCCGAAAATTATGAGGATGCTGTGCGTAATGCTATCTCTCTCGGAGGTGATTCTGACACGCTCGGTGCAATTGCCGGTGCTATCGCTGAAGCACTACACGAAATCCCGCCAGATATTAAAGAACAAGCAAAGGTCCGTTACCTCGCTAAAGCACCCGACATCCTTGAAATGATCACGAAGATGTATAACAGGGTCAGCGATCAAATTCAGTGAAACGCAGACATTATGGATGCACTCGCGTCTAACACCCTTTCAAAGCGAGACAGTTCTTATAGTTGCTTTTATTGTACTTTTAAATCCGATTGGCTGGTTTTAATTACCGCAATTTCTGCCCTACTTCTTACGCTGATACCACTTCCCGCACTATCAATAGAATCTCCTATCCATTTCACAGATGTTACCGATGTTGCTGGTATCCACTTTAAACACACAGACGGTGCAGCTGGCGAATTTCATCTTCCTGAGACGCTCGGCGCAGGCGGTGCATTCCTTGATTATGACAACGATGGCGACCTTGATCTCTATCTCGTCAATAGTGCTGCACCAAGTATGCTTTACCGAAATAACGGCAATGGCACTTTCACCGATATCACACCGTCTGCTGGTGTCAGCAATCAAGGAAGTTATGGACACGGGGTTGCCTGCGGAGATTACGACAATGACAGTTACGTGGATATTTACGTAACTAATTTCGGTGCGAACCGACTCTATCATAACAACGGCGACGGTACGTTCACCGATGTCACAACGAAATCAGGTACAGGCGACACGCGCTGGAGCAGTAGCGCGACCTTTTTTGATTACAACTCGGATGGCTACCTGGATCTCTATGTTGTTAACTACCTGAATTATAAGTTAGATGCCTCCTATCCTCCGTGTTTCGAGACTCCCGCGTTCGGCGCAACCGAGAGGGTACGCGGTTACTGCCATCCGAAACACTTTGAAGGCGCGCCTGACAGGCTCTATCGAAACAACGGTGACGGCACCTTTACCGATGTAACGGAGGCTGCCAACATTCGAGATCCGGGTGGCATGTTTCTCGGCAAAGGATTAGGCGTTGTTGCCGCGGACTTTGATGCCGATGGTAATCCTGATCTCTACGTTGCCAACGACGACACACCAAACTATCTCTTCTATAACAACGGCGATGGCACTTTTGCCGAGATAGCCATCCTCACAGGTTGTGCATACAGTGCTGATGGCATCGCTCAAGCCGGTATGGGGGTTGATGCCGGTGATTACAACGGCGACGGCTTTCTTGATCTCTTTGTCACCAATTTTTCTTATGAGACGAATACCCTCTATCGGAATAACGGGGACGGCACTTTCACTGATGTGAGTTATAAAGCACAACTCGGTGAGGAGAGTTATCTCTCTTTGGGGTTCGGCACCGGATTTTTCGATGCCGATAACGATGGGCATCTCGATATTTTCGTCGCTAATGGACATATCTTTCCGACCGTTGAGCGAACCACAGATGTACTTTCGTATAAGCAATCGAATCAACTCTTCTGGAATCAAGGCGATGGCACTTTTGCTGAGGTCGGGTTTGAGGATCGTCCTGCTGTCAGCCGCAGCACCTTCTTCGGAGATTACGATAACGACGGTGACACAGACTTACTTGTCACACAGTTGAACGGCGCGGTGACCCTTCTCCGAAATGAGAGTCAAACCGCCAACAACTGGCTCCGACTCAAACTCATCGGCACCCGCAGCAATCGCGACGGCATCGGGACACGCGTAACATTGACCATCGGTTCTGAATCTCAGACGCGCGAAGTACGTATGGGGTCAAGTTATCTCAGTAGCAACGATCCGAGGGTGCTTTTTGGAATAGAGGCGGGCGATGTTGTTGATAAACTTAAAATCCGCTGGCAAAGCGGTGCTGTACAGATATTGGAGAACCTCACAGTCAATCAAGAACTCGTTGTAACCGAACCTCTTTCAGAAGTACAAGTAAGATAACCGTGTAAATCCTCAAACCTGGTCAAGAATTAACCAGAAACCTGACCGAAACGAAGTGGAGGGAAGACCAAGGACGATAAATAAAAAAGTGATAAATTGTCCTGATTGATCTGTTTTTCCTGCCAGATTAGCAAGTTGGATGCCAAAGTGGCACAGGCTTTGGTGTGCAATGACCCGTTTTCGACCGCCAAGGAGAAAAAGAAAATGGCATGAATCTTGCTCCAATATAAATATCGTTGTAATTTATATGAAATACGAACGACGAGGAGGTTCATCATGAGATTTGATAGATTAACAATTAAAACACAAGAAGCACTCGAAACAGCACAAAATTTAGCAACAGATGCGCAAAACCCTGAACTTAGCGTTGAACATTTAATGTTGGCACTTATCAAACAAAGTGACGGGATTGTCACACCGATTTTTCAGAAATTAGGTGTCGATATTGCCGGCGTTACGTCAGCAATCGAGGCTGCCGTTGAAAAAGCACCTAAAGTGCAGGGCGCAGCTTCTGAAATGCGCATCAGCCAGGCCCTACAATCCGTTCTGGATACCGGATTCAAAGAGGCGACAGCACTTAAGGACGCGTACGTCAGTACAGAACATCTTTTGATAGCGTGCACCGAAGCGAAGCAGACGGAAGTGGGTAAAATCCTTCGGGAAGCCGGTGTAACGAAAGACAAAATCCTCAAGGCACTCGTTGATATCCGTGGCAACCAACGCATCACTGATCAAAATCCAGAGGACAAATACCAAGCACTGACCCGATTCGGTCGGGAACTCACACAGGAAGCAATTTCAGGCAAACTCGACCCGGTTATCGGGCGTGATGATGAAATCCGACGCGTGATGCAGGTACTCTCCCGAAGACGGAAAAATAATCCGGTGCTAATCGGTGAACCCGGTGTCGGAAAAACAGCGATTGTGGAAGGGTTGGCACAACGGATCGCTGACGGTGATGTGCCAGAGAGTCTTCGTGAGAAGCGGCTCATCGCTCTCGATTTAGGCGCGCTCATCGCAGGCAGTAAATACCGCGGTGAATTTGAAGATCGGTTGAAAGCCGTCCTTGCCGATGTGGAGCAAGCAGAGGGACAAGTCGTTCTCTTTATTGACGAACTCCATACCATCGTCGGCGCAGGGGCTGCTGAAGGTGCTGTCGATGCATCCAACATGCTCAAACCGGCATTGGCACGCGGCGAATTGCGGTGTATCGGTGCGACGACGCTTGACGAGTATCGCAAACACATTGAGAAGGACGCTGCCTTGGAACGCCGGTTCCAACCCGTCCAAGTTGAAGAGCCTTCGGTTGAAGACACGATCGCGATTCTACGTGGCTTGAAGGAGCGTTATGAAACGCATCACGGCGTGCAAATTCAGGACAACGCTATTGTCGCTGCTGCTACACTCTCAAAACGTTATATCTCGGAACGGTTCCTACCCGATAAAGCCGTGGATTTGGTGGACGAAGCCGCGTCGCGCCTACGGATTGAGATTGACAGTGTGCCTGAGGAGATTGACGAGGTGGAACGTCGCATCATCCAACTCCAGATAGAGCAGCAGGCATTGGAGAAAGAGGAGGACAGCGCATCACAACAACGGCTTGAAAAACTGATCGCAGAACTTGCGGAACTCAAAGCGCAAGCGGACGCACTCAAAGCCGCATGGCAGAACGAAAAAGCAAGTTTGACGCAGATTGGCGAGTTGATGGAGCAGATTGAGGCACTCCGCATTGAATCCGAGCAAGCCAAACGTTCTGGAAACCTCGCCAGAGCCTCGGAACTGGAATACGGTAGGATACCGGAATTAGAATCGCAACTCAAAAATGTTCAAGAGGCTATAGAAACGAACACACAAGGTACACAGATGCTCAAAGAGCAGGTCGGTGCAGAGGACATTGCCGAAATTGTTGCGAAGTGGACCGGTATCCCTGTTTATCGGCTCATGGAGGGCGAGACCCAGAAACTGATCCACATGGAAGCGCGTTTGCGTGAACAGGTGATCGGACAGGATGAAGCAGTAAGTGCTGTCTCGAATGCAATTCGTCGTGCCCGCGTCGGTCTCGGTGATCCGGATCGCCCCCTCGGTTCTTTCCTCTTTATGGGGCCCACGGGTGTCGGTAAAACGCATCTCGCCAAATCGCTCGCTGAGTTCTTGTTTGACGATGCGAACGCTATGGCGCGTATTGATATGAGCGAGTACATGGAAAAGCACACCGTCTCCCGCTTAATCGGCGCACCACCCGGATACGTCGGCTACGATGAAGGTGGGCAGCTAACCGAAGCTGTCAGACGGCACCCGTATTGCGTCATCCTGCTCGACGAAGTAGAGAAGGCACATCCAGAGGTGTTCAACGTTTTGCTCCAGATGCTTGACGATGGTCGAATGACGGACGGGCAAGGACGTACGGTTGATTTCAAGAATACGGTTGTCATCATGACCTCCAATATTGGTAGCCAGTGGATTAGCGATGCACTTTTGGATGGAAAAGAAATTCGACGAAAGGTGATGGAAGCGGTACAAGCGCATTTCCCACCCGAATTCCTGAACCGTATTGACGACTTGATTATCTTTGACCGGCTCGGTATTGAAGAACTGAAACAGATTGTCGCACTGGAACTTACGCAGTTGAGCCATCGCTTCGCTGAGAAGGAGATGACCTTGACCCTCTCTGAACCCGCAAACGAGGCATTGGTGGAACGCGGATTTGATATGGTGTACGGTGCGCGTCCGCTTCGCCGAACGATCCAACGGGATATTCTTAATCCCTTGGCAATCCAAATTCTGGAAGGCACTTTCCACAACGGTGACGCAATTGCTGTTGATTTTGAGAATGAGGCATTTGTTTTTAAGCGGGCGTAATTTAATGAATGACTGTAGGGCGAGGTCTTGGCACCTCGTCCACCCTTTTGTCAAAGACAGTCTTGACACAAACGCTTTCTTGGTAAAATGCGTGAAAATTTGACATCCGTGTGATTCTATGTTATATTACAACGCATAGATCCGCGAAAATACAAGGAGTTATCTCGTGAAAAAACCAAATTGTGCACCAGCGAAAATTCCAGCCAAAGTGCCAAAATCCGGCTTGCGGAAAGGTGATGTTGAAATTGTGAACACGGACATTCCACCTAAGAAAGAGCGACAGGAACCCGTACCGCCCCCGAACTATACCCTGGAGGAACTCTTAGCTAAAGTGCCAGAACCCACAACCAGAGGACCAGAACCCAATTTTTCGGGTGAAGTTGACACGGGGCCACCAGTGGGCAAAGAAGTATGGTGAGATTAGCTTATGTATGTTCCAAGACACGGTGATATAGTGTGGATCGACTTCAATCCACAAATAGGTCACGAACAGGCAAAAGAACGTCCAGCCCTTGTTCTATCCGAAGAACTCTACAATCGCAGACTGTGATTAGCAATTATGTGTCCAATTACGACAAGTCGAAAACCTTATCGCGTAGACCTTGATGTGCCTATTTCTGTTGGGGTAACGATCCGCAATAGGAATAATACTGAGGTTTTTGAACTCACCGGAGTTATACAGGCCGATCACATTAAGAGCCTGGACTGGTGGGAAAGACGTGCCAGATACGCAGGTGATATGCCAGATGCAACGGTCATTCAAGTTTTGCAAATACTTGGGAAGCTCGTGAAAATCTGGTAAGGAATTATGAGATGACTTCTGGGACGCGTCTGTAGATATCCTGCAATGGTAGTTCGCATCCAATAGAAGCGAGGCTTAACACACCTTCAAGGGCGTGCAGCTCGGTCTGAACCCACTGTGTCTTAGCAAGGCGATAGTGTTCAACGCGAACCCTGTCTTGTGAAACGAGGATGTATTCCTGCAAAGAGGCGAGTTCTTGATAGTGCCTAAATTTTTCGCCTTTGTCATACACTTCAGTTGAAGGTGAAAGTACTTCTATCACAAGAGTAGGGTTGAGGAGTGTGTCAAACACATTATCCTCAAATTCGGGTTCGCCGCAGAAAATGACGACATCAGGATAAAAATAGGCACCTTTTGGTCCCGTTCTCACACGCATATTGCTTATACAGACATCCCAATCCTGCCCACGCAATTGGATGTTAAGTTCAGTTCCTATATCCACCGTGATAAGATTATGAGCGAAATTCGCCCTGGGCATTACGCGTATTTCTCCGTTGAGATATTCACTTTTGACCGTAGCCTTACGTTCCAAAGCGAGATACTCCTCTGGCGTGATGTAGGTTTCTGCTGCGAGAGATGACATGTCCGTTTCCATGAATATGATGAATCTTAAGCATTCTGTAGTTGAATTATAGCATATCATGAGAAGGATTGCAACGGTCTTCAATTAGTTTTTCCGTATTTTGAATCTGCCTTTCAAGTACTCTTGGCTTTAGTACCTACTTCCAGTCGCGATGTTTACCTAAAACAGATGGAAACCTAAAAACTGCATGATTATATTTCTCTAACAAACCCTCCTTGACAATTCGATGTGTGCAGGGTATAATTAAAAAAACGCAACAGGAAGCTGAGACTCACGTATACCCATGAATCGAATTGACGCAAAATTTCAAGAACTCCGAGACCGAGGGGCGAGCGCATTTATGCCCTACGTCTGCGCGGGAGATCCGAACCCCGAACTTACCCCCAAACTCTTTCTCACGCTTGAGGAAGCGGGTGCAGACCTTATTGAACTCGGTGTCCCTTTTTCCGATCCAATCGCAGACGGACCGACCATCCAGCGCGCAAGCGAGCGTGCACTCGCACATAACATCTCACTCCAAGAGATTCTGGAGATCGTGGCATCCCTCCGTAAAGAGACAGACCTCCCGATTGCTCTCATGAGTTACTATAACCCGATCTTTCGGATGGGAGAGAAGGCATTTTGCGAAGCAGCACAAGAAGCAGGCGTTGACGGTCTTATCGTGCCAGACCTGCCACCAGAACAGGGACAGCCACTGCTTGAAGTTGCCCCACAATATAACCTCGCCACGATTTTCCTGGTCGCGCCGACAAGCCCACCAGAACGGATGAAATTAATTGCATCCGTCAGCACAGGATTTATCTATTGTGTTTCAGTAACGGGTGTAACAGGTGCGCGGACAAAGTTATCAGACGAAGTCGCGCCGATGATCACAGAACTCCGTAAACACACAGATAAACCGATTAGTGTCGGCTTTGGTATATCAACGCCCGAGCAGGCAAAACAAGTCACTGAACTCGCTGATGGGGCGATTGTGGCAAGTGCTATTATCAATGTTTACGAAAAGCATATCAACGACGAAGCGAAATTACTCACCGCAGTGAAGCAATTCGCGTCGGATTTAGCAGCAGGGGTAAAGCCGTAGAGTTGACCGTAAACATTATTCAGAACAACGCGCGGTTTGCCTGGTATATTCTTCCTTGCAAAGTTCGGTAACCGCACGTTGGATGTCTGCACATACCTCCGCTTCACTTGTTCCTCTATTTTTTCTCTGAACACTTTCCATGACGCGTCGGAGTTCATTCCAAGCCGCTGCCTTCTTTTGTTTGGAATGGAGTTTACAGATTTTCTTGTCGGAAAGATTTGGCGCATTCACAATTGACTCTCCTTAAATTTTGCACTTACATCCCGCGCTTGATGCCGAATTCCGCTTCAAATGCCTCCCAAATATCTTCTGAGATCTCAGCCGTTGCCGCTTCATATCCGTCTTCCACTTGCGCTGTGTCAGCCGGACCAAACATAACAACACCTTCTATCGGGGCAGCGAGACAAAACTGCATCGCCAAGTGTCGGATATTGACATCACGTTCCTGACACCACCTCCACATCGCATAAGCCTTCGGTTCCGCATCAGGATTCCGGCGACGTTCGTCTTCAACCTTGGGTTCCGCCCCTGTCAAACTCCCCATGCCCAATGGACTCGCGAGGATAATGCCGACATCGTGTTCGCGTGCCAACGGCAAGGTTGTCTCTGCCACAGATTGCGATAACAGCGTATAGTCTAAGAAGGTCAGGATAATGTCAATATGCCCCGTTTCGATCAGTTCCTTGTGGAATTCATGAGAACGCACGCCAGCACCGATGTGTCGAATAGCACCCTCCACCTTCATCTCTAACAACGTATCTAACGCGCAACCCGGTGCCAATACGCTCTCCATATCAATCGGATCGTGAATAAGTACGGCATCGAGGTAATCTGTGCGGAGGTCTTTGAGACTGTTGGTGACACTCCAACGAGTGCCATCTGCGGAGAAATCTTTCCGCCGTTCTGGGTGCGTGCCTACTTTGGCTTGTAGGTAGACCTTTTCTCGCAATCCATCGGAGAGGGCTTCTCCCCAGAGGTGTTCCGCGTGCCCGGGATAAGTGTCGATGTAATTAATACCGAGTTCGATACCGCGCCGGATCGCGCCGATGACTTCAGCATCCGGTTTCTGCCAGATCCACGCTGCACCGAGTGCCAGAGATCTCGGGTGCATCTCCGTACGCCCCATCCGTCGTGTCTCTAATTTTGTGGTGGTTTCCATAATTGTCCTATAGGTTACGGCACGACGGCGCGTGCCTACTACCTTGCGAGTGGATTACGGCACGACGGCGCGTGCCTACTACCTTGCGAGTGCTTGTCTGAGTTTATGTGTAGATTCCGCGAGCGACTCTTGTAGATATGGATAAGGAAAACCGCCCCACCGATCCGGGGGTGGTTCGTATGCTTGCGCGATCTTCAGACTCACGAAAGTGGGTCCGGTTTCATTCCAGATTTTCGGCAGGTCGGCTGCAAGCGTGTCCGAATCATCAAATTCATAAACCCGTTCAAAACCGGTACCTTTTGCAATCATAGACCAACTGAACCCAGCATTACCATCAGGCACAGGTTGATTACCCGTTACCTCATAGGTGCCGTTGTCACAGACAAAAAGTAGATAGTTCGGTGGTGGCGTGTTCAAGGCGGTAATTGTTGCTAATGTACCTAAACACATCAACATGCTACCATCGCCGTTGAGCACAACTACCTTTTTGTCCGGTTTTGCGAGTGCGATGCCAAGGGCGAAATCGGCGGCATGTCCCATCGCGCTTCCGACGGAGGCGTAGTCTAACGGATGTGTCGATATTTTGCCCCACGGCACTGTAGTTCCCATCGTCGTGACAACGATTTCATCCGTCCGTTGATTTGCGATTAATTGTAGACATTCTTCCTTGATGAGCATGATTTTCTCCAACAACTTGAGATTATTTCTCTTCTTCTGGTGGTAAGAACGTAATGCGTGGCGGAATTTTCAGTGCTGTTGCCGTATCTTGAACATGCTGCGCGAATTCCGTTTCCGTCTCAATACCGTCGATACCACCACCCCAGATGGCGAACGTCCGATAGTTGAGTCTACCATCCGCATCAGGTGTTAAAACAACTGGCAAAAGGTCGGCTTTCTCAGATATGTTTGTGCTATACGTGTCGCGACGGGCGGAGGTAATGAGGGCTATGCCGAGCGTGTCTATGCCACTTAGATCTGTTCCCCAACTCCATATCCAACCTTGTTCTCTGTCCTCTTTATAACCACCTTTCAGATCCGGAATACCTGTGGCGATAGCGTAATCTGCTGGTAAGCCTCCATCAATATGGATGTGATGCTCAATCCACGGGTTTTCTCCATA
Organism: Candidatus Poribacteria bacterium; assembly: GCA_026706025.1. NCBI lineage: Bacteria > Candidatus Poribacteria > Candidatus Poribacteria bacterium. The sequence goes on from JAPOZO010000052.1 coordinate 279,831, forward strand.
GATGAAGGTAGTTGATGTGAATCGACGGATCTCACCCTTAACATTCCACTCGGGGATAATCCTTTGAACAACAGAGCGAATCGAACCATCGGCGAGAATCCGGACGTAGTCGCCTTCAGCAGGTAGTGGAACCATCTCCGCTTTTTCTTTATCCCATAGTGTGATCCCGCCGCAGCCTATTAAACCTTCACGCGGGGTTAGTGCTATCATTTCAGTGGTTTCAAGATCGAGAAGCGCGTTCAGCGATAAACCGATTGATTCAACAACATTCAACTGTCCTGCTGTTGGAGTTTCCTGACCGAGATCAGAAATATCGCTGTCGTAGGATTTGCGGATAAAGTAGGTCTCTTGGTTCTCAAGGTCTCGTAACAGCCATTGTTGTTCCGGTTTCTGCGTCTCTATCTGAACTTGTTGGGAGAGGGTTATACCATTCGTCTCAAAGTGCTGTATGAGTTCGGGTGAAAGCGGTCTTCTGTCTAATTCAGCTTGGTCTAATTCAGTTTGGAACATCGCATCCATACTGAAGCGTGCCACCCGTTTTTTGCCGTAGGCGATAAATGCCCCATTCGGTTTCAGTAGATACGCGATTAAATTTGATTCCATTGCTGCCACTACGTTCAGTTCAGGAAAGATCGCTGCTCGCGTCTGTTTATTGATATCGAGTGTTAATGTCGCTTTGACAGTCGGATCGTAAAGGATTGAGACTTCTTTTGTCTCTTCGGCTCCTAAGTTTAGCAGGAAGCAGAGTTGATCGCGTTCTCCATCGTAATCCAAGTCATCTGCTTGTGCTGGGACCATCACTTCCCGTGGGGCTTTTCCAGTAACGACCGAATAGGCTTTAAAAGAGAAGTCAGAGTTCACCTTTCGGAGTTGAGCCCCAGTTAACACAATCGGAACGTTTTTTCGGGGGATGGGTAACGTATTTTGAATGGAGAGACGGATCTTGCTAATCTTCTGATTGCCACCCGGCATTGTACAAGCACTGAGCATCAGCAGGGATCCGAGAATAAGTGATAGGCAGATCGTTAAGACATGCCTTGCTATATACGTCTGAATGTTATCTTGTGAATGTATGGTTTCCAATTTTTTTCCCTTATTTTAGATGCTTGAGTACTTTTCTATGCGTTAAACCTCCGGCAGCACTTCAAGCAGATATTCAATTTCGGATGCTGTGTTATAAAAATGGGGTGAAATTCTGACACCGCTCCCACGCTCTGCTGCAATTATGTTTTCAGTGTAAAGCATTTCGTAGATTTCAGCAGGCGTGTGCCTTTCACTTTCAAAGATGACAATCCCTGCTCGATCTGTGTCTGTTTTTGGAGTGATGACACGATAGCCTTTCGCCCCCAATCCTGCTATTAAGCGTGCCGTGAGTTCCAAAACCCGTGCTTTAATTGCCGGGATACCAATATCATGCAGTAAGTCGATTGCGGCTTTGAGTCCGTATAATCCGACGCTGTTGTAAGAGCCTTCTTCAAAGCGAGTTGCGTCCGGTTTCTGGGTTAAGTCGTAGTTGAGAAAATCGCGCGGATTTACGACACTCGCCCAACCGACATTGGTGTTAATCAATTGTTCCCGTTTTTCATCGGCACAATAAAATATCGCTGCGCCCTCCGGTGCTAATAACCACTTATGTCCATCAGCGGCGAGGATATCAATGTTACAGGATTTCACATCCACTTCAACGACCCCGAGACTCTGAATAGCGTCCACGACCAACCAAATATCGCGTTCTCGGCACAGGTCGCCGAGTGCTTTAATGTCGTTTCGGAAACCGGAGGCGAATTCCACATGGCTGATCGTTAAAACACGCGTCCGTTCATCAATCGCAGCAGCAATATCTTCAATATAGATACGACCATCTCGTTCCGGTACCATGCGTGTGCTAACACCGTAACGTTCCTTCAAACACCACCACGGATAGACATTCGCTGGGAACTCTACTGCTGTTGTGACGACATTGTCGCCCGTCTGCCAATTGATACCGTTCGCAGCGATGAGAATTCCTTGCGTTGTGTTCTTCATAAATGCGATTTCGGTAGCATCGGCGTTGATGAGTCGTGCCGCTGTCACACGGCATGCCTCTGCTGCTTCTGCCCAACCGTCAGCATGCACTGCACCATAAAGCGTGGCATCTTCTATGAACCCTGCCATTGCGTCTTGTACCCGACGCGATAGCGGCGCAACACCGGCGTGGTTCATATAAATGTAAGTTTCGGTTACCGGGAATTCATTGCGCCAATTTTGCCAGATTTCGCGCTTAGGAAGGCTATTCACTACAGATCCCTTCGTTGTTAGCATTCAAAAATGTTTCGACGGTGTAGTCTTTTACCCGTTTCGCATTCGCAAACGCGATGAGTTCACCGAAGAGTCCAAAGCAGAACACCAAAATTCCGGTTGTGATAGAAATAGAACTCAGGTTTAGTGCGGCAATCTTCAACACTTTCGACGACAGTGAACCCGCCTGCGGAATTAGTAGAATTCCACCGAGTATCAGCAACATCACACTGGTTGGACCAAAAAGCCGAACGGGTCTCCGCTTACATGTAAAAATGAAAAAGCGAGCGAGTTTCCCCAACTCAGGTAATTTCTGTTTAGCCTGTTGAATTTGGTGCTCCGTCAGCCACCCAAGTCCGAGTAAGGCGACTGCTAAACTGAAGCAGCTGATCACTACTATGTTGGCACTACCAAACAAAATGCGTCCTGAAATGAAAAAAGGGAGACTTAGAATCGCAGCAACACGAAATGCTCTCTGCTTCGGGTTAAAAAGGACATCGGATAGTCGTTGCCACAGTCTTTTCAGTTTTTGCGATTTCGGGCGCGATGTGAAGACGGAAATTATGAACTTGAAAGCAATAATATCTAACATAACGCGCCAGACTCTTCCGAGTCCGTACTTGCTTTTTCCAAAACGTCGCGGGTGATGTGACACAACAATCTCGGCGATACGCGCGCCCACCACTGTAGCCATTGCAGGAATAAATCGGTGCATCTCGCCATAGAGCGGCACCTGTTTAATAACCGACGCCCGATACGCTTTAAGCGAGCATCCGTTGTCATGGATCGGGACACCTGTCACTTGAGCGATGATCCAATTGGCAACGATAGAAGGGACGCGGCGTGTCAAAAATTTATCCTGCCGCTCTTTTCGCCACCCGCATACCAAGTCGTAGCCTGCGTCGAGCTTTTCAAGCAGCTGGGGAATATCGCTCGGATCATTTTGCAGATCCCCGTCCATACTGATAATCCGTTGTCCTTGGGCGAATTCAAAGCCAGCCGCCATCGCTGCTGTCTGTCCGGCATTCTTTTGGAATCGGATGACTGCCAATTGGGGTTCTTGTTTACTTAGTTCTGAAAGTACGGTGAAAGTTTTGTCCTTGCTGCCGTCGTCCACGAATAACACTTCGTAAGTATCGCCGATTGCCTTGCATACCGTTTTAATCTTTTCAAACAGTGGACGGACGTTGTCTTCTTCGTTGTAAACCGGGACCACGATGGATAGAATCGGTTTTTCGTCCATTTTAATAGTTGTCGGTACGATTTTTTTCAAAAAAATCTTTCGGTTATCGGTTGTCAGTTAAAGAGGGTTTTGTTAAAAGAAAACCTCTATCCCGTGATAAGGGAATCAAGAGAAGTCCCTGAAAAGGAGTTACTGCAAACTGATAACCCCTCTTACTACCAATCTGGGGAATTCAACAAAATCTGGTGTGCTTCAGTGAGCGAGTCAAAGGTAGTTCCCGCATCAACCCACTTTCCGCGCACGAAACTATACTCGAGATCTCCACGATACATATAGGCGTTGTTGACATCAGTTATCTCATATTCCCCGCGGGCTGAAGGTTCAACGGTGCGAATGATGTCAAATACAGACGCGTCGTAAAAATAGACCCCTACTACCGCGTAATTACTTTTCGGGTGCCTCGGCTTTTCCTCGATCGCGACAATACGATTTCCGTCCAGAGTCGCGACACCGTAATGCTCTGGGTTCTCCACCTCCTTGAGCATCACGCGCGCACCGGCTTGTTGCGCATGGAAATCGGAAACGGCGTGATGGATAGGTGCTTCAAAGATATTATCGCCGAGCAAGACGACGATTTTACCACCGGCGGCAAACCCTTCCGCCAACGCAAGCGCATGCGCGATCCCTTTTGCTTCTTGCTGAACGCGATATGTGAATTCACACCCGAAGTCTTTACCGCTCCCAAGTGTGTTCGCGAAATCTCCAACATATTGTGGATTCGTTACGATAAGAATATCTGTAATTCCTGCCATCGCGAGTTGTTTAACACTATGAAAAATCATCGGTTCGTTGCCGACTGGCAGGAGATGCTTACTGGTAACTTTGGTGAGTGGATGCAAACGGGTTCCGAGTCCGCCTGCAAGGATTACACCTCTGAACATGGTTTTTTAGCTATGAACCTCCGCTCTGCTCTCCATTGCATTTCAAGCAGGTTTCTGATTAATTCGGGACTCTAATTCAGGACTTGTCCCTTTTTAATTTTTTGTACCTCGTCCGGGGAAAGTAAGTTCAGCAACACCGGACTTATCCAAATCACCCAATCCGAGTTCAATCATACGATCATACTGCGCCTTCGTTGCTTGGGCGAGTGGTAGAGAAATACCCTCGGCATCCGCCAAGTCGAGCGCAATACCTGAATCTTTAGACGCATGTGCTGACGAAAAATAGCACTCATGGTCCCGCGCTTCCATGTCCTCTCCATCGGTTTCCAAGACTCGCGAATTCGCTCCAGTTTGTGCAAAGACCTCTTGCAACATCGCAAGGTCTAATCCGAGTGCGGCACCCAAGCCGAGTCCTTCGGCAAGTCCTGCAGTATTGATGTTCATCACCATGTTGACGAGTGCTTTGACTTGTGCTGCTTGTCCAGCTTCGCCGATGTAACGGAGTGAGACACTCATTGATTCCAGGATTGGAAGTGCTTTATCGAATGTCGCTTTTTTGCCGCCGCACATGAGGTATAACGTGCCTTCTCTCGCTTGTGTAATACTACTCGCCATGCACCCTTCGAGGCTACCCGCGCCGTGCTTTGCCGCGAGTTGTTCAATGTCTACATGGACTTGTGGACTAATCGTTGCACAATTAATAAAAACTTTGCCTGATGCGCCTTGAATCAGGCTATCATCTGCATCTTCGGCGAAGATTTGTCGCATCGCCGCGTCGTCTGTAACTACGGTAATGATATAATCAGCGAGTGCTGTGACCTTTGAGAGTTCTTCCGCCGCTGTTGCCCCAATTTCTGTTGCAAGTTCTTGCGCGCGTTCGCTTGCGACATCGTACACAACAGTCACTTCAAACCCTTCGTCATTGAGATGTCGGGCGATATTCGCCCCCATTCTACCTACTCCTACAACACCAATTTTGTAATCAGAATTCGGCATGTTTACCTCCGTGCTATTATCAACCTTCACGCTGCAAATCTATATTAAATAAATCATCCTGCGATTATGATGCCAATCGCTTTAGATAGATTCAATTTTTACATATTTATAGATGTTTGTCAAGTTTTTCGTTTCCTTTTCTCTTGACAACTGGCGACTGATAACTGCTCTGTTGAAAACTGAATACCTCTGTAAAAATAAAAAAATGTTAACATTTTTTCTGAATTTAGTATAATGTCACGGACAATGAACGGAACACCTGCCAGTTAGGTTTCTCTGACTGAAATATATCGGCATGCTTCTATTTCCCTGAGGAGGACTCACCATGAACCGTTTCATATACGCCTTCGGTCTCCGAATAGATCAAGCCCATTTTCTCGTCCTTGTGCTCGCGTTTCTTGCAGTGGGGATTATTGGGTGCACACCGGGTAGTATTATTCTGCTCGATGCGAAACTTCAGAATGCTGATACCGCGTTTGACAAAGCAGAAACTACCGAAGTGCGTGCCGATAACGCTAAAGAAATGGAGAAGAATCGCCAGAAGCAGCAGGAACTTTACGATAAAGCGATAGCATTCTATTTGGAGGTTATTGAACGCGATACAGAAGGGAAATATACACAGCGTGCGCATTATCAGGTCGCCAAAATCTATAAACGCCAGTATAACTGGGATAAGGCAATCGAGCATTACCAAGCAATTGTCGCTTTAGATCCTACCGGATATTACGCGAAAGAAGCAAAAGCGGGTACCGCGAATATTCGGAAGAACCGCGAAGTTATTAAAACGAAGCGGGTTGAATACCAAAACTATAAAACTATTTATGATAGTACCCCGACAGATGAGACCTTTAATATGGCTGCTAAAGCACTCTATGAAGTCGCGCGTGCTTGTGAAAGTTTAGAGAATTACACCGAAGCTATCCGTAATTACGAGCGACTGGTCGAAGAATTCCCTGAACACTCGAAAGCAGCGCAGGCACAATTCCAAGTTGGCAACGTCTATTTTTACACGCTTTACGACTATCAAGGCGGTTGGTCCGCATATGTTGGTGTCACTGAGAAGTTTCCTGATTCTTATGAAGCATCCCAAGTTGGAACACTCCTGAAGCAGACAGCAGACACTCTGACAGAAATTAACTTCTTGAAGGATGAAATTGATAAGTTTCGGAATAAGAAAGCGGTCGAAGAGAAAAAAAAAGGTCGGAAGATTGCGCCTGCTGATATGTGGGTAGAGGAGTATAGCGACCAAGTCGTTCAGAATTTTCAACAGATTGCGAGCAACTGGCAGAAACTTCGCAACTACCCGCGTGCTATTAATGCCTACAAAACGTTGGCAAGAGACCTATCACATAAGAAATTCGCCGCCGCGGACGCATTGTACCGAACTGGAGAACTCTTTCAGCAGAATGGTGACTACGAACGTGCAATTGAGGCGTATGACAATCTGTTTGAATTCGCACCTGAGTCTGTATGGCGAAACGAAGCCATTTACCAACAGGCGGTCTGCTATCGCGCTATCGGTGAATTGGAAGCCGCTTCTGAAGGATTTAAACTCTATACGAGCATTACAAAAGGCGATGCCCCCTGGGCGTATCAAAAAATGGAGGAGATGCTCCCTGAAAACTGAGTGTTTCTATTTTTATTAGGACATACGCAAATTGAGTAAATGTAGGACATTTGGACGTAAAAAGCAGTAATTTCGATGTATTTAACCCCCTAAATCCCCCTTATCAGGGGGACTTTAAAAAAGAAATGCGTAAGTCCTATTTATAAAAAAATAATAAAGCGTTGACATTTTTTGTGAATTTAGTATAATGTTGGGAACGATGAACGGAATGCCGGCCGGTTAGGTTTCTCTGGCTAAAAATACACCGGCATATTTCTATTTACCTAAGGAGGACTCACCATGAACCGTTTTACATACGCCTTCGGTCTCCGAATAGACCGAGCCTATCTTCTCGTCGTTGCTTTCGCTTTTCTTGCAGTGACGATTGTTGGGTGCACACCAGGTGGTATTAGTATTATTCCGCTCGGTGCCAAACTTCAGAATGCTGATACTGCGTTTGACGCGGCAGAAACGACCGAAGTGCGCGACGATGACCCGGAAAAGATGGAGAAGAATCGCCAGAAGCAGCAGGAACATTACGATAAAGCGATGGCACTCTATTTAGAGGTTATTGAACGCGATACGAAGGGGAAGTACGCACAACGCGCACATTACCAGATCGCCAGAATCTATAAGCGCCGCTACGATTGGGATAAAGCGACTGAGCATTACCAAGAAATTGTCGCCCTGGATCCCACCGGCTACTACGCTAATGAAGCAAAAGCTGGCACGGCGAATATTCGCAAAAATCGCGAAGTCATCAAGACGAAGCGTGCTGAATACCAAAACTATAAGGCTATTTACGATAATGAACCAACGGACGAGACCTTTAATATCGCTGCAGAAGCACTCTACGAGGTCGCACGTGCCTATGAAAGTTTAGAGAATTACACCGAATCCATCCGCAATTACGAGCGTCTGGTCGAAGAATTCCCTGAACACTCGAAAGCAGCGCAGGCGCAATTCCAGGTTGGTAACGTCTATTTTTATACGCTTTACGACTATCAAGGCGGTTGGCCCGCGTACGTTGGTGTTACTGAGAAATTCCCTGATTCTTACGAAGCATCGCAAGCCGGGACGCTCCTAAAGCAGACAGCAGAGATTCTGACAGAAATTAACTTCTTGAAGGATGAGATTGATAAGTTTCGGAATAAAAAAGCCGTTGAATACCGAAAAACTGGACGGAAAATTACACCTGCTGATATGTGGGTAATGGGATATAGCGACCAAGTCGTTCAGAATTTTCAACAGATTGCGAGCAACTGGCAGAAACTTCGCAACTACCCGCGTGCTATTAATGCCTATAAAACGTTGGCACGTGACCTTTCACATAAGAAATTTGCCGCCGCGGACGCCCTGTTCCGGACCGGAGAGCTCTTTCAGCAGAATGGTGACTACGAACGCGCAATTGAGGCGTATGAAGCACTGTTTGAAAACGCCCCTGAGTCTGTATGGCGAAACGAAGCTGTCTACCAGCAGGCGGTCTGCTATCGTTCCATCCGTGAATTCGGAGCTGCTTACCAAGGTTTCAAAGCCTATATGAGCATTACGAAGGGAGATACACCGTACCTTCGCGAAGCCGAACAAATTGTCCGCCAGTATGAACTTGACCAAGATCAGGATGGATACAAGTTCTACGAAGAACAGGAAGCTGGAACCTCCGACCAAGACGCAAATTCCCATCCGGGTATGGGCAGCTAATTTGAAATTCAGGGAAACCACATCTCTATCTCTCGGTTTCTCTGCGTCGTTTTAGCAGAACAACGGTGGTCGTGTACTGTAGGGCGAGGTCTCCGGACTTTGCTGTCGTTCATAGATGAGCGGTATACGGACTCGTCCCTACAAACACAACCTTATCCTATATCGCGTCTTTTCTTTAAGGACTTGTTTGAAACCTACCTTAAAGGTGAGAAGGTAACTATGTTTACTGAAATGTTTGAGCCCAAGACTCCATCCGATTGTTGTATGGGATGGAGTCTTCTTTGTATATTCTTGTCGATTTGTCTCGTTAGACGCAAGGACTCACCGTTGATGCTGTAAATAAACTAACAACGACCTGGGGCAAAATCAAGCGTTCTCGTTAAACAACGTAATAGGTAGAAGCATGCAAAACATATTGGAAGGCACGGGTGACGCTGTTACTATGCCGCAACGGCCCCCCAGGCTTGTGTCAAAGATATTCAGAGATTATCGAAATAACCGCGGTCTGTTTTGGAAAGTGATGGTACCCGTAATTATCATCAACTTCTTGTTCTATCTGGGGACATTTCCATTTGCGAAGTTAATGTCTCCGGAAGGACAATGGACGATAAGTACAGATAGCGGACTTACTGCTTACACATCCTCTTCTGAATCCGTACAACCCGTAGGTGTCGTATGGGGAACGCATCTTGGCGTTTCATCTACCCACATCAGTTTCCTTTGGTTAGCGATGTGTCCTCTTATCTTTGTCATAGTGCAACGCCGTAACGGCATAGATACAACTTTCAAAGGAGTTTGGCAACAGACATTCCGTAAGACAGTTCCGATTTTAGGTGCCGCTTTTTTCATCGGGATGCTTTTCTTTGGCGTTCCGATAATCTTCGGTTTCCTTATTTTTGAATTCTTTTTTCAAGAGCTCGTTCAGTCTAATGCGCCCACCTTAGTTTTTGTGTTTGCGTGTATTTTTGCTGCTTGGTTCGTTCTCTCTGCATATTTCATTGTGAAATGGAGTCTTTACAACCAAGGGATTATGATTGAGAACCTGTCGGCAATTGCTGCGCTTCGGCGAAGCAGTGAATTGGTACGCCGTAGCACTTGGTGGAAGTTTCTCGGAATATATCTGCTGTTGACTTTGGCATTTACGGCGTTGACATCCTTACTGCTCGGTTTAACGATGGCACTTCTCTCTTTTGCTGCTCCCGAATTTATCCCGATGCGTGAAGCCTTGCTGCCCGGAAGGTTTATCAGTCTCCTTTTCTTTGGCTATGCAAAAATAACTTTAGAGAATGCTCCTCCTTTCTGGACAGTTGGGGTGATCTTTGGTGTGTACACGCTGATATGCGCTGCACTCGCGCCTGTTTGGGCAAGTCTGACAACGCAGCTTTATATGGAACGAGCAGACGAACATGCGCAGCAAGTCTCAGCATAGTCTGATGCTTGGGATTAGAGAAACAACTGAACGCGGGAACGCTCTTCTGGTGGTAAATAGTTATAAATTCTTTGACGGATCAGTTCTGGCGTATAGCGACGGGAGAAATGAGTTAGAACGATATGTTCGCTCTCAATATCGGCTAACATCGAAGGTAACATCTCAAGGTGTAAATGCATCGTCTTCTTGGCACGGGTCCGATGTTCCGGTAGGATGAACGTGCATTCACAAATTAGCACTTTGCACTGCTTCAGCAACGGATGCGCATCAATCGGGATACTCCGTGTATCTCCAAGATACGCGACTAACGGCAATTGCACCTCCGTCGTGACCTCGACACCGGATCGTTTCAATTCCACGATGTCCGGTCCTGACAAATGTTGAAATTCCGGCTTCAACTTTTTCCGAACCTCACAAATCAGATAAGAGACAGCGGGGACACTATGGTTGCCGGGCAAGATGTGTGCCACTAAATTCTGCCGAAATGGGATTGCTTCACCTATCCGAACCGGCGTGATTTGATACGCCCAACCTCTGCCTGTATCCAAAGCGGAGATCCTATCGAGGATGTGCATCAGTTGTTTAGAACCTTTCCACGGAACATAGATATTCCCCGGCGGTATACCAGAAAGCCAACGTTGACTTATATAGATAGGCAATCCAAAATAGTGATCCAGATGGAAGTGCGAAATGAAGACGTTGCCGATCCCGATGAAATTCATCGGGCATCTGCCTAAATCGAAGACGAGGTCTAGCTCCTTTACGCGAACGTAAGTAGCAACGGCGGAACTCGATTTTCCTTCAAGTGTTAAATTACCACAGTGCAACAATGCCATATTGAATAGTTGTCAGTCGTCAGTTATCAGTTGTCAGAAGAATAGACATTAGTCATTAGTTATCGATTTTCAGTGACTTAGCGAAGAACAGATATCGATTCATCAGTTCCTCTGTTCTTGCCAAGCACTGGCAACTGACGACTGATAACCGATAACTAACTGTTCATGTCTTGTGAAAGGACAAAAAATGCGTATCGGAATTATTGGCGGCAGCGGTTTTTATCAGATGGAAGGCTTAACGGATATCGAAGAAATCGAGGTCGAAACCCCGTTCGGTAAACCCAGCGATGCTCTGATTCTGGGCAACCTTGATGGTAAGCCCGTTGTTTTCCTACCGCGGCACGGTGTTGGGCACCGATTACTGCCCTCTGATATTAATGTCCGTGCCAATATCTATGCTCTAAAAACGTTAGGTGTTGAGTGGCTTATTTCCGTCAGTGCAGTCGGGAGTCTACGACAAGATATTGAACCTCGCCATTTTGTTGTACCCGATCAACTCTACGACCACACCAAGGACCGAAAGTCTACCTTTTTCGGTGACGGTATCGCTGCACATGTCAGTCTTGCCCATCCTTTTTGCCCACAACTGAGTGCCCTTCTGTCTACAGCAGCTACAGAAGTCGGTACCATTGTTCATAACGGTGGCACTTACATTTGTATGGAAGGACCAGCGTTTTCAACACAGGCGGAGTCTGAACTTTATCGGCACTTCGGATTTGACATCATTGGTATGACCGCCGCGCCTGAAGCCAAACTCGCTCGCGAGGCTGAAATCTGTTACGCTGTCCTCGCATGTTCTACCGATTACGATTGTTGGCACCCCGAGCACGATAACGTGACAACCGAGATGATCCTTGATAATGTCCGTTTCAACGTTGAAACTTCCAAAAAAATCGTCCGAGCCGCTGTCGCCAAAATCCCAGAGGAAGAAGGGACCTGTGCCTATTCAAACGCACTCCAATACGCGCTCGCGACGCATCCAGATAAAATATCGGCTGCGAAGCGACACCAGTTAAAATTCCTCTTGGATAAGTACTTGGCGTAGTGTCTTGAAGATCCTATCTGCCTCGACCTCAGTTAGAATAAGCGGCGGTGCAATATAAATAATATTTTCCGGTTCTTCGACAGCGTGACCGATTTTTCCAACGATAACGCCTTTTTCACGGAGTTGTCCGACAATCAGGTTTGTCTTCGCTGTTGCGAGATGTGAACCGTCGGTTTCGATGAGTTCCACACCGATCATCAATCCTTTACCCCGCACATGACCAACAATAGGCAATTCGCACAATGTCTCTAACTTTGAGAGCAGATGGGTACCGACTTTTTCCGCATTTTCCCAGAGGCGTTCTTCTTGGAGAATCTTCAGGTTCGCGATCCCTGCAGCACACGCGACCGGATGTCCGCCATAAGTACAGACTTGCGCAAATTCCCGATTCTCATCGGTATCTCCGAGGAACGCGTTGAAAACTTTTGTTGAAGCCACACAGGCTCCGAGTGGTAAATACCCACTTGTCAACCCTTTTGCTAACGTGATGAGATCGGGTTGTACGTCCCAATGCTCGCACGCGAACATCTTGCCAGTTCGTCCGAATCCGGTGATCACTTCATCAAGTATGAGGAGTAAACCGTAATCGTCACAGATTTGTCGGAGTTTTGGGAGGTACTCGTCAGGGGGCACAATCGCACCGCCGCCACCGATGATTGGCTCGGCGATGATTGCAATCACCGTTTCGGGACCTTCCCCTTGAATGATCCGTTCAATGTCATCGGCGCAGGCAATACCACAGGTGGAAGCGTCTAAACCGATTGGACATCGGTAGCAGTAGGGCGGATGCGCGTGCGGAAACCCCGGAACAAGCGGTTCAAAAGCTTTTCGTCTTCGGGCTTGTCCTGTTGCCGACATCGCTCCATACGTAAACCCATGGTATCCACGATACCGACTGATAATTTTGTAGCGATTCTCACCCGGATAGGTCTGTCTGCCATATTGCCGCGCAATTTTAATCGCGGTTTCGTTCGCCTCCGAACCACTGTTACAAAAGTAGACGTGATTCAAATCACCCGGAAGGCAAGCAGCAAGCTGCTCCGCTAAAATCGTTGCGGGGACATTAATCTGTGAGTGTGGATAGTAAGGTAACTTCTGTATCTGTTCATAGACTGCATCTGCGATCTCCTGCCTGCCATAACCGACATTGACATTCCAGAGTGCTGAGTAAGCGTCTAAGTACTCACGTCCTTCTACGTCCACAACCGTTGTCCCATGTGCTGATTCAAGAACGGCTAACGCTGTTTCTTCAAGGCGTTGATGTTGAAACAACGGATGCCATACGTGTGCCTTATCGACTTGTCTATAATCTTTTGCCATATTTTTTCCTGTAGTAGTTATCAGTGTAATTAGTTGTCAGTTATCGGTTATCAGTTGTCAGTTTAAAGAGGACTCTGAGAAAACCAATATCTCTTAGGACTGACAACTGAAAGGATTTTTTCTAAGGAAAAAATCCGAACTGACTGCTGACGACGACTTTACCCGTTATCGGTTTGCCTCGCTGTGAGAGTTACATAGAGGTAGGTGCGGAAATGCCTAAAAGCGTCAGTCCATTTTTCAACACCGTTTGTACGCTCTGTATCAAGATAAGCCGTGCGTGCGTTTTTTCCATGTCTGCTGAATCCAGGACCCGATGTTGATTGTAGTAGGGATGAAAAATTCCCGACAGTTCATGTAGATAATGCGGGATGCGATGTGCCTCGCGCGCCTCCGCACTCAGCAGCACAATTGATGGGAATTCTGCTAATTTACGGATCAGTTCATGTTCCATCGGTTCACTCAGCCGTTTTAGGGAGACTTCTTCAATAGGTTTCGATGTAATTCCGTGTTCAACTCCTTGTTCAAAAATGCTACAGCATCGGGCATGGGCGTATTGGATATAGAAAACAGGGTTTTCGCTGGCGTGTGTGATTGCCAATTCCATATTGAAATCGAGGTGGCTGCTGTTGGCGCGCATGAGAAAAAAGTAGCGGGCGACATCCACTGCGAATTGCTCACCGACCGTCTCTGCCAGTTCGTCAATGAGTGTATCAAGTGTATAAAACTGTCCGCGCCGTTTTGACATATCTAACCGGTTGCCTTCTGCATTGACGAGATTGACTTGCTGAATGATGAAGATTTCGAGCCAGTCATCGGGCATACCGAGTCCCTTGACGAAATTTTTGAGGTGTGTAATATGTCCTTGATGGTCGGGTCCAAGCAGATCAATAACTGTCGTAAATCCCCTGTCAAATTTATCGCGGTGATAGGCAGCGTCGGGTACAAAATAAGTGTATTCACCGTCGCTCTTAATAACAACGCAATCCTTGTCGTCCCCAAAATCTGTCATCCGAAACCATGTTGCCCCTTCTGCTTCGTAAAGGTATCCGTTTTCGCGAAACACTTGAATAATTTCTTCTGGCTTCCTGCTGTCTCGGATCGCTTTCTCGCTTGACCAGACATCAAAATTGACCCCGAAACGTTCTAAAGAAGTCCTTTGTTGTCCTAAGATGTGTGCAATCCCTTTATCTCGAAAGAGTGCCACGCGTTCGTCTGTTTCAAGTTGAAGGCACGCATTCCCCTCGGTTTCAACAATAGTTTGCGCGAACGCTTGTAGGTATTCCCCTTGATACCCACCTTCTGGAATTTCTAACCCTTCTTCACCGAGTGCCTGCCGGTAGCGGACATCAATGGATTCACCGAGTCGTTGGACCTGACCCCCCGCATCGTTGACATAAAATTCACGGATTGCGTTATAACCTATTGCATTCAGGAGATTAACAAGCGTGTCGCCAACCGCTGCGGCGCGTCCGCTGACAATGTTAAGGGGACCCGTCGGGTTGGCACTAACGAACTCTATTTGGACTTGCTTTCCGGCACCTTTCTCGCAAGTGCCGTATGCCGACTGCCTTGCTGCGATTGTGTGAAGTGTGTCGTAGAGCCAATTGTCGGAGAGGTGGATATTGATGAAGCCTGCACCAGCGATGTCGATTTGGCGGATGATCGGATGTGCATCAGGATCTATGTGTGAAACAATTATCTCGGCTATGTTGCGCGGTGCCATCCGCGCCTGTTTTGCGAGTCCTAATGCAATCGGGGTGGCGATATCGCCGTGTTCAGGCGTTTTGGTGGGTGAAAACGGAATAGTGGGTGCTTCGGATATAGCGAGTTCGCCAGCATCGACTGCGGCGTGGATTGCCCCTTCTATAATATTGTAGACTTCTGTTTTAATTGTATCCATATCAGCAAATTAAGATGTATATCAGATAGTGTTTCGTATGAGGTTCAACATTTTTAACAATCAAAATTATATCACAATAAGGAGAACATGTCAAAATTCATTTTTCGGAGGAGAGGTTTTCGGTATACTTAAAGACGCGTATGCTATGTGTAAGGGCAAGCCTAATTTTCCACTTGTATTTTAAGGACTACACCTCTATACTGATGGAAAAGCGAACAGAAAGGAATAAAACAGTGCGAGTACTCATCATGTCGGATATGGAAGGTGTCAGCGGTATCGTCGTGTGGGATCAGGTGAGCGGTGGCGCGGCGATGTTTGAAGAAGGTCGGCACCTTTACACGGAAGAGATCAACGCAGCAGTGCGGGGCGCGAAAGCCGCTGGCGCGACGGAAGTTGTCGTTGTGGATTGCCACGGGGCGGGGAAAGGTTGGACCTTTAATTCGCTTATCCCTGACAAGATTCATCCAGATTGTGAATGGGTGGCACATCATGGATGGGGACGCTACGAGGATATGTGGAAAGACGGTTGTGATGCGTGCTTACTCATCGGTATGCATGCCCGTAACGGCACGCCTGATGGTGTGCTCTGCCATACCATCTCCAGTGTGCAATACCGGAACCTCTGGTTCAACGACGATTTGGTGGGTGAAACGGGGGTGAACGCTGCGCTCAACGGTGCCTATGGTGTTCCGATCGCGCTTGTTACAGGCGATGCGGCAGTCTGCCGAGAAGCGAAAGAACTCCTCGGCGATGATCTGCCCACGGTCGCTGTTAAACAAGGGTTAAGTCGATTTAGCGCACGACAACTTCCACCCGTCCGTGCCCGTCAATTGATTGAGAACGCAGCGAGAGATGCCCTCACAGATTTAACGCGGGTTAAGCCTTACGTCCCTGATGCCCCAACGACAATCAAAATCGAACTCGGAAGCGTAGATAAACTCGCAGAATTCAAGGGACGGTCAGGCGTTGAAATAACGGGACCTGTCAGCGTTGAAAGCCGAGCAAAAGATTGGTTGACGGCGTGGAACCAATTCTGGCCCTACGTCTAACCGGTTTTGTTGGGTTTATCTTCGTTCAACCCAACCTACAAGTTACAATTTAAGATTCGTCAAGGACATCAAGCGGATCGCCGGAAGCGTCTGCCCGTTCCAGAATTTCGACTTCGTAGCCATCCGGATCGGTGATGAACGCCATTTTCATGCCGCCGGATGTGAATTGCTCGCGCCATTCATCGGGCCAAATTTCCAATCCCGCTTTCTCTAACCCGTCACAAAATTCGACAATATCAGGGACACCGATAGCAAAGTGCATCAAGTCTTCTTGGACCTGAAGTTCAAAATCCGGTGAATAGGTTAGTTCCAATGTGTGTGCATTTCCCGGAAGTTCAAGATGTACGATCTGGTTGCCTGCCGGAGATTTATCGCTCCGACTGAGGACTTTAAATCCTAAGTGATCACAGTACCAGTCGATAGAACCGTCAAGATCGCTGACGCGAACCCGTGTATGTAAAAAAATTGCCATGTCAGGCTCCTTTTTGAGAATTATGGACACATAATAACATACTCGGTAGGTTTTGGCAAGAAATTTGCGCGTGTGTCCGTGCGATTTTTTAGTTGAAAATGAGAGGATTACCGTCTATAATGATGCTAAATTAAAAGGCAAGAAATCTCATACAACATGCCAACAAAGCGTTCCTATAAGTAAGGTACTCATAAATGACTCGAAAAACCGATAGACCTAATGTTCTCTTTATCATGTCGGACCAACACCGATATGATTATCTCGAAACTGCTGAAGATGCCCCTGCTGCCCTCAATACCCCGAACTTGCGAAGGTTAGCGGAAGCGGGAGTGAGTTTTCCGAATTGCACAGTGAACGCCCCCGTCTGTGCGCCATCACGCATTGCGCTCGCCTCCGGACTGCAACCGTCTCGACTCGGAGCGGTGGACAATGGAAGTTTTCTGCCCGCCACCGTGCCGACCTATTACCAACAGCTCCGCGACCACGGCTATCGTGTCGGATGTGTCGGCAAACTTGATCTTGCCAAACCCGACGGCTATAACGGACGCTACGGTGACCGTCCGCGCACCTACAGTTGGGGATTCACACATCCAGAGGAATGTGAAGGCAAGATGCACGCTGGTAGTTCGCCAACACCTATCGGTCCCTATACCCATTACCTTGAAGAGAAAGGGATGCTTAAGGCATTCCACGAAGACTATCGGAAACGCAGTAGCGGCGGTTGGATCAAAAACGGTTCCCACGATTCTGTCCTCTCTACGGAAGATTTTGCTGATACCTACATCGGCAGACGCGCAACCGAATTTATTGAGACCATTCCCGACGATTTCCCGTGGCACATGTTCGTCAGCTTCGTTGGACCGCATGATCCATTCGACCCGCCTACAGAATACGGTGATAAGTATCGGAATGAGGAGATGCCGCCTGCTATCGTTGATAATATGGACGGAAAGCCTGAATGGGTGAAACAACGCGTCGTTAATGTCAGTCCAGAAGATATTACTGTGACACGCCAACAGTACTGCGCCGCGACGGAACTCATTGATGACCAGATCGGCGAAATGCTGCGCGCGCTTGAACAGCGCGGGATGCTTGACAATACCTATATCATTTATTCAAGCGACCACGGTGAAATGCTCGGTGACCACGGGCTTTACACCAAAAGTGTCGCTTATGAAGCGTCGTTGCGCGTACCACTTCTTGTTGCTGGACCTGGTATTCCAAAAAATCAGATTTCAGACAGTTTGGTTGAGTTGATTGATCTGAACCCTACGATATGCGACTTCGCGGGTGTACCGGTGCTGCCTCGGATTGACGCACGCTCTATTGCCCCTCTGCTTCGGGGTGAAACGGAAACGCACCGCTCCGAAATGGTGAGTGCGCTCCGAAACTTTCGATGTATCCGAACGGCGACCCATAAACTTATCGAAAACTATAACGATGTGACCGAATTATACGATCTGGAAAACGATCCCGTAGAGTTACACAACATCGCACAATCAGAACGCAAAATTGCTGGAACACTCAAAGGACGTTTGGGCAGACGGTTCCGGTCTGAGTTAGTTTTTTAATTTACCTTGCGGAGTAACTCAGCAGGATTATTAATCAAGTGCCTGTCTTATAGTAAAATCGGAAAATATGTTTACACTTTTCCCCTTCGTAGGGGCTGGGTGACCCAGCCCCTACGAGTTACCGTGTGTGCAAATAATTATGGGATTTACTATAAATCTGAAGAAACACCCAAGCAAAAACACCCCTCTATTTCATTACGGGCTAAGTTTTCGCGGCAACCTAAAAATAGAAGAAGTTCCCCTATGCATACAAGCCACACTTATGATGCAAAACTTGCATATTACCACATCACACAACTCGCTTTTCCGAGATTGGTGGACAGCGTCGGTGAGGCAGAGGCACAAGACTATATCGTCGAGCAATTCACGGCGTTAGGACTCGATGTTTCATGGGAACCGTTCTCGTTTACAAAATTCCCCGCCGAGGTATTGCCGCGTATTCTCTCGATTCTCTTCGTGCCGGTCGTTTTATTTGTACCGTGGTTCGGTGAACGATTTCCAGTACTTCTATGCCTCGCTTGCTTACTGAGCCTTGCTATCGCGTTGTTTTTTACCCAATGGCAAAAGCGGCTTGAGGGGTTGTATAATGTCGGTAAGAGGTGTCGTACGGAGAACATCATCGCAAAAAATGGAGTGGAACAAGACGCTAATACCCCTGCTTTTTTGTTCGTCGCGCACTACGACTCCAAATCACAGGTATTGCCGATTGCTATGCGCGCAATATCTTATGGTATCGCGATTACCGGGCTTCTCGTATTGACAACTTTAATGCTCATTAAGCTCTTTGCCGCCGTTTGGTTGCCTAATTACATCGTCTGGGGGGTTGCGGGAATTACGAGTTTTTGCCTGTTGCTTTTGCAAATTAATGTGACACAGAACCGCTCTCCTGGCGGGTTTGATAACGCTTCGGGTGTTGGTGTTATGCTTGAGGTGGCACGCGTAGTGATGGCGCGCGCAACAAAAATACCCATAACGTTCCTCGCTACTGGCGCAGAAGAGTACGGCATGTGCGGCGCACTGCGCTATATCCAAACGCATGCCGATGAATATGACCGAGAAAATACTTACGTTATCAATTTAGACGGACTCGGCGTTGGAGACGGTGTTAATCTCGTTACGCGCTACGGAATTCCACCAACTCGCACGACGCGGTCACTATCAGACCTGTTTCGTACATCAGGTGAAGCACTCGGTATACAGGTTTCGGATCGTTATTTACCTATTGGTGTCGGATTGGATAGCATTCCGATTGCGAGCCGTGGATTTGAAACGGTTACATTAACGGCAAGAGGTGTGGGCAGTGTCGCTTTAAAGGTACACTCAAAACGGGATCGGAGCGAACTGCTCAATACGGAAAGTCTGCAACAGGTAGGTGAGTTAATTGTCGATGTCATTGAACGTACTTAAAAAAAGACTTCCAGTCACAGGTGTTATTCTCGCTGGTGGTAAGAGTCGGCGGATGGGACAGAATAAAGCGTTGATACAACTCGGCGACAGTCCGCTCATCGAACATGTTATCCACCGCATGCGCCTCATTGTTGACGAACTTCTGCTTATTACCAATACACCTGCTGAATATACGCACCTCGGTTTACCGATGCACAGTGATATAATTCCAGACACTGGCGCGTTGGGAGGTATCTATACCGGTTTGACGTACGCTTCGCATGATGTAGGGGTCTGTGTCGCATGTGATAGCCCGTTTTTACAACCGAAATTGCTCTCCTATCTCATCTCTATTTTAGGTGAATATGATGCTGTGATGCCTTATACGTACAGTCGTAACAAAGACATCGGGGTTACAAACCGCTCCCACAGCACTGATCAGATGATCCTTCAAACATTGTGTGCGGTATATTCTAAACGTTGCTTGCCTGTTATTGAACAGATGCTGAATGAACCCGACTTGCGCGTCTATGCGCTGCAGGAACGCGCGAATATCCTGACCGTTGCACCAGAAATTTGGAAAACCTACGATTCCAGAGGTCATTCATTTTTCAACGTTAACACACCAGAAGATTTTGAAAAAGCACAAACTCTACTATAATAGGACTTACGCAATTTTGATTTTAGCACACACTGTTAAGTAGGGTGCTTGGAAAAAACGCAGACGGTCTCTTGGCACAGGAGACTAACGGTTTCCTATGCTACAAAAGAGCAGCATGCCTAAGTCCTATATAAATCAAAATCACCTCCCGTGTAAGACCTATTTCAAAGAAAATTCTCTATGCCAACTGCTTTTTTGGAAAAAAATTTGCCGTTATGCAACCTTTTGCGCCTTGCATGTATCCTTATATCATAAGGGAATACCATTAGGAGGCACTTATGCAAAGTAACGATGTTACATTAATTCAACAGATTCTCAATGGCGATCAAAACGCGTTTACAGTGTTGGTAAAAAGGTATCAAAAGCAGATACACGCCTTTGCATGGCGGAAGTTGGGTGACTTCCATCTCGCCGAAGAGATTACGCAGGACACCTTTCTTAAGGTTTATCAACAACTTTGGACGCTCAGAGACCCAAATCGCTTCGGTGCATGGCTACATGCGATTGTCAGAAATTGCTGTTTAGCGTATTTACGAAAAACGCAGCAACCGATTGAATCTCTTGATACTATGCCTGAAGCGGAGATGGAAAGGGTTTCTTATAACCAATATCTTGAGGAACAGCGCGAGGGTATTGCGAATGAAACACGGGATAAAGTTGTAAAACACCTGCTCAACAAACTGTCTGAGAATGAACAGACTGTGATAACCCTTCACTATCTTGGTGATATGCGTTGTGAAGAGATTGGTAAGTTTTTGGATGTACCCTTGAATACGATTAAGAGCAGATTGCATCGGGCAAGAAAACGGTTAAGGGAGGAAGAATTGATGGTTCGCGAAACATTAGGTGGTTTTGAACTTCCAGAAAATCTGACGGAGAATATCATAGAGTGGATTCAGATGAATGAACCCGGGGTGGCGGCACCAGTAGGGACATTAACGAAAACCTCGGATGGGTCGCTCTATGCAGTGACGGGTTATGAGAGCATTTACAAATTACCTGCGGGTAAAAGCGAATGGCAACTTGTTAACTCGGATTTTTTGCGTCAAGAGACCACAAGCGATATTCCGATTGCGGAACACAATGGCACGCTTTATATCATTCCATCTGGAACGTTGTTTGCTTCAACGGATGGAGGCAAAACTTGGAATGCTATCGGGACTTGTCCAAATGGAGACGTGAGGGAATTGCTGATTACGGAAGATGCTTTTTACGTTGTCCTTAATAACGGTATTTTCCGATCTGATGACGGTGGAAATTCATGGAAAAATATGAATGAGGGTTTAGACAGCCGCTTCACACAGAAATCGGGAATTTATACATTACAGTTGAGCGAGGACACGCTGTTTGCCGGAACCTCTCTCGGAATCTACCGCTTCAAGACAGGAACTTGGGAACACCTACAGTTGCCGGTGGATAATACTGTGGTCGTGTGTTCTTTGGCGGTGTCTGAAGACAATATCTATGTCGCCGTAGAAGTAAATATAATGGAAGGTGCCGGAACACCAGAAGAAAATTACCATAATTTCTGTGACCTCAGTAAGGATTCATGGTGGGTATTCCGATCAACCGATGGTGGCGACTCTTGGACAGATATAACGCCTACGGCTGCCCGGGATCTGATGATGAAAACATTGCCACGGATTAAACTGGTCGCATCTGGAAACACCGTCTTACTGATAGGTGGAGAGGAAGGCGTTGTGGCGCGCTCAACGGACTGTGGAAACACTTGGCGTTCCACAGAATCTTCCGGTATTACACCCATGCAGTTTAGTGTGAGTTCTGCTGTCGCTTTAGACCAAAACGCCTTTTATACCGGTGGCATCACTGGCATCCATCGATCACGGGATGGTGGTAAAACTTGGCACCGGTTCAATACAAGGTTTGCGTGCCGTGTGGATAACTTAATTAGTTTAGAGGCAAGTCCAAATTCAGAAGCATCTAAGGTGCTGTACGCGACGGTTGCTGGCGGTGTGGTCACATCAACAGACGCAGGTAGTTCATGGACTGCTGTTGACATCTTACGACCAAGGTATACCCTTGAGGTACCAAAGTTCAATGCGAAACTCAAAGATAGGGAAGACACGCCGCTCATTGTGAAGATTTCCGAAGTCAACAGTGTTCTGTGTGCAAAAGGAATTCGACGTAATAGCGAGACGGCTTACTATCGTTTAGATCCGGACATTAATTGCTTATTTCCTGTAGAGGGTTATATTTTTGAAGAGGGAAAGACACCGCCCTCGCGAGATTCAGGAAGGCTCATGTGGCACGTGTTCAATGACATAACACTTCCCTTTGATTCTTATCGGTTACCGAAACAGGAGGGACAAATTACTTTTACCCGCTCTACAGACCCAGACGCTGATGTTGAGCCTTTATCAACGCAGATCATACGCGAGGATCCGAAATTTGGTGCAGAATGCTTTCTGAAACTGTTGGGTCAAAAACAAGGCGATCGTCAACTCACTTATGATTTAATGTGGGAAGGTCTGTTCGGCAGCTTCGTGGTGAGTGGAGAAACGTACTACATGGAGTACAACTACAAACTTTTCCGATGGAAACCGGGTGATACAAGGTGGTCGGATACAGGCGTAGAAGAAACGTGTGAACTCACACGAGAAAACATGGCGCAAGGTTTTAAAATTGCTACTTCAGGGGAGACCGTCTATGTCGGTAAACGGGATGGGCAGCTCGTACAATCGCTTGATGGTGGTGATAGTTGGAACGACCTTACATCACATCTGCCGCTACCTGTTGTGCACTTCAATCAAATTGTTTTTGCCGATTCAACGGTTCACGTCGCAACCGACAAAGGCGTTTTCAATTCAATAGATGGCGTCGTTTGGCATGCAATCACCGATAAAGCGGGAGAAAGCACCATCATTAAGTCGTTAGCAACAGCAGAGGGTGCTGTTTATGGCGCGAATGATGACGGCATCTATCATTTAGAAAAGGAAGCAGGGACGTGGGAACAAATTGTGCCTGAAATTCCTGATGTTATAACGTCTCTGGTTGTTGATGGAGATGCCTTTTACGTTGGCACGGAACATCGTGGTGTACTCCGTTTTGAACGTTCTGAGCCATAGCGTCTAAGCCGAAATTAACAATCCTATTTTCCAGTCTGCCATACTGTTATCAAACTCATGTTATTACAAATTCGTTGATTCATAACGGAGAGATTATGATCACACTCATCCGTCGAGAACTCCTCGACAACCTTATGACGTTCCGATTTGCGGCAGCGGTCTTCATTATGCTGTTGCTTGTTGTTGCTACGACTGCTGTGCTTATCAGAGATTACGAAAAACGGTTGACAAGTTACAATACCGCTGTCAAAAAGCATCGGCAGGAGATGTTGGACAGGACAACCTATTCCGCAGCACGCCTGACGATTGATCGTCCACCCAACCCGTTGAGCATTTTTAATGTCGGTTTAGACAAACGATTAGGGAACGTACTTGGCGTTAATTACTTCTTCGTGCCAACACTGTGGGATGCTGACAAACATGGAGCGGATAACCCGTTTCTCAATCTCTTCTCTTCGATAGATCTTGTCTTTATCTTTCAAGGAATTTTGAGCCTATTAGCACTCGTCTTTGCCTACGATACGCTTGCGGGGGAGCGCGAGCGCGGTACCTTACGACTTGTGCTGACACACCCGATTCGGCACGGTCAAATCCTATTTGCCAAATACATTAGCGGTATGATATGTCTGCTGATCCCCTTACTAATGTGCGTTCTCCTCGTGCTAATTATGCTAACAACATCCGCATCTGTTTTTCTGAGTACCGATGATTTTCTACGCATCGGTGGGGTCGTTTTTACGTCGTTTATCTATCTATCGCTGTTCTATCTGATCGGCATGCTGATTTCTGCAGCGACTCGCCGAACAGGCACTGCCCTCATGCTTGCGATGTTTGTCTGGGGTTTTTTGGTGTTGGTGTATCCAAATATGATTCTGACAGCGATTAAAACTGAGCCGCACCCCGATACGACACTCTCTGCTTACAACCGAATCAAACAGATATGGGAAGAATTTGATAGAGATCGGTTGCAGTATCTTGCTAATGACCCTGTGCCAGGCGAAAAATACGATTTTGGTTTGCGGGGTGAAGGTTACCCTTTTCGGGGGCTCCGGGACTATCCATCAAGTTTACTCTATTACCACCTTACTGGATTCAATTATAAAGCACTTAAAGCGGAATCTGAACCACTGGTACCACACGTTCAGGATTATTTTCGCTTTTTTGGCACACAAGTTACCAACACCGCAGAACGGATATGGCTTGTCCGAAAACCTGCACTGGATGCGTTTTACACGCGCCCCGCAAAAATCGAGCAGATGTTATTGAAGTTCTCACCTGTCGGTCTGTATGACGCAGCAACCGAAGCGTGGACAGGCACCGACTTAAATGCCCTACAAGACTTTTTCAGAGCAGTTCAACGGTATCATCAGGCGGTCATTGACTATTATCTCGACAATAAGATATTTGAGTCCCGCCTATGGTTTGTTGGTGCCGAGGGGGACATCGACTGGAACCTGATGCCGCAGTTTTCATTTAAAAGAAGTGATATTGGCATCAACGCTAAGCGAGCATTACCGGACTTATGCCTGCTGTTGATGATTAATCTGGTCCTGTTCGCAATAATATTCCTGATTTTCGTTCGGAGTGAGGTGTAGGAATGATATTACATATCACAAAACGTGAACTCTACGACAATCTCAATAGCCTCCGATTCGCACTGACTACTATCTTGCTGTTAGCACTGATGTTAACCAATGCCATCGGACATCTCCACGAGCATCCAAAGCGGATACGGACGTATAACGCTGCTGTCACCGAATCACTGGATCTTTTGTCGTCTCATGCCGACGACAGTTTGTATAAACTCACACAACAGGGACCCGGAAAACTCTACAAAAAGCCATCACCACTGCATTTTTGTGCAGAGGGTGGAGAACGCTTATTGCCAAACATCATTAAAGGCGACAGTCCTTATGTATACTCCACCGGTATAATAGGAGTCTGGCAACTGAGTTATCCGGATGCCAGCATAAACCGAAAGCGCGTTGGACCAGATGTTACTAAAGTGGATTGGGCATTTATCATCGCTTATGTCTTGAGTTTAATTGCGCTCTTATTCACTTTTGATAGCATCTCCGGTGAACGTGAGCACGGCACCCTTCGGTTAATGTTATCGAATGCAGTGCCACGCCACACTGTATTGATCGGTAAGTTTTTAGGCGCGTTGATAAGCGTTAGCATCCCATTTACGCTTGCGGCGTTGATGAACCTTTTGATAATTTCCACATCAAGTGTAGTTCACCTCAACACAGAAGCGTGGGGACGTTTAGGTATTATCTTCTTTATTGCGCTCCTATACACGTGTTTCTTTCTTGCATTCGGACTGTTAGTATCTGCGCGTGTACAACGGAGCGCAGTGAGTCTGGTGATACTCCTATTGATTTGGGTTACCTTTGTTGTTTTTATGCCGAGTACGCTTGCTTCCATCGCAAGCGAATTTTCACCGTCAATGCCCTCTGAGGAAGAATGGATGCGTTATTACCAAAGGCATAATGAACTCCGGGATAAGTACAGCTATCACCTTTATTCAGATGAAGTGGACAAAAAAACGCTGACAGCGAAGAGCGAGTTCTATACCAAAGATGTAGAAATGAGAGAAAATTTAAACCGAGAATTCCTCACCAGCAAAATCGCGCAGGTTCAACATGCGCGGTCTATCACTCGCACTTCGCCTGCTACCCTCCTTCAATATCTCCTTGAATCTTTTGCTGGAACGGGTTTTGAACGGCATTTGCAATTTGTGGATAATGTGGAACGTTACGCTCGACAATACCGTGAATTTGCCGTTGATATTGATAGATCGGATTCGGAGAGTCTCCATATTATTGGTGTTCGTGAAGGTATGACGAAGAAAAAGGTCTCGCCAGCGGCAGTACCAAGATTTGAAGATACACTGAGCCTCAGCAAGGATTTTAACGACTCAGCAATGGAGATGCTGTTGTTAACACTGTTCGTCATAGTCCTCTTATCAGGTGCTTATCTCGCATTTGTCCGTGTTGAGATTTAGCTGACGCGATATTGCCACTCACCGCCGACGACTCTCACTGCAAGGCAACACGCGCATTCGGCGTTAATTCCCTACCTCTACTTCGTTCTATAGTAAAACCTATATTAATTGGGCACTTTCAAACAGTCTGAATACCTATAACAGGCATTCAGACTGGCACAAACTAACAGTTTATGCTACAAAGATGACCACTTACTTATGGGCTTCACTATAATAGGACACTCCAGACCGGTTCGGTTAGGGGATTTAGTCTGGGAATAGAATAAATCCATTCCTTGTATTACATTCCGAACCTACCGGGGGGAGAAAAGTGTCTCTTTATTTTTCGGATTCACTATATTATTGAACTGAACGAACTTTTCAAAACATTTGAAACAAAAAAGTACGAATTTGCAACCCTCTCGTCTATAATACCTGTCACACGTCACAAGCCAATATTGTTGATTGGAGAATACGCATGAAAAACGACGATGCTAAATATGTTGAACGGATCTTAGGAGGCGACGCAGATGCCTTCACGACTCTCGTGAAAAAGTACGAAAAACAGATACACACCTTCGTATGGGGGAGGGTGAGGGATTATCACGTCGCTGAAGAAATTACGCAAGATACTTTTCTCAGGGCTTACGAAAAACTCGGTACGTTGAGAGACCCAAACAGGTTTTCGGGGTGGCTTTATATGATTGCTACCCGCCGCTTTCTCACATGGTTTGATGAGAAAACAGTTCCGATGCAGTCCTTAGACGCAATGAGTAAAGCAGAAGTAGAGGCACTGTTCTATGTCCAATACATGGCGGAACAGATTGAAAAATTGGCGACAGATAAGCAACGCGAAGTCGTTGCGTATCTCCTTGAAAAATTACCGGCGCGTGAGCGGACAGCAGTCGTCCTTCACTACCTGAGTGAGATGACGTGTGAAGAAATTGGAGATTTTTTGGGAGTGCCCCCGAATACGGTCAAGAGTCAACTTCACCGCGCCCGAAAGCGGTTAAAGAAGGAAGCACCTATTGTTCATGAAATTTTGGGCGGTAATCAGCACTTAGGTGATCTCATGGAGAATATTATGAATTGGATTCAAATGAATGAACCGGGCACACGACACGTCGTAAACACACTATCTTTAACTTCGGATAAGACCCTCTATGCCGTTATAGGCGATGAAAGTATCTACCAATTACCCGCTGGTGAAGAAACATGGCGATTGGTTAATAGCGATTTCCTGCGTCAAGACACGCACGGCAGTATACCTATAGCGGAACACGATGGCACGCTCTATATTATTCCATCGCATGAATTATTCGCCTCAACTGACGCTGGTGCCACATGGCATTCAATCGGTCCTTGTCCAAAAGGCTATACACGAGAACTGATAATAACGGAAGAGACCTTTTACCTTTGTCTTGATAACGGTATTTTCCGGTCCGACAATGCCGGCAATTCATGGACGGCAATGACTGATGGGTTCCACAGTCGCTTGATAGAACACGCTGGAATTCGTTCGTTACGGATGCATCAAAGCACACTGTTTGCTGGTACGAATCGCGGGATATATCGACTTAACGCCGGAACTTGGGAACATCTACCATTGCCGGTGGATGATATTGTTAGTGTTGATCCTGTCGTCGTATCTGAGGACCATATCTATGTGGCAGCATCGGTGAATATTCTGGAAGGCGATGGAACGCCTCAAGAAAATTTCATGCCACTATGGAGAGGTGAGAAGTTTTCGTGGTGGGTATTCAGATCCGCCGATGGTGGCGATTCTTGGACAGATATAACACCTGTGGAAGCGCGAGACCTCATGCGTGTCCTCCCGCAGATAACACTGCTTACTTCAGAAAAAGTGCTATTGGTAATTGGAAAAGATAATGGCATGGTGGTCCGCTCAACGGATGGCGGCGACACTTGGACATATATCGAGTCCTCGGGTATCACGCCTATGCAGTTCAGTGTGGGCAGCACCTTGGCGTTGGACGAAAATACCTTTTATACCGCTGGGAGCACTGGCATCCATCGCTCAACGGATGACGGTCAAACATGGCACCGGTTTAATACAAGGTTTGAAAGCCGTGTAGACGGTTTAGTCAGTTTCACAGCGAGGTCCTCATCAAACAAGTCACCTGCACTTTACGCGAGGGTAGGTCCAAACCTTGTCAAATCAATTGATGAGGGACGCTCATGGGATGCTGTCAATGTAGCATTAGAGACGCATAGACCTTCGTACAAGGAAAATCCGCCATTGATTGTTCAAGTCGTAGAAGCCGACAGTGTGCTTTATGCAAAAGGCATTCGGGGCAATTCCACTGCTATTTTCCGATTATCTAACGATGGCAATGTCTTAAGCCTTCCTACTGAGATACCTCCCTCTTTTAATTCAGCGAAACTGATGGGCCACGTGTTAGGCGGCAGGAGCTTCGATTTCAAAGACGAACGACAAGTGGGGCAAGGCCTCATAGTCACCATTTCCTCTACAACTGATCCTTTATCAAGCGAGTTGATACAAGAAAACCCGGATTTTGGGGCAGAACGATTCTTAAAACAGTTGATACAAGTCCAAGCAGACTCCCCATTGGCGTATGAACTGATATGGGAAGGGATGTGGGGGAACTTCGCCGTGAGCGGTAAAACCTTCTACATGGAATACAACTATAAACTCTACCGATGGAAACCGGGTGAAACTGAATGGTGCTACACAGGTGTGGAAGAGACGATTGAACTCTCGCGTGACAACGTCCGGAGAGGTTTTAAAATCGCTGCGTCGGGTGAGACTGTATATGTCGGTAAACGGGATGGACATCTCTGGCAATCCGTTAATGGTGGAGACAGTTGGAACGATGTCACATCGAACCTACTGCTGTCTGTTGAGTACTTTGAAGAGATAGTCTTTGCAGGTTCAACGGTTTACGTCGCAACTGACAAAGGGGTTTTCAATTCAAAAAACGGTATTGACTGGCGTGTGCTTATTGATAAAACGGGGGAACCTATTATCATCAAATCGTCGGCTACAGTGGGTAACTCCATCTATGGGGCTAACGATAATGGTATCTATCACCTGCAAAGCGAGACCAACACGTGGGAACAGGTCGCGCCAGAGCTTTCGGGGATTGTGACATCTCTCGTTGTTGATGAAAACACCTTCTACGTTGGGACAGAACAACGCGGCGTGCTGCGTTTTGAACGGACCAGCAGATAAGCATATCCTTCCGAAGGAGCTTTTCCAGATATTTGAGACACAAAATAGTAAAGCATAGCATGTATGGGGTGAAAACTGACGTCATACATGCATACATAAAAACATAACTGATCGAAAAAACTTGAAACTAAATGCCCTAACGAAAGGAAAATAGAATGGAAAAACTATTTGATTACACTGTGCTATTTAGTGCGTTGATGCTTATCGCAGCAGATTACGCTGCGGCAGATATCGCTGATGGCCTTGTGGTTCACTTTACGTTCGATTCCGTCAAAGGCAAGCGAATTCTTGACGAGTCCGGCAACGGTCTGGATGCCGAAGTTATCAAAAACACTCAATTTGTCAAGGGCAAATACGGAAAAGCAATTCGTATTACTGGTGAAACTGAAGATTGCGTGAATATCCCGTCCTCGGATGCCTTAGAAATCAGTGATGAAATTACGATGATGGCATGGGTGTATCACGAAGATTGGACGCGGCGTTCTTTCCAATGGTTTGATAAGGGGTGCTATTCTAAACCCAATGAATCTTACGGTATGGTAGCCTGGGGTAAAAAGGATTTTCCGGAACTCGAAGCCTTTGAGAGGGGCTCAGTGATTTCGATGCTTGTTGGGGGTGCAGACTTGCAGCAAAGCATTACGACTCTGAACGAAATGAAGCATAGGACATGGCATCATGTGGTTGGAATCTATGGTGATAAAACTTTGAATATCTATCTTGATGGAGAAATGATTGCTAATTTACCTTCAGCAGCTGATGACTTCTCCAGCACCAACGAGGAGGATTTGCGGATTGGCTGTGCGAAAAATAAACCGCAGTACGCATTTGAAGGCGGTTCCATCGATGAAGTCGCGATATGGAGTCGTGCGCTCAGTGAAGATGAAGTCAGAACCGTAATGCGGGGTCCCTTGCTTGCAGTCTCACCGAAAGGTAAAGTCACTACGACGTGGGGCGATATTAAGCGAAAGGGGTTTTAGATGTCTGAATCGCGGGGACTTGGTATAAATTTATGACAACACTTTGGCTAATTATCCAGCGAGAATTTGTCTCAAATGTATTGACCTCCCGATTCATGATCGGTTTTATTGTCTGCTTGATCTCGACCACTGCTGCCGTTTTTGTTCAGGTTGCGGATTACGAAAAGCGGTTATCGGCATACTACACTGCCGTTCAGGAATATCAGGACGAGACGCGAACATGGGATCTCTACAGCCAAATTAATCCTAAAGCACACAGAAAGCCGAATCCGCTTAGCATCTTTAACGTCGGAACGGAAAAGTCCGGTGCGGATATGGTAAGTATTGAACTCGCAACACCTATTTGGGAAAGAGAAGCACAAAAACAGGGGTCAGATAATCCTTTTCTCTCAATTTTCCTTTCTGTTGATGTTATCTTCGTCTTCAAAATTGTGCTGAGTGCTTTGGCGATCTTGTTCGCCTACAATACGATTTCGGGGGAGCGGGAGGACGGCACGCTAAAACTGGTGTTATCCAATCCGGTTCCGCGGGATGCGCTTGTGCTTGGGAAATACCTTGGCGGCATGTTGTCTCTATTTCCCATTGTGGTGATAAGTTTCACTGTCGGCATCATTATTGCTTATGCCTCTCCCGCTACTGATTTTGATGTTGGGGATCTGCTACGCCTTGTTATGGTCCTTATTGTTTCGCTGTTGTATGTGTCAATCTGTTATCTTTTAGGCATGCTCTTATCCGTATGGACAAAGGAGGCAGCAACTACGTTGATACTTTCAATGTTTATCTGGGGCATTTTGACAATCGTTCATTCAAACGTGGCAGCGTTTGCGGTCGCGAAGTTCCCGCTGTATAAATCTCAACCTGAAAAAGAGGCTCGGCAACAAATTGAAAAAATATGGGAAGATTTCAAGAAAGAACGGGCTGCCCATGTCCTCAAAATGATCGGACATGCCCACCCAATTAGTGCGATTTCCTATGAAGGAGAAATCTCAGTCGGGTTAAACTCAAGTTCTCCGGGGGAACTCGGATTTGAAGAGTTCTACGCGCTTAAACCGATTCACAAGATGGACACCACCAAATTTCAGGAGGTATTAGGTTATCAAGAGCCGCTTCGCGTGCGCTATGCCAATAAAGCCGAAGAGATCCTCAAACGGCGAGAAGAGGTTGGCGAAAGAAATAGGCAATTTGCCAGAGATGTTTCTCGGGTATCTTTCGCGGATGCGTACCGTTTTGCTGTCGGTGCAATAAGTGGCACGGATAGGGAGAACTATAACGACTTTATAAATCAAACAAGGCGTTATAAACGTCAAGTTGTTGACTACCTCATCGGTAAAGACGTATTTTCTGCACGCGCCTGGTTTTCGAGCGATAAGGGAACAGCAGAATTCACCGATCTACCCGTTTTTCAGCACCAACATAACGCGCTTTCGGAGTGTCTCTCGCGTGCGTTAGCGGATATTTTTATCTTGTTAGCGTGGAATATCATCTTATTCATGGGCGGATACCTGTCTTTCCTACGATACGATATGAGTTGAAAAGGAGAGTTGTCAGTGGCCAGTTAACAGTTATCAGTCACAAGAGGTTTCTGGTAACAATTCCCCTCCTTCTGAAATATTCCAAGGTGGAAAGATTGTTAGAAACGCATCTTAACTGAAAACTGACAACTATTAACCGATAACTATTAAAATGATTTGGCATATTGCGAAGAAAGAGATACATCACAACCTCATGACGCTGCGGTTCGTCTTGATGATAATCCTTCTACCTGTACTGATGGTAGCGAACGCGCTCATATACGGCTTCGGTGATAGCGGCTATAGAGAAGAAGTCGATGCGTATAACAATGCCATGGAAAGAAGATTATCTCGTGTCAAGGACGATACCGAAAAGAGTTTAGGGCAACTCGCAATGCGCGGTCCCGGTGAGATTTACAAGCGTCCGAGTCGTTTCAAATTCTGTGCTGATGGGGCTGATGAACTCATCCCGAACGCTATTCCGTTAGCAGAACGCTCAGGAGGCAGTCGTGGAGGAAATGATATAGTAGAAGCCTACAGGTGGAGAGAAGTGTGGACCCTTGAATATCTCCCTTCAAATCATGGTAGTGATGCAACCGCGCTCATCAAAATTGACTGGGTATTCATCGGTATATTTATGAGTTTTTTTGTGATTCTGTTCACTTTTGATGCCATTGCTGGGGAACGCTTGCATGGAACACTGAGTCTCATGATGTCAAACCAAATCTCCCGAGGACAGATGTTATTGGCGAAATATCTGGGCGCGTTTTTTACCCTCATGCTGCCGCTTGCAATCGGTATCCTGATGAACCTATCGATTATCTATCTTTCGGGGAATATCCCATTCGACTTAGATGATTGGTTTAGAATTTTGGGGATGGTCGGGCTTTTCGCGTTGCACATCTCTATTTTTCTTTTTTTGGGACTGTTCTTCTCAAGTCGAGTATCAAACGCCATCACCAGTTTAGTGTGGTTGCTATTAACTTGGGTATGCTTAGCGTTCATCTTTCCGAGCCTGATTGGACTCTTCGTTGGTACGCTTGACCCGATTCCATCAATAGAAATAGTCTCCTCACGAAAACGTGCGCAATTGGTGAACATTGAGGACGAATTTCGCCCAATGGAATTATTGGAGACAACGAAGTTAAGCGAAGCACCCTCACCTGACAATCCATCAGCGACGCGCCGATGGGCAACGTATTTCAGGAGAAGGTACGAAACAAAAACACACATCACCGATGAACATGTAGACCAGCAATTGAGGCAGGTAAA
The DNA here is from genome assembly GCA_026706025.1 of Candidatus Poribacteria bacterium. Lineage (NCBI taxonomy): Bacteria > Candidatus Poribacteria > Candidatus Poribacteria bacterium. The sequence goes on from JAPOZO010000052.1 coordinate 313,250, forward strand.
ACTTGCCCGCGAACTCACCCAAATCTCTCCAATAGTCTGCTTCCAATATGCAATGGAAGGGCTTGCAAACACTGGGATTGTTAGTTATATGGATTTTGTTAAACAGGTTCGCCGTTACAGACAAACCTTTATAGATTTCATCAAAACAGAGGATGAAAGTGATCCGGACAGTCTCCATATCTATCCTGTGCGGGAAGGTTTGTCTCAGAAACCGGTAGACTCGAATGCTGTACCAAGGTTTGAAGAGCGGATCTCGTATCAAAACGTGATTTTTCCTGTCGGCCTGTTAATCCTTTTTAATATCTTGTTCTTTACTGCAGCGCAGCTGTCCTTCCTGAAATGTGATCTCAAGTGAGAACTTTTTTTCACTGTTTCCGTCAAATCCGTTATCATTTTGCAACTGATGTAGTGGTACGTGGTTAAGGATATTTTCGTTAGTTCCAAAACATGATTTGACCAAAATCCTCTTATCTTTCGCACAGAAACATCTCAAAAACCTCCACTCGCGCTCCCCACAGCCATGCCATGATGGAAATATCCGATGCTGCTTTTCGTCCAGAGAGAAGAAAAAAGCCGTCAACTGGTGTAGTCAACGGCTTTCTTTTATGATGTATAAGAGCGAGGTTATTCGTTGGGTTACTCTTGTGGTCGCTATCTTCGGTGTGAAAGCCCAATCCTTCAGGTTTGGAATGAAAACGCCATTCCGATTCCACTCGGCAGATATAGCGGCTGCCTCAAACGAGACAGATGGAATTCGCTACCAAATGGCGTGCTGAAAACGCCATTCCGATTCCACTCGGCAGATATAGCGACTGCCTCAATGAGACAGGTGGAATTCGCTACCAAATGGCGCTCTTGAAAATGCCATTCCGATTCCACTCGGCAGATATAGCGACTGTCTCAAACGAGACAGATGAAATTCGCTACCAAATGGCATTCCAAGTATTATATAATTTTTCGTGTTTTTTGTCAAATTTATTTTTTTTCAAGTCCAAAACGACTAATTCCGAAGTTTAATTGAATAAATTAGAGAAAAATCTGTTTAATAATAAAGGATTGAGTGAAAATCAGCTTTCAAACAGAACGGCGAAAAGCACTTCATCTTGAATACTCGGTATATACTTATGACAACACTTTGGCTTGTTATTCAACGAGAATTCATTTCAAATGTATTGACTTCCCGATTCATAATCGGTTTTCTCATCTGCCTCATATCAACCGCTGCCGCAGTTTTCGTTCAGGTTGAAGATTATGAGAAACGCTTAGCAGCATATCACACCGCCGTTCAGGAACATCAAGAAACAGCCCAGACATGGGACCTCTACAGCCAAATTAATCCCAAGGCACACAGAAAACCCAATCCGCTGAGTATCTTCAACGTCGGCATGGAAAAATCGGGTGCCGATATGGTGAGTATTCAACTCGCAACACCTATCTGGGAGAAAGAGGCACAGAAACAGGGATCTGATAACCCGTTTCTCTCCATTCTCCTTGCAATTGATGCTATCTTTGTCTTCAAAATCATCCTCAGTGCCTTGGCGATCCTTTTCGCTTACAATACGATTTCAGGGGAACACGAGGATGGCACCCTAAAGTTAGTGTTATCCAATCCGATTCCCAGAGATACACTCGTGGTTGGAAAATACCTCGGCGGCATGTTATCTCTGTTTCCAATGGTGGTTATCAGCTTTATCATCGGAATCCTTATCGCTTACGCTTCTCCTGCGACTAATTTCGATAGTGCTGATCTGTTTCGGCTCGTTGCCGTGCTCATCCTTTCCCTATTGTACGTGTCAACGTGTTACCTTTTAGGAATGCTTCTATCCGTATGGACAAAGGAAGCAACCACCACGCTCATCCTTTCAATGTTCATTTGGGGAATCCTAACAATCCTACATTCCAATATATCAACCTTCGCAGTCATGAAATTCCCGCCCTATCAACCACAAGCTGAAAAGGAGATGCTGCAGCATATTCAGCAGAGATGGGAAGATTTCAGGGAAGAACGGGATGCTTACATCCTCAAGAAGTGGGGATACGAACATCCAGCTAGCGCGGTTTCTCCGATAAGCGATGGGAATTTTTTAGTAGCGATGTACACGAGTTCACCAGAGGAAATCGGGTATAGTGAGTTCTATTATATCCAACAGATCCACATCGTGGATGTCTCCAAATTTCAGGAAGTATTGGGCTACCAAGAACCCCTACGTATCGACTACGCAAATCAAGCAGAGGCACTCCTCAGACAGAGAGAACAGATTGAAGAAAGAAACAAACAGTTCGCGAAAGATATTTCCCGATTTTCTTTCGCAGACGCATACCGATTTGCCGTTGGCGCGATAACCGATACAGACACAGAAAGTTACCAAGATTTTATTAGACAGGCAAGGAGCTATAAACGTCAAGTTGTCGACTATCTCACTGGTAAAAACGCTTTTTCCGCGAGAGCGTGGTTTTCCAGCGATCAAGGGGCAGCAGCGTTTAAAGATCTCCCTGTTTTTCAGAACCCACACACTTCTCTATTTCAGAGTTTTTTTCGTGCATCAAGCGATATCCTGATCCTGTTGGCGTGGAATGTCGTCCTGTTTATAGGGGTGTATGTGTCGTTCCTTCGATATGATATGAGTTGAGAAGGAGGGTTATCAGTTGTCAGTTAAGAGGCGTTTTGTAACAATCCTTCCACTTTGCAATATTTTAGGGCGAGGTGAATTGTTACCAGAAACCTCTTGTGACTGATAACTGTTAACTGACTACTGACAACCATTAAAAAAAATGATCTGGCATATTGCGAAAAAAGAGATATATCACAATCTCACAACGCTGCGGTTCGTCTTGATGATAATCCTTCTGCCCATCTTGATGATCGCCAATGCTCTCATATATGGCTTTGGGGATAATGGGTACACAGCGGAAATACGAGAGTATAACCGTAAAGTAGACCAAGGACGCTCTCATATTGAAAAATATGCTGCCCAGGGTTTAGGAGAGTTGGCGATGGTTGGTCCAGCAGAGATACCCAAGCGTCCGCCACAGTTGAAATTCTGTGCCGATGGTGCTGATGCCCGCATACCCCATTCTATCACGATCGCATATCGCGTAAATTGGGAACGGCCTGAATACGAGGACTTGGTTGAAAGCTACAGTTGGCGGGAGTTGTGGTCCTTAGAATATCTACCTTCAAATCATGGCGGGGACGCAACTACACTCATCAAAATTGACTGGGTATTCATCGGTGTCTTCATGAGTTTTTTTGTTATTTTATTTACTTTCGACGCCATCGCCGGGGAACGCGTTCGCGGAACACTCAGTCTCATGATGTCCAACTCAATCCCTCGTGGACAGGTATTATTCGCGAAATACTTAGGAACATTTTTCACGCTCACCATCCCTCTCCTGATTGGAGTCCTCATGAACCTTCTCATCATCTACCTGTCAGGGAACATCCCCTTTGATTCAGGCAGTTGGCTTCGGATTTTAGGAATGGTAGGACTCTTCGCGTTGCATATTTCTATTTTCATTTTTTTGGGGCTGTTTTTCTCAAGTCGCGTCTCAAATGCTATCACCAGTTTAGTGTGGTTATTGCTAACTTGGGTCTGTTTAGCATTTATTTTCCCGAGTCTACTCGGACTATTCGTCGGCACCCTCGATCCAATCCCATCAATAGAAAGAATATCCGCGAAAAAACGCTTGCAATTAGCGAACATAGATGATGAATTTCGCCCAGCAGAATTGGTGAAAGCAGCAAAACTCAGTGAAGCCCCTTCGGTTGACAATCCATCAGCAACGCGCCTATGGGCAACCTACTTCAGGGAAAGGTCTGAAGTGCAAACCCGCATAGCAGATGCGCGTGTAGATCAGCAATTGAGACAGGTGCAACTCACCCGCGAACTCGCCCAAATCTCTCCGACGGCGTGTTTCCAATACGCGATGGAAAGACTCGCGAATACCGGAATAGTCAGTTATATCAGTTTTGTTAAGCAAGTACGCCGCTATAGAAATACATTCATAGATTTCATCAAAACGGAGGATAAGAGTGATCCCCATAGTCTCCATATCTACCCCGTGAGAGAGGGCTTATCTCAGAAACCTGTGGATCCAGAGACCGTACCCGTATTTAAAGAACGCATCTTGCATCAAAACGCGATTTTTCCACTCGGACTGCTGATCCTTTTTAATATCCTGTTTTTTACTGCAGCACAACTGTCCTTTCTCAAATGCGATCTGAAATAAGACCTCTTTTTTTGACAGTTTTTGTTAAATCTGTTATTATCTTCGCAATTGATGTGATCGCACGCGGTTAAGAGTATTTTCACTGGTTCCGAAACCTTTTTATATTTGGCCAACCTCTCAAAAGGAGTTTATCATGAAAAGCGTTTTTGTAGTTTTCGCAGTGATGGGTATACTCATCAGTTTTGTGCCGTGTAGTAAAGCCAATCCGCCGGAAGGATTAGTGCTGCATCTGAGTTTTGATGAAAGTGCCATTCAAGGTGATACGGCAAAGGATTTGTCTGAAGAAGGCAACGATGGAACGATTAACGGTGATGCAAAGATGGTCGCCGGAAAGCACGGCGGCGCGTTGGAGTTTGATGGCAAGAGTGCCTTTGTTGAAGTGCCATTGGAAGATTCGATTACCTTTTCCACTGGCGATTCACTCACAGTCCAAGTGTGGGTAAAAACAGATGATGAGCCACCCAAGAACGACGGAATTGTTGGGAACTATCGTCCGGGTACTGATGCGGTTTGGATACTCTCCGTCAGCGGTGACGACCCAGCGGCACGTGGTAAGATGGGGTTTAGCGTCCGGGATAAGGGACGTGCGAATAGTGCTGGGATAAGGTCTCCGGATTTCCTGAACGATGACAAATGGCATGTCCTGGCGGGGGTCCGAGACCAGAAAGCAAAAAAGATCCGATTCTATGTGGATGGCAAGTTGATTGATGAAGTTGACGACAACACAAAGGACATCAACAGTGGACAGTCAATTTGGGTAGGAGAGCATCTGAATCGGTTTTACAAGGGATTGATTGATGAAGTGAAGGTGTGGAATCGTCCGTTGACCGCCGAGGAACTGAAACAGTCAGAACTGCAACCGTCTGATGTTGATGCTTCACGGAAGTTGGCAACGCTATGGGGCGCGCTCAAAACAGCGCACCGGTAGTGCTTTGTCAGGGATTCCGTTTGTAGTAGGGAAACCATTCATTGCCCGTCCTTGAACTGGGACGGGTGATAAATCACCCTACTACGAACGGGGTCCCGTGTTGTTGCGTGATTTATCGCACAATTGACTTTACTATAACTGTTGCCTAAGCTCTTAACTTGCTTAAATAACCTGAGTTTGATAAAAGATTTTGAATTTTGTAGGTTGGGTTGAATGGAGATCTACTAAAAATTACATAGAGCAGATGACTTTTGAGTTCATCAAGAAACCTGAAATCACCAAAAACCGAGTGAAACCCAACGTATTCTCACATCCACAGCGTTTCGGGTGTTGGGTTTCGCTATTTGTATCTACAAAAACGGGTCGTTGAAAATCGGCTACTTCTGTATCAACGGATGGGTTCTTGGTCTTTTACCGCTCAACCCAACCTACGGGAGTTTCAATCTTTATTTTCAAACTCACGTTAAATAAGCAAAGTAAGAGCTCAGGCAGCTGACTCCGTTTGGATGTTGAACTTCAAGTTATCGAAAAAACGCTCACCCCACCCGACTCGTCACCAACAGCAATATGCTGGTCACTTGGTGACCAAACGAGGCTTGTGACCCCCGCTGCCAGAGCGGCTTCATAAACCACCACAGAACTGATTCTGCCTCGCAATTGCCAGACATAGACCAGACCGTCGGCACCGCCTGATGCCAGCAGTTTTCCGCGATGTTGAAAACGCAGAACGCTGAGAAAATCCTGATGCCCGGAAAGCGTAATGGGTTTGGTATCGGCCGGGCCGCGACCGGAACAATCCCACACGATAACTTCCTGGCCGCCTCCGGTAGCCAAGTATCGACTCGTGGCATCCCACGAGAGTTCTCGCACTTTCGTCGGATAGCCAGACATTTGCAAGTCTTCACCGGTAGACATAATCCAGAAATGTACAGTCGAATCTTGATCTCCGGTGGCGATGTGTTTACCGTCAGGGCTCCACGCAATCACGAGTGATGAGCCTATCCATTCCAATCGACGGACGGCTTCCGACTGTTGCGGGTCCCACAGCGTGACACCCCCGTAGGCAATCGAGGCAAGTTGTCTTACACGCGGTTTCCACTGGAGATCAGAAATCGTGCTCTGATGGTCGGGATATTCGCGAACAAGATCGCCGATAGCGTTCCAGAGTTTCAGCTTACGCCCGGCGGCAGAGGCGAGTATCGGTTCTTTGCCGCCACTCCAAGATAGGCACTCAACCCAGGCGGCACCCCCGTCAAGCGAATGGGTCACTTCGCCACTTGTCATATCCCACAACCGAATTTTCCCATCCTGTCCTGCGCTGGCAAGCACCTTGCTGTCTGGCCGCCATGCGATTGACATTGTGCCGAATTCATGCCCTTTGAAGGCATGGATAACTGCTTGACGATGCCCTTCAAAAATTGTCACCGGACCGAGAACCGACGCGGCAGCGATGTATCTCCCATCAGGGGACCACGCCAGATCAATGACGTGGTCGCTGAGGGTTGCGTTCCAATTTTCGCGCAGTTGAGAGGGCTGAAACAAGCGGTTGCTCAGGTTGCTCAAGCGAGACATGCTTCAAACCCCTCAGTCAATTCGGCCCGGTCGAGGTTGCGCCCGATGAAGATGAGGCTATTGTAGCGCGGTTCACCACCCCACGGGCGGTCGGGGCGGCCATCGAAGAGCATATGAACACCTTGGAAGACGAATCGGTTTGGCTGCCCCTTGATGCTCAGAATACCTTTCATGCGGAAAATGTCGATACCTTTTGTCCGAAGCAGATCGCTAATCCAATCGTTCAGCCGGTCGGGGTCGAGGTCACCGGGGGTTGTGATGCCGACCGATGTGACTTCGTCATCATGTTCATGGTCTGGCTTAAATTCGCGTTCGACAGCTGGCTTGACAAGGGTGCCGCTGCCAAAGAGTTGTGCTTGAAATTCATCGGGGTGATGCTCGGTAAACAGCGCGTAAGCCCCCGGGCGTTCGATCTGCACGTCGAAACGTAATTCGTCCGCTGTGAGATTTAACGCAATGAGTTGCCCACTCGGTTGAAGGGTGCCACCCGCCGAAAGTTCATACTCATCATCGGAGAAAACCATAACGACTGGCTCAACAGCGTCCTCCAAAGCTTCATCGGTTGACGCATTTACGGGCACCAACGCGACTTTCATCGCCGGGTCAGGACCTTCTTGGAGAACCAGTTCATGCGTGCCTGCCGAAAGGTCATAAACACCAGCCCATTCAAACGGATACTCCGGTTCCATAAACTGTGGGTCAACCTCCATCGCCCGGTCAAGATCGAATCCACCAACATTGAGAATCTTGTCCATTTCAACCACGGCGTCTTTCGTTCGATAAATCTTCGCTGCAGCGTTCATGCTGCGAATTCTGGCTTCCAGTTGCTCTAACTCTTCCTCGGTTACAAGGTCAATCTTGTTCAACAAAATGACATCGGCAAAGGCAATCTGTTCACGCGCCTCATCGCTGTCATCGATGTGCTGCCAGATGTGTTTGGCATCAACCAGCGTCGTGACGGAATCCAGTTGCAGTTTCTCCTGCATTTCGGTGTCCATAAAGAACGTCTGAGCAACGGGCCCGGGGTCCGCAAGCCCTGTGGTTTCGACCATGATGTAGTCGAACTTATCGCGACGCTTCATCAGATTCCCCAAAATACGGATGAGATCACCGCGCACCGTGCAGCAGATGCAACCGTTGTTCATCTCAAAGATCTCTTCTTCGGCACCGATGACCAAATCATTATCGACACCGATCTCGCCGAACTCGTTTTCGATGACGGCGATACGTTTGCCATGGTTTTCGGTGAGAATGCGGTTGAGAAGCGTGGTTTTACCAGACCCCAAAAAGCCCGTCAACACGGTGACGGGGACTTGATTGTTTAGCATGGCTGTGTTCATCTTTCTCTCCTTGTAGAATTTAGTCAGCGGTCAAGCTAACGATGTCCGTCTGATCCACATCCGCCAGCGGTTTGTGAATCTTGTATTGCCGGGGCTTTCCCGGCGTCTCCAGGATTGCAATGACCGTTTCAATAGGCGGGCAGCCCTCTTCGGTGCATTGCAACTGAGTAATCATCACGGAGATGTCTTCTGATAGGTCAAAGACTTCGGAGACCCACGATTTGACTTGGACGAGTTGCTGTGGGTCACTCTCTTTTTGCGAATTTAAAAAATTCAGCACTGTTGTATAGCCTCCTTTAAACCGTCTGTCATCAAGCTCGTATCAATGTAGCAACGCTGTACGACAGGAGCCTGCCCAACGAACACTTGCCACTGTGAAGCCTTGTAACTCACGGTTCGCTTATTTTTTTTCAACCCCGAACGAGGGAGATCGAAACCGATCAAAACGGTGACTATCAAAGGCTGCAGGCAACGGAAGTAGTGCATCTGTTCGCGCCATGGCTTCCGCCCAATCCACGAGTCGCGCATAGTGTCGATGGAGTTTTATCTGTCCTAACCACACAACACCGTGCGGTGATGTGATACAGATGACATTTGCGAGATCGCACGGACCGAGACAGCCTTCGCTGATTGTCAATGTTATTGAAGCCGACAGCCGCCTGTTCCGCCACTCCTGTTTGAGCCACTCGACCGGTACAGATGGTTTCCGTTTCTCTGTCACGCCACAACAACAACCCTTACAGACGAGTATATGCACTAAGACACGCCGCCTTGATGCCAGTTTGGGCGGCGATTCGATTCCATCTGCTCTCATTTAAATCTTCGGTGTGGAAACCCCTACCTTCAGGTTGGGGAGGAACACCGCTCCTTTTATATTATGAATGTGTGTATGGAAACTCGTATGAATAGTAAAGGATATGATTGAGTTTCCTATACACACAACGTATGATAAAAGCAGGTTACCCTGCCAAACGCCTCTTTCGAGGGTATATGTTTCCCCATCCGGATCACAGTATCCGAGAGGAATCAGACTTGGGGAGCATCCGAAACATCGTGCTGGTTGCCACACCAAGATACTGCGATATATTACGGTAGTCAATGAGGGGTCTCCCTCACCCTACCTATAGCCTTGGAAACCGGCGTATGGGACAAGCCTCGCCCTTTAGGGCGGGGTCACTGACCCCTTTTTCCAGTGTGTTACACTCCTGCGAATATACAGATTCATCACTACCCAATGACATTCAAGGGTAGTGATGAATTTTCTCGGCACTTATTTCAAAATAACCATCCGCTTCATTTGATAGAAAGACGGCGTGGACAACCGGTAGAAATAAACACCACTTGAAACCGGTTCACCCACATCATTTCGACCATCCCAATAGGCAGCACGTGCCCGGCCTTGATAGAAACCCGCTGACTTGAAGCCAAGCGAAAGCGTTCGCACCAATCGCCCTGTCGTATCGTAAATTGATAGCGTCACAGGGGCTGACTCCGAAAGGTGATAAGGTATCCACGTTTCGGGATTGAACGGGTTGGGATAATTCTGCAACAGTAGGCTCTGGTTGGGTATACCAATCCCCTCAAGTGTAATAGGGAGAACAGCGTTTGCAAGTGCCTCTGGCGTCACGACGAAACTTAGCTTCTCCGAAGCAATCTCTCCGGTTGCATCCGCAACAGTGACTTCCAGAGTGTCGCCAACTTGGACGACGCTCTGGCGGGAGAGATCAGCGGTCGCTGCGGCAAAGTAGCCGTCTCGCACACGATTCGTCATAATAGCGTTCGTCCGCAGGTTTCGTACAGTGACCAGATAGCCTTCAAGGTCCTGCACACCTTCCAATTGCCCACTGACAACGAATGCCCAAGTGCTACTTGGCGTGTCAATTGATCTTGCGATCGGTGCTGCAGAAACTTGCGGTTGATTGGTCCACGGTGCCCCGACAAAGGCAACCTGTCGGGCGTGCGGCACGTTGACGATGTATCCCTTTGCCCCTTCAATCAGGAACCCGTTGTGTGGTGCATCCGGTGTCCAGCCAACGAACTTTTGGTTGACATCATCAAGCTTAATTACCGCCGTTGCGCCAACCATCTCCGCCAGTGACCGAGCGTCCATCGGCGTGCGAGGTTTCAGCGGTGAGGAGATCATGTTCAAGCCTTTGGAGAGAGAAGCGTAGTAGACCTGGCTGAAGTCCTCTCCGTCTGTAGGCATTGGAGTGGCAATGAAGCCGTGAGTCTGCTCTTCGCCGTTTTCGGAGTGAATTTCAAACCAGCCGACAATGACACCATCATCGTTAATGGCTTGTGCAATGGTCCATTCTGCGCCGGGAATCCCGAATAGGTGAAACTCGCCCTCTGGAGTACGTAGAAATCCCTGTATTTCAGAGAAATCAAGCGGCGCAGTGTGACCAACAATCCTGCCATGGTTGTCGATGTCATCGGGGAGCGTATGCCGCTCTGCGTCAATGGACAAAGTTGTGAACTCGCCATCCTCGTAAATTAGCCCATCAATAAACTCTGTTGGTGTAAATCCTGATTCAGGTAGATTCCAACCTGCCATCACACCGGCGTTATTGATACCCCGAAAAACATTGCCGCCAACACCGCTCGAAGAGGGAACTTGCACGAAAGTCCCGTCCGGTTCGCGAAGAAGACTGGTGATGACGATGTCGTTTTCTGTTGGGAAATCGAAATGATACGAAGTGAGCTGACCGAGGTCGTTGATGCCCCACGCGAAGTTATCGGCTGCACCCGGATTGACTGTGATAAACATACCGTCCGGTTCTCTCAGAAATCCGTGCTGCACGCCATCCGCGTCTTTATACCGACCCGTGATTTGGCCGGATGCATTGATCCCGAATGCCCGTGTGTCTGTTGCACCTTCTGGGGCAATCGTCTCAAAGACACCGTTTTTGAGCCAGAATCCTTTCCGAACAGCGTTTGCATCCACATAGCTCCCGACGATGTCTCCGGCGTTGTTGATACCGAAAAGCTCTGTCTCCGACGCACCTGCGAACGGTACATCGACGACCTCAATATGATACGGTACACCTATTGTCAAGTGTATGCCATCTGTGGGGAGGTCGGCGACATGCTCATGGCTGTGGTCCGCGTCATGTGCTGGCGCGGGTCCCAGTGGTGCAACCCAATTTAAGGCTGCCATATTCACTGGCTGCCCCTCGACAGAAAATGTCCTGCTGACGGATACTGTGTCAAGGTCAACCTCAAGAATCTCACCGGTATTGGGATCGCTGACATAGGCGAACCCACTACCGACAGTCAGCGCGGGACGGAGACCTTCCGCATCACTGAAATCTGCAACCACTTGTGTCGATCCGAGCAACGTCCAATCGCTTGGGTTGAACACCTGCAACAGACCGTCAACGGTCAGCACTGCTAACTTATCGCCATGTTCCTTCTCAAAACCGAAACCTCTATAGGCTGCTGGCAGTTGCTGAATGTCGTTCGGATCAATTTCGGTCGAAGCAGGATAGATACGGACGAGGGCTCTGTAGCCCGGGTCCGGGCGGCTACCGTAATTACCGATGACAAACGGCTGGGCGTGATGAGAACTGATGATGCTCGTTCGCAAGCCGTCAGGATAAGCGATCTTGTGTGCGGAGAACAGGCCGGTCACTGGGTCGTGGGTCATCACTAAAACGCCACCATCCCCTGTGCCGTCCTCACGTTTCTCATTACAGCCGGCAATGAAATGTTCGCCGACTATCGTTTCACCGTGCATACCGAGGCAGGATGCTTGGAAATCTTCCTTGTCGTTGAACGTTTGAAGGATATTTCCCTGTTCATCAACGACCGCAAAGCCGCTCGGAAGTGAGCCGAACTCACGGTCCGGATCGGGGAGCGAGAAAATTGTCTTTCCACCGTGCACCGGGGCTCCGGCACCGTGCTGCTGCGCCGAGGTCAATATGAGTGTGTCCGGGTTGGGTAAGAACAGGTCTTCCTCGCGCACGGTGACGTTTTTTGAATCCACACCCTCACCAAAGTTGCCATCAAAGTGGATGTTAATGCGCCCTTCGTGTGAAACAAAGTGAATGGGTCTTTGCGAGTTTACGAGTTCGCCGGTAAGGTTGAACGGCAGCAAGCTCGGTACGCCTTTCTCCTTATCGAAATGATCACCGTGTTCTTCGAGGTACAGACCGGAGTCGATGAAATTAACGCTATTGGCACCAGTTTGAATAGCGACTGCGATGCGACCGCTTTCGGTCGTGTAAACACGCGCAGACCCTTCTACCATGAAGGTTTCTATCACTTCTCCATTGTCAAGTTCAATAAGTTGGAGTAAACCGGTTTCGCCATCTGCGACAAGTAACCGACCCAGCGGCTCATCATGCTCATCATACTCTTGTGCAATGGCTTGCATTGAGATGATCGAACAAGACATCAAAAACATAAGCAGAGCTAGTGTGGCTCTCATGCAAGTAACCATAAATCGTGAAATAGCGACAGAAAAGTCGCGCTGAAAAAAATACGTAAACAATGTATTCTCCAATTTTTTTTATCTAATATAGAATTACACTTAACGGCGAACATGCCACGCGAAACGTATAAAACGCGTGTTGACATGTCGCGAGGAACGCATGCTTTGTTCGCGTAATAGATATGCATACAGACATCCTGAAAACCGACCACGCATTGGTCCACAATCAGATAGCGTCTACTACAGAAACGCTACGACACGTTGCAAAGCAGCGGTGTACTAAGCGCGGGGAGCGTCATCGGTAACCCCGCGATCTTTGTACAATAACGCAAGCTGCCACCTATTTGACATAGCACTCCTAATGAGGTTTAACAAATAAATTGGGTAATTGTATCTACGCGACGTGCGATGAATCGCACTACTACGAACCGGCTCACTTGTTATCACACGTCTTAGCATTACCCGATTAAATTCTTAATCTTCATACGGAGTGCGGTGGCCCTGAATATACTGTTTTCTATAGACATATCACCCCTACGGGGTGGAAAAATGTCCGAAAATCCCCATAAAATATCCAAAATTTGTTAGTAGCAACTTGGGTTACAATAAGAGATATAAGGGAAAAACAAAATCTGCCTTTAATTTAAAAGGCATAATTTGCGAGTTCAGTGGAGAATACAGGTGGGGCACGACTTCGCGTGTGGATGACCAGCTTTAGAGAGAGAAAAGTTTCTTCGTAAAGTCGGAGTCCGGTATGGAAAAAGAGCGGTGAGTCGAGGCTAAAGGATTCAACCTCGAAACTGACGTGCTGGCTGCAAAAGAAACAGGCTGCGCAGGTATGCTCGCGCTGCGAATGTTCGGTATGGCAATTATGGCAATGCGAATGTTCGTCATGATCATGT